>NZ_VZQO01000016.1:0-152685 GCF_014397665.1 Paraburkholderia sp. UCT2
GTCATGCTCCTTGCGAATACGTCGAGTATTCGCGGCGTCGCAATCCTTGCGAGCGGCCCTTCTCGCGGCAACGCACGTGCGTTCCATATGTAAACAGACCCTAAGGGGGAGCAGACATGGCTGGCGGCAACAATGCCCAATTCGACAAGATGCCCGTGGTGGCGGATCTTGCCAGCTTCGATACGCGCTCGGGTAACGCGCTCGAGCGGTTGATCTTCAACCGGCGTCCGTGGCTCATCATCATCTGCGCGATCATCACGGCGGTGCTTGGATTTCAGGCGCTGCGGCTCGATGTGAATGCGAGCTTCGAGAAGATGATTCCGCTGTCGCATCCGTACATCAAAAACTACCTCGCCAACAAGGCGGATCTGAAAGGACTCGGCAATTCGCTGCGGATCGTCGTCGAGAATCCGTCGGGTGACATCTACGATCCGAAATATCTCGCGGCGCTGCGGCGTATCAACGACGCGTTGTTCCTGATTCCGGGCGTCGACCGGCCTGGCGTGAAGTCGCTCTGGATGCCGATCGTGCGCTGGAACGTGGTCACGGAGCGCGGCTTCGCAGGGGGACCGGTGATGCCGGACGGCTTCGACGCGTCCGCGCAGGCAGTCGAACAGCTGCGCACCAACGTTGCCCGCGCCAACATCGTGGGCAGCCTCGTGTCGAACGATCTGCATTCGAGCATGATCCAGCTGCCGCTGCTCGATCATTACGCCGATACCGGCAAGCCGCTCGACTACGCGAAGCTCTCGCACCGGATCGACGAGGTCATCAAAGCGGAGGGCCGCGGCGAGGTGCAGGTTCACGTGGTGGGCTTCGCGAAACTGATCGGCGACCTGATCGACGGACTCAAGCTGGTAGCGATGTACTTCGGCGCGGCCGCGGGGATCGCCCTCGTCGTGATCTTTCTCTATACGCGCTGCTATCGCAGCACGCTGCTGGTGGTGGGGTGTTCGCTGATTGCGGTGGTCTGGCAGCTCGGCATCATTCGCACGCTCGGCTATGTGCTAGACCCGTACTCGGTGCTCGTACCGTTTCTCGTTTTCGCGATCGGCGTCTCGCACGGCGCGCAGAAGATGAACGGGATCACGCAGGACATCGGGCGTGGCACGCATCGCTACGTGGCGGCGCGCTACACGTTCCGGCGGCTTTTCCTCGCCGGTCTCACGGCGTTGCTCGCGGACGTGGTTGGCTTCGCCGTGCTGATGGTGATCGACATTCCGGTAATCAAGGATCTGGCATTTACCGCGAGCGTTGGCGTGGGCGTGCTGGTCTTCACCAACCTGCTGCTGCTGCCGGTACTACTGTCATACATTGGTGTGAGTCCGTCGGCTGCACGACGCAGCGTGCGTGGCGAGCAGAACGACGCGCGCGGCACCTCGTCGGCGGGCGCGTTGTGGAATCTGCTTGATCGCTTCACCGAGCGCCGCTGGGCTGTCGGTGCGATCGTTTGTGCGGCGGCGCTCACGGTGTTCGGCTGGTCGATCAGTCAGCACCTGCAGATCGGCGACCTCGATTCGGGCGCGCCGGAACTCAGGCCGGAGTCGCGTTATAACCTCGACAACGCGTACACCAACGCGCACTACGGTCTGTCGAGCGACCTGTTCGTCGTGATCGGCAAGTCGTCGCACGGCACCTGCGACGCCAACAACTTCCCGCTGGTGCTCGAGGCGGACCGGCTCGAAACCGCACTGCGGGGCGTGCCGGGGGTGCAGACCACCACCTCGGTCGGCGGTCTCGCGCGCTGGATGACGTCCGGGTTCTACGAGGGCTACCCGAAGTGGTACACGATCGACCGCGTGCCTTCAATCGTGAACAAGACGGTGTGGCAGATCCTGCTCGATCATCCTGATCTGCTGAGCCAGACCTGCGGCACCGCACCGGTCATCGCCTATCTGACCGATCACAAAGCGGCGACGCTGTCGCGCGTGATGGAGGCTGCAGAGGCATTCGCGAAAACCCATAGCGACGCCGATCATCAATTCCTGATGGTCGCCGGGTCGGCGGGCATCGACGCGGTGACGAACGTCGTTGTTGCCAAGGCGAACCGCACGATGCTGTTGATGGTGTATGCGGCGGTGATCCTGCTGTGCTTCATCACGTTCCGCAGCTGGCGCGCGGTCGTGGTGGCGGTCGTGCCGCTCGGGATCACGTCGGTGCTGTGCGAGGCGCTGATGGTCAAGCTCGGCATCGGCGTGAAGGTGGCAACGCTGCCGGTGATCGCGCTGGGCGTGGGCATCGGCGTCGACTATGCGCTCTATCTGCTGAGTGTGCAGCTCGCGTATCAGCGCGCTGGGCAGCCGCTGCGTGTAGCCTATCGGCACGCGGTGCAGTTCACCGGGAAGGTCGTGGCGCTGGTCGGTGTGACGTTGGCTGCCGGCGTCGTAACGTGGGCGTTCTCGCCGATCAAGTTCCAGGCCGATATGGGCATCCTGCTCACGTTCATGTTCCTGTGGAACATGATCGGCGCGCTGATCCTCATTCCGGCGCTGTCGCATTTCCTGCTGCAAGGCATTTCGCGTAAAGCAGTGGCGAAGGGCGGCGCCGCCGGTTCCACGAAGGTCGAGGCCTGTAGCGGTGAGGCAACGCTGCGGTCGTGACTGCGTAACGGGTGCCGCTCTTCAAGCGGCACCCTGGCAGGACAAAAGAATTGGCCCGCTATCCGTGGAGATAGCGGGCCGGGTTGCCTGCAGGTCACGCGGCGTGTTGGGGCGAACCGCTCGTTGCGCTACACCACGGACATCGAGAAGCTCAGGATCTCCGAGACCCCGCCGTCGACCATCAGCATTTGCCCATTCATGTAGGAGCTCGCTTCGGAGGCGAGAAAAACCGCGACGCCGCCGAGTTCCTCGGGGTTCCCCCAGCGTCCCACCGAGATATGCGAGCGCACGATTTCCTTCATCTGCGGGTTGGACGTGACAGGCTCGGCCATTTCGGTGAGGAAGTAGCCGGGGCAGATGCCGTTGCAACGAATGCCGTGTCGGCCCAGTTCCGCGCCGAGCGATTTCGTCAGTCCGGCAATCGCGTGCTTGCTGGCCACGTATGCCTGCAGCTTCTCGCGACCGAGCACCGACACATAAGACCCGACGTTGATGATGCGTCCGTGTCCGCGGTCGATCATCTGGCGCGCAACTTCCTGCGCGAGCACGTAGGCGGCCGTGACGTTGGTATCCATCGTTCTTTGCCACATGTCGAGGTTCGACTGCAGAAAATCACTCCACTCGCAAATGCCGGCATTGTTGAGCAGGACGTCGATGCGTCCGTGGCGTGCAAGGACGTTGCGAACGCCGTTTCTGATTGCGCCCTGATCGGTGAGGTCGAACGGTTCGATATCGACGTCGCCGCCCGCTTGACGAATCGATTTCGCAGCGGTTTCGAGGCTCGCGCGCGAACGCGCGCACAGTATCACCGTCGCACCCGCTGCCGCCAGCGCGTTAGCCATGGCGAAGCCGAGGCCGCGCGACGCGCCGGTGACGAGCGCAATCTGTCCTTCCAGTGAAAAGAGTTTCATAGTCTGACTCCGTGGATCATGCGAAGGCTGGTTACCGGTGGCGAATGACGATCTTGCCGAAATGCTGCTGGCTTTCGAGGTGCCGCAGCGCATCCGGTACGCGCGCAAAGTCATAAACCGAGTCGATGACGGGCTTGAGCTTGTGGAGTCCGATCGCGCGGTTCATCGCTTCGAAATCCTGACGGGAGCCGACGCGGATCGGCGCGATCGACAGTCCGCGCGCGAAGAATCCTTCGCCGGGAGAGGGGGCGCCGGTCAGCAGTCCGACCACGCTGATGCGCCCGCTGTCGCGAGTGGCGGCAATGGACTTGCCGAAGGTTTGGGCGCCGCCCACCTCGACGACCAGATCGACCCCAAAGCCATCGGTCAGGCGCAGCACGGCGTCATCCCAATTCGGCGTGTCGCGGTAGTTGATCGTGGCGTCGGCGCCGAGTTCGGCAAGCCGTTTGAGCTTCGCTTCGCTCGACGAAGTCGCGATCACGCGCGCGCCGAACAGACGGGCGAGCTGCAGAGCGAACAGCGATACCCCGCCAGAGCCCTGTACGAGCACGGTTTGGCCCGGCAGCAGCGGCGCATGCTGGCACAGCGCGTTCCATGCGGTGAGCGCGGCGCAAGGCAGCGTTGCGGCCTCCTCGTCGGAAAGATGATCCGGAACGCTAACCAGCTCTTCCTCGCTCAGCACCGCCTTGTCGCGCAGCATGCCTTCGACGATAGCGCCGCGGCCCAGCGTATCCGCGTGTTGCGGGCGGGTGCCGCCGTGCCAGTTCTGCGCGAAATTGGCCATCACCCGGTCGCCGGGTCGGAAGCGCCGCACGCCTGGGCCGACGGCATGCACGACGCCCGCGCCGTCCGAGGCCGGAATGAAGTTAGGCGCCATCCAGTCGCGATACGCACCGTTGACCAGCAGCAACTCGCGGAAATTCAACGAACTCGCATTGACCTGTACCAGTACCTGGTGAGCGCCGGGCGGCGCCGGATCGGGTTCCTCGCGTAGTGCCAGACCCGCAATACCTTCAAACCGTTCACATCGATAGAGCTTCATTGGTCGTCTCCATGGTGTCGAACGAGGGCGTCGAATTGAGCGACAAGCGACGTCCTCCTCATTCTTCTCGTTGACAGCTACAAAAAGATTAGTTCAGAATATAGAACATTGTTCAACAAAGCGTTCGGAGCGTCAAATTGAAAATACTGGTCGCGGTGAAGCGCGTGATCGACTACAACGTGAAACCTCGGGTGAAGTCCGATGGTTCGGGCGTCGATCTGGCCAACGTGAAAATGGCCATGAACCCGTTCGATGAGATCGCGGTGGAGGAGGCGGTGCGCCTCAAGGAAGCGGGCGTGGCGAGTGAAGTCGTCGTGGTGTCCGCGGGAACCACGCAATCGCAGGAGGTACTGCGTACGGCGCTCGCGATGGGGGCTGATCGCGCGGTGCTGGTGGAAAGCGATGCGGATCTGCAGCCGCTCGCGGTCGCCAAGCTGCTGGCCGCCGTGGCCGCGCGGGAAACTCCGCAACTGGTGCTGCTCGGCAAGCAGGCCATCGACAACGACGCGGGACAAACCGGCCAGAAGCTCGCCGCGTTGCTCGGCTGGCCGCAAGCCACGTTCGCGTTCAAGACGGAAGTGGACGGTCAACAACTGCTCGTCACGCGTGAGATCGATGGCGGACTCGAACGTGTCGCGCTCGATCTGCCGGCGGTGGTCACGACGGACTTGCGTCTGAATAGTCCGCGCTATGTGACGCTGCCCAACATCATGAAAGCGAAGAAGAAGCCGCTGGAGACGCTGAGCCCCGACGCGCTTGGGGTCGACGTTGCACCTCGTCTGAAGGTTCTCGAAGTGACCGAGCCGCCGGCGCGTAAGGGCGGCGTGATGGTTCCCGATGTTGCAGCGCTGATTGAAAAGCTTCGTCACGAAGCGAAGGTGATCTGATCATGACTATTCTCGTTATCGCCGAACACGACAACGCAAGCCTCAAGCGCGCCACGCTCAACGCCATCACGGCGGCGGGCGCTGCGGGCGGCGAGATTCATGTACTGGTCGCAGGCCACGGTGCGTCGGCGGTGGTAGAGCAGGCCGCGAACGTTGCCGGCGTCGCCGAAGTGCTCGTCGCGGATGCACCCGAATACGCGCATGGGCTGCCGGAAAATCTGGCCGCACTCGTCGTTTCGCTGGCTAGCGGTTATACGCACGTGATCGCGGCCTCCACGGCCGTGGGCAAGAACTTCATGCCGCGGGTGGCCGCGCTGCTCGACAGCGCGCAGATTTCCGACGTGATCGCTTTCAAGGCCCCCGATGTGTTCGTGCGTCCGATCTACGCCGGCAATGCACTCGCCACGGTCCAATCGTCCGACGCAATCAAGGTCGTCACGATTCGTCCGACCGCCTTCGATGCGGCCGCTACCGGTTCGGCCGCCGCGCCGTCGCGCGCAGTCGCATCGGCAGCGGTTTTCGACAAGGCCCGTTTCGTCGGCCAGGAACTGACGAAATCGAGCCGGCCGGAGCTTGCGGCAGCCAACATCGTGGTGTCGGGCGGCCGAGGCATGCAGAACGGCGACAACTTCAAACTGCTCGACGCGCTCGCGGACAAGCTTGGCGCCGCAGTCGGCGCGTCGCGCGCCGCGGTCGACGCCGGCTTCGTGCCGAACGACTATCAGGTCGGCCAGACCGGCAAGATCGTCGCGCCTCAGTTGTATATCGCGGTGGGTATCTCAGGCGCGATTCAGCATCTCGCCGGTATGAAGGACTCGAAAGTCATCGTCGCGATCAACAAGGACAGCGAGGCGCCGATCTTTCAGGTGGCCGACTACGGTCTGAGCGCCGACCTCTTCGACGCTGTCCCGGCACTGACCACGGCGCTCGATTGACGTTCGCCCGGATTGACACCGAGCGGAACGCTGTTCAAGATAATTGAACAGCTAGTTGCAATATGGCCGTCGACTGCGCGGCCCCCACATAAAAAGGCGGAACCGGTGCCTACGCCGGCCATATGACGAAGGAGATAACAATGGGTAACACCAGTCCCGATTCGGGTGAGCACACTGTCCGCCTCGATTTTGTCCCGAAGGACAGTTACCTGTCGAATCAGTTTCTCGAGCGCGAGAAAGAGCGCCTCTGGCCGCGAATCTGGCAGGTCGCCTGCCGTCTCGAAGAGATTCCCAACGTGGGCGACTTCGTGACCTTCGACGTGGCCGGCGAATCGATCATCGTGGTGCGAACCGCGGGAGATCAGATCAAGGCCTTCTTCAACGTCTGCCAGCACCGTGGCCGGCGCCTGACTAATGGCTGTGGCAAGGCCGCGAAATTTCACTGCGCCTATCACGGCTGGCAGTGGAATCTGGATGGCAGTCTTGCGCGTGTGCTCGACAGGCAAGATTGGGAAGGTTGCCCGGACATGGCTGACGGGGACCTTCGTCTCACGAACGTACTGGTCGATACGTGGGGCGGGTTCGTGTTCATCAATATGGATCCGGATGCAGAGCCGCTCGCGAAATTTCTCGACCCGGTGCCGGAGATCACGAACTGCTTCGAGTTCGAAAAGATGCGCTACCGCTGGTACAAGTCGATTCGTCTGCCGTGCAACTGGAAGGTTGCGCTCGAAGCGTTCAACGAGGGTTATCACGTAGCGGCAACCCATCCGCAACTGCTCGACGTCGCCGGCGATGACGTGACGCGCAGTTTCTCCTATGGCCGCCATGGGATGTTTGGTTATTCGACGGCTACGCGGATGATCGGCGCGCCCTCGCCGCGAACCGGCAAGCCGATGCCGGAAGACGTCCGCCAGGGGCTCGTGAACTTTTTCCGGGTAATGGAAGAGACTCTGAAGGCGATCAATACCGCGCGCGATTACGAAGCCGCGAAGCGCCTGATGACCGAAATGTCGCCGTCGGGTAACCAGTTCGAAGTCCTTGGGAAGGCGATGGAATTTCAGCGCGAGGCGGCCATTGCCGAGGGTGCGGGCTGGCCCGAGATCTCTTTCGAGCAACTGGGTCGCGCGGGAGCGGACTGGCACGTCTTTCCGAATCTGGTGTTCCTGCCGTACCCGGACGGCGCGTTGTTCTATCGCGCGCGGCCGGACGGCGACAACCCGGATTCGTGCATCTACGACATCTGGTCGCTGCAGCGCTTCGCGCCTGGGGCGGAGCCGCCGTTGAAGCGCGAGTTCTATTACGGCGTGGACGACTGGAAGGAGAACGCGCAGGAGAACTTCGGCCTGATCCTGTGGCAGGACTTCCAGAACATGACCAACGTTCAGCAGGGCATGAAGTCGCGCGGCTTCAAGGGTTTGCGCACCAATCCGCTGCAGGAATCGTCGGTTTCGAACTTCCATCGCGCGCTGCGCGAATTCATCGCGCGGGATGAGTGATGTCGACAAACTGGGACGCAACCTACGACTTCGTGGTGGTCGGCAGCGGCGGGGGTTCGATGTGTGCGGCGCTTGCCTGCAAGTCGGTGGGCAAAAAAGCACTGATCATCGAGAAGCAGGCGAAGGTCGGCGGCTCGACCGGATATTCGGGCGGGGTCTGGTGGCTTCCGAACAATCATGTGATGAAGCGTCACGGCGTCAGCGATTCCTATGAACGCGCGCGCCAGTACTTCGATGCGGCGGTTACTTATCAAGGCCCGGGCACCTCTGACGCGCGACGCGAGGCTTACCTGCGCACCGGCCCGAAGATGGCCGAGTTTCTCGAGCAGCAGGGGATGCAGTTCGTGTACGCGGACGGCTGGTCCGATTACTACGACACGCTGCCCGGCGGCGAGCCGCGTGGCCGGTCGCTGCTGGCCAGGTTGTTCGACGTGAAGGAACTGGGCGAATGGGCGCCGCGTCTGTCGCGCTACAAGGGGCCGTCGATGCCGGCCAACTCGGACGAGTATCCGCAACTGTTTCTGATGAAGCGGACGTGGGGCGGCAAGCGCAAGGCGATGCAACTGGGTGGCCGGATGCTCTACCAGAAGATCACCGGCAAGGAGCTCGTGGCCAACGGCGCGGCGATTCAGGGGCGCATGCTGCAGATGGCGCTGCGCGCGAACGTGCCGATCTGGACGGACACGCCGGTGCGCGAGTTCATCGTCGAGGATGGACGCGTGACCGGCATCGTCGCGGTACGCAGCGGCCGCGAGTTGCGCGTGCGCGCTCGCGAAGGCGTCCTGCTGAATACCGGCGGCTTTTCACACAACGCGGAAATGCGCCGCAGGTACCAGCCGCAGCCGTCGTCCGCGGACTGGACCAATGCGAATCCGGGCGATACCGGTGAAATCCTGCAAGCCGCGATTGCGCTCGGCGGCGCAGTGGACTGCATGGAGGAAGCGTGGTGGGTCGTGACGTCGCTCGGTCCCAACGAGGAATTGCCCGAAGGTGCACGCGCGCCGGATGGTTCGCCGCTGCCGTTCATGCATCACCTCGACCTGTCGCTGCCGTTTTCGATCATGGTCGACCAGGACGGCGAGCGCTTTTGCGACGAAGCCGGAGCGTACATGGAAATCGGTCAACGCATGTACCAGCGCCACAAGCAGACCGGTAAGGCCGTTCCCGCATGGGTCGTCATGGACAGCCGGCAGCGTAAGTACTACCCGTGGGGCACGGCGATGCCGGGCCAGATTCCGCAGAAGTGGCTCGACAGTGGATACATGATCAAGGCTGGCACGCTCGAAGAACTGGCCGCGAAATGCAGTATCGACCGTGCTGGGCTGCTCGGGACCGTCAAGCGCTTCAACGGCTTCTGCGAAACGGGCGTCGACGAAGATTACGGTCGCGGCTCGCGCGCATTCGATCGCTGTCATGGAGACCCGACCATCAAACCGAACCCCAATCTCGGGCCGATCGAGGAGGGGCCGTTCTACGCCGTGCGCATGTATCCAGGGGATGTGGGCACGGCAGGCGGTCTCGTGACCGACGAATACGGGCGCGTGCTGAAGGACGACGGTTCGCAAATCCCTGGGCTGTACGCCACCGGCAACTGCACGGCATCCGTGGTTGGCCGGTGTTATCCGGGCGCCGGCAGCAGCATCGGCGCATCGTTCGTGTTCGGTTACATCGCGGCGCTGCATGCGAGCGGCGCGCAAAAGATCTGGTGACACAGGAGAGTGACGAATGAATGCCTATCAGCCGCCCAGCAGCGAAGTCCTGGTCGACATCTACAGGCGCATGGCTCTCATCAAGCAGAACGATGAGCGCTTTCGTGCCGTTATCAAGGCCGGCAAGCTGGTGATGCCGTACTACTCGCCGCGCGGCCAGGAAGTGATTCCGTCGGCGATGTCGGTGTGTCTCAGCGACGACGACTACATCTGCACGATCTACCGCGGCGTCCACGACATGATCGCCAAAGGTGTGCCGCTCAAGGAACTCTGGGCCGAGCTCGGAGGGCGAGTGACGGGGACGTGCAAAGGCAAGGGCGGCCCGATGCACGTCACGCATCCCGCGTCGGGCGTCATGGTGACGACCGGGATTGTCGGCAGTTCGATGCCGATCGCAAATGGGCTTGCGCTCGCCGCGCAGATTCGTGGTGAATCGCGCGTGGCCGTGGCCTACTTCGGTGACGGCGCATCAAACATTGGCGCCTTCCACGAGTCGCTGAACATGGCGTCCGTGTGGAAGTTGCCGGTGATTTTCGTCTGCCAGAACAACGGCTATGCCGAGCACACCAAATACGCGTATGGCACGTCCGTGCCGAACATCGCCCAGCGCGCCGTCGCCTACCAGATGCCGGGCATCACGGTGAACGGCAACGATCCGATTCAGATGCACAAGGCGGCGCACGAAGCGGTCGAACGCGCGCGCAACGGCGGCGGCCCGACGCTGATCGAAGCGAACACGTTCCGCTTTCAGGGGCACGTGTTCGGCGACCCCGACGCCTATATGGACAAGCACGAAAAGGCCGCCTGGCTCGCGAAGGATCCGGTGCCGCTGTTCCGTCAGTGGCTCATCGATGCGAAGCATGCGACCGAGGAGCAACTGGTTGCGATGGAAGCCGAACACGAGGCGCAGATCGACGCTGCGGTCGAATTCACGCTGTCGAGCGAATATCCCGATGTCGCGGAGCTTCGGCGCGACATCTTCAAGGACGAGGTGCTTGCATGAGCCAGCAGCCAACCAACATCAACACCATCCAGGCGGTCAACTTCGCGCTCGACGACGCGATGGCCGCCGACGCCAACGTAATCGTGCTGGGTGAAGACGTTGCCGACGGCCAGGAGGGCGGCATTGTCGGCGTAACGAAGGGACTGTCGTCGAAATACGGCACGTCGCGGGTGCGTTCGACGCCGATTTCGGAGCAGGCCATCATCGGTGCGGCAATCGGCGCTTCGATGGTCGGGATGCGTCCTGTGGCGGAAATCATGCTGATGAACTTCACGACCGTCGCGATGGACATGATCGTGAATCACGCCGCGAAGCTGCGGTTCATGTCGGGCGGACAGACCAATGTGCCGATCGTCATCCGCACCATGACGGGCGCGGGCTTCGGCACGGGTGGCCAACATGCCGACTACCTCGAGGCCTGGTTTGCGCACGTTGCCGGCATCAAGGTCGTCACACCGTCGAATCCTGCCGATGCGTATGGCTTGATGCTGTCCTGCATCCGTGATGACGACCCTTGCCTTTTCATCGAGAACATGCCGACCTACTGGAATCCGGGCAGTGCGCCGGAGCGCGGCGTGGCGATTCCGCTTGGCAAAGCCAACGTGATTCGCGCGGGTACCGACGTGACGGTGATCAGTTACAGCCGCCGCGTGCAGGAAGCCATGGCTGCTGCCGAAGTGCTGGCGAAAGATGGTGTCGCCTGCGAAGTGATCGATTTGCGCACCGTCTCTCCGTTGGATACCGAAACTATCCTGACTTCGGTTGCAAAAACCGGGCGCGCCGTTGTCGTGCACGAAGCCGTCAAACCGTTCGGCGTGGGTGCGGAAATCGCATCCCGTATCTACGAAGCCCTGTTTCGCGAGCTCAAGGCGCCCGTGCAGCGCGTAGGCGCGCAATTCTGCCCCGTGCCGTTCTCGAAGCCGCTCGAAGACGCGTTCGTACCGGGCGTGGCCGAAATCGAATCGGCGGTTCGCGCGACGCTGAAATGACCAGCACGAACACCCGGAATTCCATCATCAATAGAGCAAGGTCATGACCACACAAGTTCTGCTTCCCAAACTGGGCTTTTCCATGAACGAAGGCACGCTAGCCGAATGGCTGGCGGACGACGGCGCAACCGTGAGCGAAGGGCAGATTCTCTACGCGCTCGAAAGCGACAAATCGATTCAGGAGGTCGAGTCGCCCGCGTCGGGCACGCTGCGCATCGTTGCCCAGGTTGGCGAAGTGTATCCCGTCGGCACGGTGCTGGCGGAAATCGTCTGATTGGCCGCAGGCCGTCACGCTGTCCAACAGTCGTTCGAAGAGGCATCCGCGATGAGTGTCGAATCCGTTGCTACGCGACCGCAGTCCGATGTGAATACCGGCCCCGGCGAGGCTGCAGTCCCCGCTTTCGGCGCGAATCTGCCGCCTTGGCCGCAGGTCGATTTCGCCGAATTCGGCGAGGTGGAAGTCAAGCCGGTATCGCGCATCCAGAAGCTCACAGGAGCCTTCCTGTCGCGCAACTGGCTGACGATCCCACATGTGACCCACCACGACGACGCTGATATTACGTCGCTCGAAAGTTATCGCAAGGCCCGTAACGAGGCGGGCACGGCGGTTAAGCTGACGCCGCTCGTCTTCCTTATCAAAGCCGTGGTGCGGGCTTTGCAGGAGTTCCCGCAATTCAACGCGTCGCTCGACGGTGACGGCAAAAACATCGTTCTGAAGAAGTACTTCCACATCGGGGTCGCCGTGGACACGCGCTTCGGATTGCTCGTGCCGGTGCTGCGCGATTGCGACCGGAAGAGCGTCGAAGAACTCTCGGTGGAACTTGCAGCAATTTCGCAGAAGGCGCGCGAAAAGGGTTTATCGATGGCAGAGATGTCGGGCGGTTGCTTTTCGATTAGTTCGCTCGGCGGCTTTGGCGGTACTGGTTTTACGCCTATCGTCAATGCGCCGGAGGTGGCGATTCTCGGCGTGACTAAAACCCGGCTGGTAGCCGCGCCGGCGGACGACGGCGGCGTCAGCTGGCGCAAGATGCTGCCCCTGTCGCTCAGCTACGACCATCGAGTGATCAACGGAGCCGACGCGGCGCGGTTCGCCGCATTCATTGGAACCGTGTTGGCCGATCCGCAGACGCTCGCTGGCTAACAGTCGATCTGACAAAACAACGACAGGATTGAGATGAGAACCCTTGGCGAGATGATCGAGCGAAACGCGCGCTTGCATGCCGACCACACGGCGCTCGTGTACGCCGACCGGCGTCTGACGCACAGTCAGTTGGCGGAGCGTGCACGCCGCTTTTCGGGAGCGCTATATGAGCGCGGCCTGCGGCGTCAGGACCGGGTTGCGATCCTCGCGATGAATTGCGCGGAGTACTACGAGAGCTACCGTGCATGCGAATGGGCCGGCTTCATTCTGGCAACCGTCAATTTCAGGCTGGCCCCCGCGGAGATTCTTTATATTCTTAAGGACGCGGCCCCCAAGGCGCTCGTATTCGAGGCTCAGTATGCCGACGTCGTGAACGGACTGCGTTCGCAACTGCCCGAAATCGAGCAGTACATCTGCATTGGCGACGCACCGGATTGGGCCGTTTCGTTCGAGGCGGTGATGGAAGCCGGCCCAGTGGAAGGGCCGCCGATCCGTTCGAAACCGGAAGACTACGCGTACCTGATGTACACGAGCGGCACCACGGGGCGTCCCAAGGGCGTCGTGCGCACGCACCATGCCATGTGCGTCACCGCCGAAAGCTGCGCGCTGGTGACGGAGTTTTCGGGCAATACCCGCGTGCTACAGACGACCCCGGCGTTCCACGTCGGTGGAATTGGCTTCGTTAATTCGGTGGCCTGGATGGGCGGCACGACGGTCGTGCATCGCGCCTTCGAGCCGAAGCAAATGCTCGAGACGATCGCCGAAGAACGCATCACCTTCACGTTCATGGTTGCCGCGATGCTTCAGGCGGTCCTCGATGTGCCCGAACTGTCGAGCTATGACGTGTCCAGCATCGAAAACATCGTCACGGCGGCAGCCCCGGTGCCTGCGCCGCTGCTGTCGCGCGGCATTCAGGTGCTCGGCCCGGTGTTTTCGGTCCAGTACGGCATGACCGAGAGCAACGCCTGCTGGTTGCCTGCGCACGAGGTCAAGCCCAAAGGGTCTCCGGAACAGGTACGGCGTCTCGCATCGGTGGGGCGCCCGTGCCCCGGCATCGACCTGCGCATCGTCGACGATCACGGCAACGATCTGCCGCAAGGTCAGACCGGCGAGGTCTGGCTGCGCTCGCTGACGCAGTTGAGTGGCTACTGGAACAACAGCGTGGCGACGGTGGAAGCACTGCGCGATGGCTGGTATCGCTCGGGCGACATGGGCTACCAGGACGAGGACGGCTACATTTTCCTCGTCGACCGCAAGAAGGACATGATCATTTCCGGCGGCGAGAACATCTACAGCCGTGAAGTCGAAGATGCGCTGCTCCAGCATCCGGCAGTCATCGACGTGGCGGTGATCGGCGTGCCGCACGAGAAGTGGGGAGAGTGCGTCAAGGCGATCGTCGTGTTGCGCCGTGGCGAGCAAGCGGGCGAAGCCGAGTTGATCGAGTTCTGTCGCGGCTTGATCGCGAGCTACAAATGTCCGAAAGCCATTGCATTCGTCGACGAATTGCCGAGGCTGCCGACGGGCAAGATCAGCAAGGTCAGTCTGCGCGCGCAGTTTGCCCGGTGAACGGCAATCGCCTCAATTGGAGGGAATCGACCATGGCCAAATGGCTGAAAACATCGGAGTGCGTGAAGTTTGAAGTGGCGCAACGCGTTGCGCGCATCACGCTGAGTCGTCCGGACAAGCGCAACGCCATCAACAATCCGCTTCTGCAGGAACTCAAGGCGGCATTGCTCGAAGCCGACGACCTCAAATCGGTGAACGTGATCGTGCTGTCGGGAGCTGGCCGCGACTTCTGCGCGGGCTACGATCTGGTGACGACCTATTCGGATCGGGCCGCGGACGCCGCTGATCCGGGTGACTATCGTGGAACGATTCGCAGCTTCGACGACGACTGCTGGTCGATGGAGCGGCAGTCGGAGACGGTCAATCTGATGGCCGATATCCACAAGCCGATCATCGCGCAGGTGCATGGCAACTGTCTTGCGGGCGGCACGGATCTCGCGCTGGCGTGCGACATGGTGATCGCCGCCGACAACGCAAGGATCGGCTTTCCCGCCACGCGCGCGAACGGCTCGCCGCCTGCGCATATGTGGTTCTATCACGTCGGCCCGCAGTGGGCGAAGCGTCTGTTGCTGTCCGGCGACTCGCTGACGGGCCGCGATGCCGCGAAGATCGGGCTCGTCATGGATGCGGTGCCGGCAGAGCAGCTCGAAGCGGAGGTGGGCGAGTTGGCACGCCGTCTGTCGTTTGTCGATGCCGATCTGCTTGCGGCCAACAAGCGCATTGTCAACATCGGGCTGGAGCTGGCCGGTTCGCGCACGCTTCAGCGGCTCGCGGTGGAAAACGACTCACGGGCTCACCAGAGCCTGGGGCCGCGCCGCGCGCAGTTCAAGGCGGACATGGAGGCGGTTGGCCTGAAGGAAGCGCTCAAGCGCCGCGACGAGCCGTTCGGTGACGGGATGATCCGCCTGCATGCTCGCGGCAGTTGACCAGACCGTCGAACGGACGAACCAAACTCAGACGAAGATCCGAACATCATGGATGTTGAACTCACTTTGAACGGCGCGGTTGCGACGCTGTGTCTGAACCGCCCCGAGAAGCTCAACGCGCTGACGCCGGAAATGCTTGATCTGATTCTCGGCCACCTCGATCGCATCGAAAAGGATCCGGAGATTCGCGCGGTGATTCTCACTGGCGCAGGCCGCGCATTTTGCGCCGGTGCCGACATCAAGGGCAGCGGCGCCGCGCCACCGCAGATGAGCGTGGCGCACGCGCGCGCATCGATGGCGGTGTATCAGAAGATCGCGCTTCGGTTGTACAACCTGAACAAGCCAGTGGTCGCGGCGGTACGAGGCGTTGCCGTGGGAATTGCCTGGAGCTTTGCGCTGTGCGCGGACCAGCTGATCGTTTCCGATACGGCGCAGTTCATTCCCGCCTTCCTGATGCGCGCCACCTTACCTGAAGGCGGCATGGTGTATCTGCTTGCGCGTCATTGCGGCGAGTTTCGCGCCAAGGAAATCATGTATCTGAATCGCCGGCTGAGCGGCAAGGAAGCACTCGATATGGGTCTTGCCAGCCATCTCGTCGAGGACGGCGAGCTTGACGCGGCCGCCGAAAAGCTGGCTGGCGAGCTGGCGGCTGGCCCGACTTTCTCGCTCGGGCTGACCAAGCAGTTGTTCAGGTTGAACCCCGGTGGCATGGAAGAGTTTCTTGCGCAGGAACTGAACGCGGTGGCGCTCGCGGTGAACTCAGAGGACGCCGCGGAGGGCCGGCTCGCCGCGAGAGAAAAACGCGCCCCGGCTTTCAGAGGCCGCTAGGCGGAGCACCCGCGCAAGCGCGGCGCAGTGGCGCAACAGAGCAGACAACGAGGGCGCAAGAGATTCAGGAGTCAGGCATGCATTTGGGCTATAGCGAGGAAGACGAATCATTTCGTCGGGAAGTCAGAACGTTTTTCAGTGAGCATGCGCCGGCCGACATTTCACGCCGCTGGCGTGTCGGCGTGCATCCGCCTGCGCGCGATGACATCCGCAGATGGCAGCGCATTCTGTACGAGCGCGGCTGGGGTGCGCCCCATTGGCCCGTCGAACATGGCGGCACCGGCTGGAGCGCGCTTCGCAAGCATATCTTCATGGAAGAGCTGTACAACGCCGATGCCATGGACTACGGGTGGCAGTCGACGCAGATGGTGGCGCCCGTCATCATCGCGTTCGGTTCGGACTGGCAGAGGGAGCGTTTTCTCGGGCCTATTCTGCGCGGCGACGAGTTCTGGTGCCAGGGCTTTTCGGAGCCGAACGCGGGCTCGGATCTGGCTGGACTGAAGACCACGGCCGTGCTCGACGGTGACGAGTACGTGATCAACGGCCAGAAGATCTGGACCAGCGACGCAACGATTGCCGATTGGGGCTTCTTCCTCGTCAAGACCGATACGAGCGTCAAGCCGCAACGAGGCATTTCCTTCCTGCTGGTCAACATGGACACACCGGGCATCACGGTGCGTCCGATCGTTTCGATCGAGGGCGGCAAGGGCCTGAATGAAGTGTTCCTCGAAAACGTGCGTGTGCCGAAGTCGCATCTCGTGGGCGAGGCCGGCATGGGATGGACCTATGCGAAGTACCTCCTCGAGAAGGAGCGCACGGCGAGCGCGTTCCTGTACTTCAACAAACGCGAGCTGCAACGCGCGAAAGACATCGCGGGGCAGGAGCGGGAGGACGGCGTGCGGCTCATCGATACACCCGGGTTCGCGCGCAAGGTCGCGGAGGTCGAAGCGGACCTGATGGCGCTCGAATGGTCGGTGCTCCGCATCCTTGCCGAAGAGAAGAGCGAGCGCAATCTCGATGCGGTCGTCTCTGCGCTGAAGATCAGCGGGTCGGAGATGCAACAGCGCGTGACGCAGCTGCAAATGGACGCACTCGGTCCCCGCGCGATGCGTTTCGACGACCACGGCGAGCCGCAGGGTGATCTGGCGGTCGACGAAAATTGGCCGGATTACATGGGCGGCCGCACGTCGGGCTATCTGATCGCTCGCGCATCCACGATCTATGGCGGCGCGCGCGAAGTGCAGAAGAACATCATTGCCAAGCTGGCATTTGGACTGTAGCCATGGACTTCAACTTCTCCGAAGAACAATTGATGCTGAAGGACGGCGCAGAGCGCTACGTTCAGCAGGAGTATGGATTCGAGGCGCGCACGCGCGTCGCATCGGAGCAAGAGGGCTTCAGCCGCGAACATTGGCGCGCCTATGCCGAACTTGGCTGGCTCGGGCTGACGATGCCGGAAGACGTCGG
The DNA here is from genome assembly GCF_014397665.1 of Paraburkholderia sp. UCT2. Classification (NCBI taxonomy): domain Bacteria; kingdom Pseudomonadati; phylum Pseudomonadota; class Betaproteobacteria; order Burkholderiales; family Burkholderiaceae; genus Paraburkholderia; species Paraburkholderia sp. UCT2. The sequence continues at coordinate 17,504 of NZ_VZQO01000016.1, forward strand.
CGGTCTCGGGTGCTCGTTCGTTGAAACGGCGATCGTGATGGAGGCGCTCGGTCGCGGTATGGCGCTCGAGCCGGTCGTGCAGACGGCGCTGCTTTGCGCCACGATCATCGAACGAGGCGATGCGCGGCGCCGGCGTGAGACGCTGCTGCCCGCCGTCATCGACGGCACGCTGCTGCTGTCGCTCGCGGACAGCGAAGCGGGCAGCCGGTACAAGCTGGGATGCCACGCGCAAACGCACGCGCTCAAGAGCGCCTCGGGTTACCTGATCAGCGGCGCGAAGACGCTGGTGATCGCCGGCGCGTCGGCTGACCAGCTGCTCGTGACCGCGCGAGTCGAAGGCGCGTCGCAAGGCGTGGGCGTTTTTCTTGTCGATCGCCGGGCCGCGGGCGTAACGTGCCGGTCGTACCGCTTGCTCGATGGATCGCGTGCCGCGGATATCGACCTGCATAACGTCGAGCTCAGTGAAGATGCATTGATCGTCGGACCTGAACGCTCGCTGCAGGTGCTCACGCAGGCAACGGAACTCGCCAGTCTCGCGAGCGTGGCCGAGAGCCTTGGCATGATGGAAGCCGTGATGGCGATCACCTCGGAGTACATCAAGGGACGCTCGCAGTTCGGCCAGCCGATCGGCAAGTTCCAGGCGTTGCAGCATCGCATGGCTGAGATGTTCGTCGCCACGCAGGAGGCGCGTTCGATGCTGTACTGCGGGATCGCGCACCTGAACGGCCCGGCGGCCGAACGCAGCCGCGTCATCTCGGCGGCCAAAGCCGTTGCCGCGCGCGCCAATCGCTTCGTTTGCGCGCAGGGCATCCAGTTGCACGGAGGCATGGGGCTCACCGAGGAATATCCGGTAGGGCACTACTTCCGCAAGATGACGATGATGGAGAAGATGTTCGGCGATATCGACTTTCATCTCGACCGATTTGCAGCAGGCGGCCGGACACCGATAACGGCCTGAGACAGGGAGCAGATCATGCAACGCGTGAAGCAAAAGATTGCCATCGTGACCGGGGCCGCATCCGGTATCGGCGCTGCCTGTGCCGCCAGGCTCGCGCAGGAGGGCGCCTTGATCGTCGTGGCGGACCTGAATCTCGAAGGCGCGCAGGAACAGGTTCGTCGTATCAACGAAGCGGGGGGGCACGCGGTCCCGGCGCAGGTCGATATCGGCGACGAAAGTTCGATCGATGCATTGTTCGATCTGACGCTCAAGACTTGGGGCGGGCTCGATATCCTGCATAACAACGCCGCGGCCACATCGCTTTCCAGTACTGCCGATGCGGCAGTCGAGGCACTCGACGTCGGGGTCTGGGACGACACGATGCGCATCAATCTTCGCGGCACCATGCTGGCCTCGCGGTGCGCGCTGCCGCTGATGCGCGCACGAGGCGGCGGTTCGATTATCAATACCTCTTCCGGTGCCGCTCAGGCGGGCGCGCTGGGGTACAGCGCGTACGGTGTCTGCAAGGCCGGTATCGAGGCGCTGACGCGCTACGTCGCCGCGCAGCACGGCAAGGAGGGGATACGCTGCAACGCGATCGCTCCGGGCCTGATCGTCACGCCGGTGACCCAGGCGTACTACGCGGGGGAGACCGGAGAGATGATGCTGAGCCACCATCTCACGCCTCGCCTCGGGCAGCCCGAAGACATTGCACACGCGGTGGTGTATCTCGCTTCGGATGAGGCGGCGTTCGTCACGGGCCAGGTGTTCAACGTCGATGGCGGACTTCTTTCACACCAGCCTTACTATGCCGACGAAATCCGCGCGCGCCCGGCCGCGATGGCCAACGCTACGAAGGGGAAGGCATGACGACGGATTCAGCGCTGCTCGCGCGTGTCGAGCGCATCGAGGCGCAGCTCGCCATCCAACAATTGCCCGTCCGATACGCGCTCGCGGTCGATTCGCGCGATCTGGACAGCCTGGTGCAACTGTTCGCCGAAGACGTCAATTGCGGCCGATGGGGCGTAGGGCGCGCGGCATTGAACACGTTCTACGGGTCCGAGCATATTCTGCGCGGCTTTTATCGCAGCATTCACCAGATCTGCGGCCACGTCGTCGATTTCACCGATGCCGACCATGCGACGGGAAGCGTCTATTGTCGCGCGGAGCACGAGGACAACGGAGCGTGGGTGGTGATGGCGATCTGCTACTTCGATCACTATGTGCGGCGCGACGGGCAGTGGTGCTTCGAGCGTCGCGACGAACAGCATTGGTATTCGACGGACTGGCTCGCTCGCCCCGGTGCGCCGCGCTTGCAGAACTGGCCCGGCAAGTATGAAGGCGATCGGTATCAGCCGCGTCTTCCGCAAGGATTTCCGACGTGGGCGGCGTTCTGGAGCAACAGCGAACAGCACGCGATCGACGCGTTGACGAAAGCGCCGTAAGCGCGGTCTCGTCTTCGGCTCCTGGCCCGCCACGTAGCCATTCGTGGGACTGGCGAGGAATGCAAGGAGTGAGGTCCGCGCAAACTCCCGCATCGTGGAGATCGGCGTCGTGCGACAGGCCTCCGTGCTCCTCGCGCTTACGCCGTCAGATCGGGCAGACGCACCACCAGCCCGTCCAGTTCCGGCGTCATGAAGATCTGGCATGTCAGACGGCTGTTTTCGCGCACGTCCATCGCGCAGGTGAGCATGTCGACTTCATAGGATTGCGCCGCTGGCATGTGGCTGCTCCAGGTGTCGTCGACATACGCGTGACAGGTTGCGCAACTGCAACTGCCGCCGCAATCGCCGAGAATCCCTGGGATCTGATTGTTCACCGCTGTTTGCATGACTGAATCGCCAACGTTGGCGCTTACGGCGGCCTCGCTGCCGTCCGGCTGGATGAATCGAATGAGCGGCATGGCTTGTGAACCTCTGAAAAAATGAATTGGACTAGGGAAGCAGACTTTTCAACGGGATCGATTCGTTGGCGAGATCGGCGGCGCGGACCGGAATTTTCTCGGCAACGAAACGCTTGGCCAGCACGAATTCGGGTACACGGCTGACCGTATCGGCTGCGAGCATGACGCCGTCCTTGAGATAAAACGCCGAGAAAGAGCGGGCTTTGGGATCGCCGCGCAGGACAAACTCGTCGTAGCCGAGGGACAAGCCGACCATCTTGAGCTTCAGATCGTATTGGTCGGACCAGAACCACGGCACGCTGTTGTAGACACGCTCCTTGCCGCACAACGACGCAGCGGCGGTGCGGGCCTGCTCCAGCGCGTTAGGGACGGACTCGAGGCGCAGGCGGCGTCCGAGGGAAGGGTTGGGGTGGTTGGTGCAATCCCCGACCGCAAAAATGTCCGGGTCGGACGTGCGCGTGTGTTCGTCGACCATGATGCCGTTGTCGACAGCAAGGCCGGCCGCTTGCGCGAGTTCGGTGGCGGGCTCCAGTCCCACGCCGACGATGACGAGATCCGCGGCGACGCGCGTGCCGTCCGCGCAGCACACGGCGGCAACGGCGTCGCCGGATGCGTCGAGTTCGAACCCACTCACGATCGCGTTGGTACGGATGTCGACTCCGGCTTCGCGGTGAACTTCCTCGTAGAACCTGGAAAGCTCGGGAGCCGTGACGCGCGCGAGGACGCGCGGCAACGCCTCGAGCACGGTGACGCGCAAGCCGCGCTTCACGGCTACCGCAGCCACTTCCAGCCCGATATATCCACCGCCGATGATCACGAGGCGCGAGCCGGCATGAAACTGGTTTCGAATGCGCGCGACGTGATCGAGCGTGCGAAGGTAGTGAAAATTTTGCAGCTTCTCGGTCGCTTCGATACCCGGCAACGCGAGGCGCCGCGCGCGGCCGCCGGTGGCCAGAACCAGTTTCGTATAGCTGATTTCGCTGCCGTTGGACAGCGTGACCCGTTTCGCGTCACGGTTGATGCGCTGCGCGCGCGTGTTCGGGATGAACTCGACACGCGCTTTGTCGTAGGTCGACAGCGGTTTCAGGTACAGCTGCTCGGCGGTCGATTCGCCCGACAGGAATGCCTTGGAGAGCGGCGGCCGTTGGTAGGGCAAATGCGGTTCTTCTCCCACCATCACGATGCGTCCCGTCCATCCCTGTTCGCGGATCGCGGTCGCGCATTCTCCTGCTGCGTGACCCGCCCCGACGATCAGCGCGATGTTCTCTGCGTCTCCAGCTGTCATGAGGCTAACTCCATCTCGCACGGCCGCAGGCTCGCTGCGGCCACAGTAAGTCTGAATAATGTTCTAAATTGTGAACGACGGTCGCTGCGACTGTCAATGCTCATGAACCCCGTTGGGCCGAGGCGGAGCTGACCATCGCCTCGATGCCGCCAACCGCGAAACGAATCAAATAGGTGCGCATGCGCTCGATATGTGCTGTCGCGAGTGCCTTGGCTCCGGAGCGCGCCTCCTGCGCGTAAAGCTCGTTGAGCACGAGATGAAACACGGACTCGACGAAATGCTGCACCAGTTCGACGGTCTCCCGCGTGACGCGGGGAAGTGCCTTGGCGAAGGCGTCACGGTAGCGCGCGGCCGCAGGCGCGTATTGATCATAAAACGGCGCCGTGAGATCGGGGCGCTCCGGAAGACAGCCAATCTGGGTTAGCAGGCGCAAGTAATTTCGCCACCCCGGATCGCCGCTCTTCAGATGCGCGAAGGCCGGTGCGGAAAGTGCGGTCACGATTGCTTCCACGTCGGGGCGCTTGCCTTGCAGGGGTGCCAGTTCGGCCTCGAGCGATTCGATGACCTGCCGGCTGATCACCGCGGCGCGACGGCCGATCGCCTGCTGAAACAGCGCGTCTTTGCTGCCGAAGTGGTACCGCGCGAGGCTCAGCTCCATGCCACAGCTCTGCATGATGTCGCGAATCGACGTGCCGAAGTAGCCGTGCATCGCGAACAGCCGCTCGGCCGTATCGAGAATGCGCTCTGGCGTCGTGCTGCGCGCCGTGGCACGCGGCACATTGATGGCAGTCGCCCGTCTGCTGGCGGCGTGCGTGGTGCTGGACGGCATGGTTTCCCTTTGATGGCGGGGCGCGAGCCAGGAAGCGCGCAACATCCCCTTCCGCGAATGATAAATCGATCTTGCACACTTGTGCAAAATAGAACATAGTTCAACTATTGGTACCTCGCGCAAAAGCAGAGGTGCCTGCAAACAAACGATTAATGGAGACGGGAACCATGGCCGCCGCGCTGCGACTTGAGGACTTCGACGATCCTAAGTTCAACCCCTTTTTCGAGGATTCACTCGCTTACGGTGCCGATGCGGACCCTTATCCACGCATTGCGGAACTGCGGGAAAAGGCCGTGGTTCAGGAAGGCGACTACCGTGTGCTGATGGGCGGCGCGGCGGACCTGACCATGTCCGATGTCGCGCACTATTCCGTATTCGGATACGACGAGGTCTCGAAGGTGCTTGGCGACCCGGCAACGTTTTCAAACAAGTCTTACGAGCGCAATCTCGGCATCAGCTTCGGGCGCAGTATCTCGACGATGGATGCGCCCGAGCACCCGCGCTACCGCCGCATCTTCCAGAAGGCCTTTTTGCCGCACACCGTCGCGGCATGGGGCGATACGCTGGTCGACCCAGTGGTGAGCGAGCTGATGTCGAAGTTCATGGATCGCGGACATGCGGATCTCGTCAACGAGTTCACGCTTCACTACCCGTTCAACATCATCTATCGACAACTGGCATTGCCGCCGGAAGACGTAAAGATCTTTCACAAGCTCGCCATCGCACAGACGCTGGTTTCGATCGATGTCGAGCATGGCGTGGAGGCATCGACGAAGCTGGGCACCTATTTCGCGCGGCTCGTCGACGAGCGCCGCAGTCATCCCGGCGACGATCTGGTGAGCTCGCTGGCCACCGCGGAGGTGGACGGCGAGCGGCTACCGGACGAGGTCGTCATTTCGTTTCTTCGCCAACTGGTGAATGCGGGCGGCGACACAACCTATCGCGCGACCAGCGTACTGTTGCTCGCGTTGCTGCGCGATCCGGTACAGCTCGAAGCGGTGCGCCAGGATCGCACGCTGGTCGCGGCGGCGATCGAAGAGGCTCTGCGCTGGGACGGCCCCGTGCTGATGCAGTCGCGTATGGCGACGCGTGATGTCACGCTCGGTGGTGTCGAGATTCCTGCCGGCGCATTTCTCGACGTGGTGGCGGGCAGCGCCAATCGCGACCCCAGCCGTTTCGCCGATCCGGACAGGTTCGACATCTATCGCAAGGCGGGTCACCGGCACTTTGCATTCGCCTATGGCCCGCACGTGTGCATCGGCCAGCATCTGGCGCGCGTGGAAATGACGCGCGCGCTCAACGCGATTCTCGATCGCCTGCCCAATCTTCAGCTCGATCCGGCCGCGCCAGCTCCACCGATCAACGGGATCATGATGCGCGTTCCGCATTCGATTCCCGTCATCTTCGGCTAACAGGAACAACGCCGGCCTCGCGTGCTATGGATGGGGCCGGCCGACAAGGCACGGACGGTGGAGAACGCATAGATGACCGAGTTTGACTTTATCGTGATTGGCGCGGGTGCGGCGGGTTGCGTGCTAGCCAATCGTCTTTCGGAGAGCGGGCACCATACCGTGTTACTCATCGAGGCAGGTCCGGAAGATCGCAATCCGTTGATCCGGATGCCAAAAGGCTTTGGCAAGCTGCTGGGCGACCCAGCTCATGCCTGGTTCATTCCGGTGCAGCCCGATCACGGCAACGGGCATCGCAACGAAATCTGGCTGCGCGGCAAGATGCTCGGCGGTTCCAGCAGCATCAACGGCATGGTGTATATGCGAGGTCATCCCGAGGACTACGACGGGTGGGCCGAACTGGGTGTCGAGGGCTGGAGCTGGCAGAACCTGGCGCCTTGCTTCCGGCGCATCGAAGATCACGCGCTCGGCGCCGATGAGCTGCGTGGAGAGGGCGGCCCGCTGAAAGTGTCACCGTACGCGCAGCGCAATCGAATTGGCGAGGCCGTACTCGAAGCGTGCCGGTCGCTCGGCGTGCGGCGCTTGGAAGATATCAACAGGCTCGATCATGAGGGCGTGGCCTATCTGATCTATACGATACGCAACGGTCGTCGGCAAAGCTCGGCCGAAGCCTTTCTGAAGCCCGTGAGGGCGCGCAAGAACCTCACAGTCGCTACCGGCACGCAAGCCGCGCGAATCGTGTTTGACGGCACGCGCGCCGTCGGCGTGCAGGGCGAAAGCGCGGGGCAGCAGATCGCTTACCGTGCGCGTCGCGAGGTCGTGCTCTCGGCGGGCGCGATCGAGTCGCCGCGACTTTTGCAGTTGTCGGGCGTTGGCGATTCCGGCCATCTGCAGTCGCTTGGCATTCCTGTCGTGGCAGCAAGCCCGGGGGTCGGACGGAACCTGCGCGAGCACTATCTATATATGCTGCAGGCCCGCCTGCGGCACTGGCGCGATTCGCAGAACCGGCAGTTCAGCGGCATGCGCTTATGGCGCAACGCGATGCAGTATCTGCTGTTTCGCCGTGGCGTGATGTCGCTCGGCTCGTACCAGGTGGGCGGCTTCGTCAAGACCGCGGCGGATGCGATGCGTCCCGATGTTCAACTGATGATGGCGCCGTACTCGATGGATTTCGGCGCGGCCGGTTACGCGTTCGAGTCGTTCCCAGGCATGCAGCTCTTCAGCTACCCGCTGCGCCCGCGCAGCGAAGGGCACGTCAGGATCCAGTCCGCGGACCCCCGCGTGCCGCCCGAAGTCGTCGCGAACTACCTTGCCGATCCGTACGACCGGCAGACGGCTGTCAACGCATTCCGGTTCATGCGCAGCGTGCTGGCCGCCGAGCCGCTTGCCAGCCTGCTGGCAGGGGAGACACGCCCAGGCCCCGCCGTCCAGACCGATGACGAGATTCTCGACCTCTACCGGCGTGAAGGCCAATCCGGCTATCACGCTTGCGGTACCTGCAAGATGGGATCGGACACGCTTGCCGTGCTCGATTCGCGGCTGCGCGTGCGCGGCGTCGAACGCCTGCGCGTGATGGATCTCTCCGTAACACCCACGATGATCTCCGGCAACACGAATGGCCCCATGATGGCGATGGCATGGCGCGCCGCCGGCCTGATCCTGGAGGACGCGCGATGAGCCGCCTTGAAGACTACAGCGGGCGTTTTACGAACATCGACTTCGAGCGACGCGAGGGTATTTTGCAGGTGCGCCTGCATACCGATGGCGGCCCGCTCAAGTGGGGCGCGCTCGATCGCAGCATTCACAGCCAGCTAGGCGAGGCGTTCTACCAGATCGCACGCGACCTCGATAATCGCGTAGTCATCCTGACCGGCACCGGCGATTCGTTCTGCGACGCGATGAATGACGCCGAGTTGCCGGCGGAGCCGCTTGTGCAAGTCTGGCCGCGCCTGCAGCGCGAGGGGCAGGACCTGCTGATGCAACTGCTGGACATTCCGGTTCCGGTGATCGGCGCGATCAACGGGCCGGCACTCATTCATGCCGAGTTGCTCGTGCTGTCGGATATCGTGCTGGCCTCCAGTCGCGCCGAAATCTCGGAGCAGGCGCACTTCGTTCACGGCGTCGTGCCGGCGGACGGCGTGCAGATCGTCTGGCCGATGCTGATTGGCCACAACCGCGCCCGCTACTTTCTTCTCAGCGGCGAGCGCATCACGGCGCAACGCGCGTGGGAGCTTGGCGTCGTCGGCGAGGTCGTCGCGCACGACACCTTGCTCGAACGTGCGTGGCAAATGGCGCACGAACTCGCGGCGAAGCCGATCGAAACGCTGCGATACACGCGCGCGGTCTTCACGCAGCCGCTCAAGCGCCGCATGGTCGACGAACTGGGCTACGGGCTCGCGCTCGAAGGGCTCGCCGGTATTGCCGCGCAGTCCGGCAAGAGGTAGCCCGTCAACGCGAATGTTCACGAATGGGAGACACGATATGACCTTGGTAGTGCAAGCATCAACGGAGCGCAACGCGATCGTTCAGCAGGCGCTCGACCGCGCCACACGGGAAGGCGGTGAGGTCGGCGTGCAGGTGGCGGCCTATCTGAACGGCAAGCTCATGATCGACGCATGGAGCGGCGTGGCCGATCCGTCCACCGGCCGTCCGGTCGACGGCGAAACGCTGTTCAATGTGTATTCGGTGACGAAGGCCGTTGCAGCAACCGCGTTGCATATCCTGGCCGACCGCGGGCTCATCGAATACGACGCGCCGGTGACGCGCTACTGGCCAGAGTACGGTGCGCACGGCAAGCAGAAAACGACGGTGCGCGATGTGCTGACTCATCGCGCGTGTGTGCCGCAAATGCCCGAAGGCGTCACACCGGAGCTGATGTGTGACTGGCAGTGGATGACCAGCGCCATCGCCAACCTCGAGCCGCTTGCGGAGCCGGGGACGAAGACGCTGTACCTCTCGATGACGTTCGGCTGGATCGTTGGCGAACTGGTGCGACGCGCCGATCCGAAGAAGCGCTCGCTGGGCCGCTTTGTCCGCGAGGAGATTGCAATGCCACTCGGCATCGACGATCTATGGATCGGCATTTCCGACGAAGTCGAGCCGCGCATCGCACGTCTCACCGATGCAATGGTGCCGGTTCCCGCGGAATACCTGCCGCCGCTGTTCCTGCGCTCGATGCCGCAACAGGTCGCATTGGCGCCGCAAGTGTTCGAGCGTCCGGACGTGCGGCGCGCGGAAGTGGCGGGCGTTGGCGGGATCTTCAATGCACGCAGTGAGGCGCGCTTCTGGGCAATGCTGGCGTGCGGCGGCGAGTTGGACGGCGTGAGGATACTCTCGAAGGAGCTCGTCGCCACGCTGAACACGCCACGCGCCAATAGCGAGGAACCCGACCCGGTGATGTTCGGCTTTCCGATTCCAATCACGATCGGTGGCTTCTGGTTCGGCGGCAACCATCCGCCGGTGACGGCGGCACGCTCGCCGCGCGCTTTGTGCCATCCGGGGCAGGGCAATTCGATCGGCTGGGCGGACCCGGATACCGGGCTCGCCGTCGCGATCTGCCATAACAAGCTGTTCAACCCGGCCACGCCGGAAGAAGATCCGCTGCTTCCGATCGCTGCGGCGATTCGCGACGCACTGGATCTGAAGTGATTGGCACGATGCGCATGGATATCGAGTATTTGCAGCAATGGACCGGGCGCACGGAGGAAGTGCGGGATCAGGTCACCTCCACGCCGATGGCGGCTCTCAGCGCCATGCTTGACCACGATGACGCGCTTTCAGCACGTGGCGATGACTTGCCGCCGTTGTGGCACTGGCTTTATTTTCTGCCGGTTCATCGCCAGTCGATGGTGGGGGCGGACGGTCATCCGAAACGCGGCGGCTTTCTGCCGCCGGTCGATTTGCCTCGCCGCATGTGGGCGGGCAGTCAACTCGAGTTTCTACGGCCGCTGAAAGCGGGTAGCGCGATCACGCGTCTTTCATGCATCGAGAGTGTTGCGCACAAGCGTGGACGTACCGGCGATCTCGTGTTCGTGAAGGTCAAGCACGAGGTCAGCGATGCTGCCGGTCTTGCCATCGTCGAACGCCAGGATATCGTGTATCGCGATCATCCGGCCGCCAGCGAAAAGCCCGCAGCATTACAGGCCGCGCCCATGGGCGCTCAATGGGCACGCGAGGTCAACCCCGATCCTGTGCTGCTGTTTCGCTACTCGGCGCTTACGTTGAATGGTCATCGCATTCACTACGATCGGCCCTACGCGATCGGCGCAGAGGGATACGAGGGACTCGTCGTGCATGGCCCGCTGCTCGCCACGCTACTGATGGACTCGCTCGGATCGGAGTTGCCGGGCGCGCGCGTCGGAGCGTTTTCGTTCCGCGCGATCAAACCGGTGGTGGACACTTCGCCTTTCTATGTTTGCGGAAAGCAACACGAATCGGACCAAAGCAAGGTGAGCTTGTGGATCGCCGGCAGCGACGGATCGTTGCGCATGGAAGCCACGGCTGTTCTGATCTGATCGTCGAGCCGGTCCGCTGGCGGGGTCGCCATAGCCGGACCGCACGCTGAATGGGAGACTTTATGCGTTCGTTTCTTTTTGTGCCGGGCAGCAAGCCTGAACGATTCGCCAAGGCGCTCGCGGCAGGCGCCGATGCGGTGATCGTGGACCTCGAGGACGCTGTTGCAGATGCGGACAAAGCGTCGGCGCGTGCATATGTTGCCGACGCGGTACGTACATTTTTGGCATCGACGGTTCGGGTACTTTTGCGCATCAATGGCGCGGGGACGCAGTCGTTCCAGCGGGACCTCTCGCTCGCAGCGTTCGATGGTATCGATGGCGTGGTGTTGCCCAAGGCTGAGAATCCGGCTGCTTTGGCCGCTGTCGCGGCGGCAACGGCGAAACCCATATTGCCGATCATCGAATCTGCCGAGGGCGTCTGGAACGCACTGGACGTGGCGCGCATGCCCGGCGTCGAGCGACTCATATTCGGTTCGGTTGACTTCGAACTCGATCTGGATTGTGACGGTTCATGGGACGCGCTGCTGCTCGCGCGTTCGCGTATCGTGCTGGCCTCCCGCGTAGCGGGCATTCAGTCTCCCGTGGATGGCGTTAGCGTGGCAATCGATGACGAACGGCAACTCGCGCACGATTCGTCGAAGGCGCGATCGCTGGGCTTTGGCGGGAAGCTGTGCATTCATCCGCGCCAGATTGCAGCGGTCAATGCGGCGTTCAGCCCGAGCGCGGATGAAATTGCCAAGGCGCGGCGAATTGTCGACGCGTATGAGCGGGCAGAAGGCGGGGCGGTGTCCGTAGATGGACGGATGGTGGACTTGCCGGTATTGCTCAAGGCAAGACGCATCGTTGGCTTGTCTGAAAGCGTGCGAGGTTCAGAGGAAGGGTAAGTGGTGCGGCGGGTGAGCGCCGCACCGCCCGCGCCACCACCGCATCATGTGGCGCGGGCGTGACACGGTATCGCTTACACCGGGTCCCAGGGCGTGAGCGCCATGGACGGCACGTTCGGGAAGAAGCTCGATTCGAACGCCGGCATGACCTGCTCGGCAATCGCTTCGGGCGTCCAGCCGCCGTCGCGATGCAGCGAGCGGATCATGCGGATCTGGTTGAAGAAGTAGATCTCGTTGGCGCGCACGCCGAAGATCTGACCCGAAACCTTTGCGGCCTGGTCGGACGCAAGGTAGACCGCGAGTGGCGCGATCTTGCGCGATTCCATGCGCTTGAGAATTTCGACGCGTGCTTTTTGCTCAGGCGTCTCCGAGGGGATCGAGGCCGTCATTGCGGTCCATGCCCACGGTGCGATGCAGTTCGAGCGCACGTTGAATTTCGCCATGTCGAGGGCAATCGACTTCGACAGACCGACGACCCCCATTTTGGCGGCGGAGTAGTTGGCCTGTCCGATGTTGCCGATCAGACCCGAGGTGGAGGTCATGTGAACGAAGCTGCCGCCGTTTTGTGCCTTGAAATGCGGAGCCGCCGCGCGTGCCACGAAAAACGACCCGTTCAGATGCACGTCGACTACGGCCTTCCACTCGTCGAGGCTCATGTTGAAGAACATGCGGTCACGCACGATGCCGGCGTTGTTGACCACACAGTCGATGCGGCCGAACGTGTCCAGCGCGGCCTGCACGATCTTCTGCGCGCAATCCCATTCAGCGACGCTATCCGTCGAGGCAAGCGCTTGCCCGCCGGCCTCCTTGATTTCTTCGACGACGCGCTCTGCGGCGAACTGGCCGGATTCGGCGTTGCGACCCAGGTCGTTGACGATGACCTTTGCGCCGTTCGCCGCGAATTGCAACGCAAAATCGCGCCCGATGCCGGCACCCGCACCCGTTACCACTACCACCTTGTCCTTGACGAAATCGCTCACTCTTGTCTCCGTTCGATAAGCGTTGATGTAGAAAAGCTCGCTTCGGTATAATATCAAAACTGAACGGCGTTGCATAATATGAACGCCGGCACGTTGATGCAAAGTGTGACGATTGATCCATTCGAAGACGACCAAATGATAGGAGACGCGAGATGAACCCTACGAAAGACTGGACCGTGCCGGACCATGTTCCGCGAGAACTCGTGGTCGATTTCGACTATATGAATCCGCCCGGTGCGCAAGACGACGTCCATCTGGCGTGGAAGAGGCTGCATACCGGGCCCGATATCGTCTGGTCCCCGTACCATGGCGGCCACTGGATCGCCACGCGCGGCGAAGACATCGAGGCCATGCAGAAGGACCACACCCATTTTTCGCATCGCAGTGTCAACATCCCGCCGCTCAACGAAACGCAGCTCGTGCCGCTCGAACTTGACCCGCCCGAACATACCGCGTACCGCAACCTGATCACGCCCGCTTTCCTGCCGCAAGCTATCTCCTCGCTGGAAAGCGACGTGCGCAAGCTCGCGATCGAGCTGATCGAAAAAATCGCTCCACGAGGCGAATGCGAGTTCGTCTCGGAGTTCTCGAAGATCCTGCCGATCGTGATTTTCCTGCGTCTTGCCGATCTTCCGTTGAGCGATCGAGGACAATTGCTCGAATGGGCGGAATGGGCCGTGCGCGGCAACTTCGAGCAGCGCAACGAATCCCAGCACCGGCTGATTGGCTATATCTCCACCTGGGTGGAGAAGCGCAAGGCAGAGGCGGGCGGCGATCTCGTCAGCCTCATCGCCAACGCGCAGATCGACGGCAAGCCGATCAGCCCCGAGCGGATGTTCGGGATGTTTATCGTCGTGCTGTTTGGCGGCCTCGATACCGTCGCGTCGATGATGGGTTTCATCGCGCGCTTTCTGGCGGAGAATCCGGCGCACCGGAGGCAGCTGATCGAGAATCCCGATCTGATGGTGTCGTCGGTCGATGAGATGATTCGTCGCTTTGGCGTGGCGAACACCGCGCGGCTCATCACGCAGGACATGGAATACAAGGGCATCCAGTTCAGGAAGGGCGACCAGATTCAATTGCCGAACTCCCTGTTTGGCCTCGACGAGCGCAAGTTCAGCGATCCGCTCGCCGTCGATCTGACGCGCAAGCCAGTGCTGCACGCCGCGTTCGGCAACGGCCCGCATCGCTGCCCGGGGTCGTTCCTTGCACGTACGGAGATCAAGGTTTTTCTCCAGGAGTGGCTCAAACGCATTCCCGATTTTCGCATTCGCGAGGGCGACAAGCCCCGATGCGGCTCGGGCTCCGTCAACGGCATGCTCTATCTGCCGCTCGTCTGGGACGTAGCGCCCTGAAGTATCCCCACCCTCAACGACTCATCGACGATCATGAAAAAGTGGCAATGCATTTTTTGCGGTTTTTATTACGACGAAGCAGCGGGACTTCCCGCGGAGGGCATCGCGCCTGGCACTCGCTGGGAAGACATCCCGGATGACTGGGCCTGCCCCGAGTGCGGTGCGACCAAGGCCGACTTCGTGATGTTCGAAGTGGAGGCCTGAGCGTGCGGGCGGGCGCACGGCGCAAGGCCGTGCGCTTCATTGCTCAGGATCAGGCGCGCTCGAACACGGCGGCAATACCCTGGCCACCGCCGATGCACATGGTCTCGAGTGCATAACGTCCTTTCCGGCGCGTCAACTCGTGCAACAGCGTTGTCATGATGCGCACGCCCGTTGCGCCAATCGGGTGGCCCAGCGATATGCCAGAGCCGTTCACGTTGAGCCGGTCGGTATCGTGCCAGTTCCAGCCTTTGAGGACTGCCAGCACCTGACACGCGAATGCTTCGTTTACTTCGACAAGATCCATCTGCTCGAGCGTGAGCCCGATGCGCGTCATCAGCTTCCGCACTGCGGGCACGGGCCCAATGCCCATGCGTGATGGCTCGCATCCGGCTGCGGCCCAGCCGGTCAGCCAGGCCATGGGTTCGAGTCCGAGCGCTTCGAGGCGGTCTTCCGCGACGACGAGGCAAGCGGCAGCGGCATCGTTTTGCTGGCTGGAGTTGCCTGCGGTGACTGTGCCGCCCGGCATCAACGCGCGAAGCTTGCCGAGGCTTTCCATGCTGGCGTCGGCGCGGAATCCTTCATCTTTGGAAAACAGAAGCGGCTGGCCTTTTTTCTGAGGAACGCTGACCGCCACGACCTCTTCGGCCATATGGCCGGACTCCCATGCGGCGGCCGCGCGCTGATGGCTGCGCAGCGCGAACTCGTCGGCGGCCTCGCGGCTGATGCCATGGTCGGTGGCCAGATTTTCGGCGGTCTCGATCATGCCGGAGATAAAGCCGAAGCGCGATTCCGGCTGTGAGCGCTCGCGGCCTCGCGCGAGCCGGTCGTGAAACTGGACGGAGCCCGACCGGGCGCCCCAGCGCATGTCCGTGCTGTAGTACTCGATATTGCTCATACTTTCCACGCCGCCGGCCAACACCACGTCGGCGGCGCCGGTCTGCACCATCATCGCGGCGGTGACGAGCGCCTGCAGGCCGCCGCCGCAACGTCGGTCAAGCTGCATGCCCGGCACCTCCACGGGCAGGCCCGCCTGCAGCGCAATCCAGCGGCCCACGCAAGGTGTTTCGCTGTTCGCGTACGATTGCGCGAAGACGACGTCGTCGATGCGAGCGGGTTCGAGTCCTGCGCGCCGGATCGTTTCATTCGCAACGAGCGCGCCGAGATCTTCGACGCAAACGCCGCGCAGGCTACCGCCAAAGGTGCCGACGGGCGTTCGTACAGGGGAGACAATTGCCGCGCGTTTCATCGGACGTTTCCTTGCAAAGTTTGAAGTTCTGATTCGGGTGCGGTTGCAATCAGCCGACGAGCGTCGCGCTTCTTACGCGATTGGAAGGCGGGACGCCCGCCATCTGATCGAGAGCGCTGCGATGATCCGGATGGGCGATTGCCAGCATGCGTTCGCGCCTTTGGCGCAGCGTCAGGCCGCGCAGATCGGCCACGCCGTATTCGGTCACCACGATGGCGGCGTCGCTGCGCGGCGTGCTGACCGGTCCGTTCAACGACGCGACGATGCGGGTCGCGCCCTTGCCCGCTGTGGACGGCAATGCGATGACAGGAACGCCGCCACGCGAGCGCCGCGCGCCGCGCAGGAAATCCAGTGCGCCGCCCACCGCGCCCACATACACGCCACCGGCAATTTCGGCGTTGATCTGGCCACTCAGATCGACCTCGAGCGCCGAGTTGATGGCGACGAAGCGGTCGATGCTTGCGAGCACGTTCGGATCGTGCGTGTAGCGGGTCGAACGAAACTGCACGGCGTCGTTTCGATGCGCGAACTCGTGTATGCGGCGACCCCCCATCATCACGCCAGCAATGGTCTTGCCCGTGTCGATGGTCTTGCGCACATTGTTGATCACGCCGCTTTCCATCAGATCGGCGACTTTGTCGCCGATCGTGCCGGAATGGATGCCAAGGTCTCGCCGATCGCCGAGGCAGGCGAGGATCGCTTCTGGAATCGCGCCGAGGCCGAGTTGAATGGTGGCGCCGTCTTCGATCAAACCGGCCGTGTGCCGTGCAATCGCCAGCTCCGTCGGGCTGACGGCGCTGGGCGAACTCTCGGGCAGAGTGCGCGACGTCGGGACAATGAAGTCGAGGTCGTCGTCGCGAAGATATCGCTCGCCGTAAGTCCAGGGTGCCTGTTCGTTGACTTCCGCAATGATGACGCGCGCGCGCTCGAGTGCCGGGATCAGATACTCATGCGCGACGGACAAGCTGTAGCGGCCGTGCGCGTCGGGTGGCGCCAACTGCAGTAGCAGGACGTCGATCGATAGCTGACCCGACTCGATCATCTCTGGCAACTGCGAATAATGGCAGGGCAGGATATCAAGCGCGCCAGCCTTGGCCAGTGCGCGGTTGGAGCCGCTCCCGCAGTACGAAACGAAATCGATGCAGTCCGCGTGCTCAGGCCGGCACGTGTCGTAGTTGCCGGCGCCGAGAAAGACCCGGAACGCGCCGATGCTGTGCCGCTGCTGAAGTAGAGTGCGCGTGAGCGCAAGGGGCTCTGCGTTCGATTGGCCCCATGCGACGGTATCGCCGGGGCGGATGATGGACGCGAAATCGACGGCGTCCGCCTCTAGCTGTAAGGGCATGGTGTTGTTTGCGTCAGGTGGCGGGTTGCGCAAGGGCCTGGGCTTCGTCGTGCTGCCCACGTACTGCGCCTGTCGCGACGAGTTCCGCAATCCGTTCGTCGCTGTAGCCAATGCTCCGCAGCACGAGTTCTGTGTGCTCGCCAAGGTGTGGAACGGCGAGCGGTGGCGACCCAGGCTCCAAACGGAAGTGAATCGGGCTTGCAACGTGGTTGCGTCCGGACGGATCCCTCTGGACCATCCCGCGCTCGTGCGCATGCGGATGGTCGAGCGCTTCGGCGAGCGAGAGCACCGGCGCCACACTGATGTTTCGGCCTTCGAACCAGCAGAGCCATTCATCGAGTGTGCGAGTCAGGAAGATTTGCGTCAGGCACGCCCGGACGCGTATCTGGGCTTCACCGGCTGGGCCGATCGCGTCGGCGACGAGATCCGGACGGCCGAGTGGTGTCAGCAGGTTGGTTGCGAAGCTGTGTTCCCGGCCGCCAAGGCAGAGCCACTTCGAATCGGCGGTCTCATAGGTGTCGAGCAACGCGAGCCCGCTGTCGCCTTCAGTCGGCCCTCGCAATTGGCTGTCCGGCGCGTTGAGCAAGCGGCCGCTCAGATACGGCTGCGATGTGAGCGCCGCATCGAAAAGCGCCATGTCGATGTAGTCGCCGCGCCCCGTTTCCCGCGCGCGCAGCAGCGCCATCAACACGGCGGACAACGCCGTCAATGAACCGGCCAGCGCAGCGAGCGACGGTCCCGTGGCAATTGGGATTCCCCGGCCATCGCGCGGCAGCGTGCCTGCAAGCGATTGAACTACCGGATCGTGTGCGGGCAATTGAGAGAGCGGGCCGGTTTGGCCGAATGCGGTAATCGCACAATAAACGACTCCCGGGTTCGTCCGGCTGATCGTGTCGTAGTCGATGCCAAGCCGAGCGGCCACGCCCGGCCTCGACGATTCGATCACGACATCGGCCTCGTTCATCAGCTTGAGGGCGACCTCGCGTGCGTCCGGATGTTTCAGATCGAGCGCGATGCTGCGCTTGCCGCGGTTGATCGCGGCGAAGAACGCGCCGTCGGTGCCGGGTGCGCCGCGGGTGGGGTCGCCGGTGACCGGTTCGATCTTGACGACGTGCGCGCCGTGATCGGCGAGGTTGGCGGCGAGGAACGGACCCGGCATGAATTGCGACAGGTCCACGACGCGAAGGCCGGTCAGTTTCATGCCAGAGCAGCGCTGAAGCCGAGCTGGCGTTGCGCAATCGCGGCGGCTTCCTTCACGATGCGACCGATCAATTCCGCACAGGTCGGCAAGTCGTGAATGAGGCCGGTCACGATACCGGCGGGGAAGGCGCCGCCTTCCACTTCTCCTGTCACGAATGCGTCCATCCAGCGCTGTGCTCCGGTCAGCGCGTAGAGGTCCGAGCGCGTCACGTTGCCGGCGCGCTCGAGTTCGAGCGCGGCGAGACTCACACTGTTCTTGACCACCCGGCTTGAATCGCCGATCGAGCGGCCAACCAGCACCGTATCGCGCTCGCTCGCTTCCAGCAGCCGTTGCTTGATCGCAGGGTGGACGGGGGACTCCTGCGTGAGCATGAATCGGGTTCCCATGTTGATGCCGTCCGCGCCGAGCGCGAGAGCCGCCATCAGCCCGCGCCCATCGGCAAAGCCGCCGGACGCGAGAATCGGCACCTTCAGCTTGTCGGCGGCGGCGGGAATCAGGATCAGTCCAGGGATGTCGTCTTCGCCAGGGTGTCCCGCGCATTCGAACCCGTCGATGCTGGCGGCGTCCGCGCCGAGCGATTCGGCCTTCATCGCGTGGCGAACCGTCACGCACTTGTGCACGACCTTGACGCCCTGCGCCTTGAACTCGGCGATGTATTTCGCCGGATTGCTGCCTGCTGTCTCGACGACCTGGACGCCTTGAGACACGATCGTGCGCACATACGCGTCATAGTCGAGACCGACATTGGCGCCGAGAACGGTCAGGTTGACGCCAAAGGGCTTGTCGGTGAGCGAACGCACCCTGTCGATTTCGCGCGCGAGTGCATCGGCGCTTGCATGAGTGTGCGCGGAGATGAAGCCGAGACCGCCCGCATTGGCCACGGCCGCCGCCAGTTCGGCTCGCGCCACCCAGCGCATGCCGCCTTGAATGATGGGATATTGAATGCCGAGTAATTCAGTAATGCGATTGACATACGGTTTCATCGCGCGCCTGTAGCCTGGATAGGAAGTATGGGTGCCAGAGAAATGCGCGTGACGCGCGTAACCTGGCGGGCTCTGTTCGCCACGACAGCGTGGCGCTTTTTAGCAATTCAACAATCGCGAAACTGGGGTTTGCGCTTTTCGGCGAAGGCTGCCATGCCTTCCTTTCGATCTTCTGTGGCGAAGGTCGAATACGCCATACGCCGCTCGAACAGGATGCCTTCTGCCAGGCTCGATTCGTAGGCGCGGTTGACGCATTCTTTGGCCATCGCTACGACGGGTTGCGAGTATCGCGCGATCTCGTCGGCCGTTTTCAGCGCTTCCTCGACGAGCGTGTCGGCGGGCACGATGCGGCTCACGAGGCCGCATCGTTCGGCTTCAATGGCGTCCATCCTGCGGCCGGTGAGGATCATTTCCATCGCCTTCGATTTGCCGAGCGCGCGCGTAAGGCGCTGCGTGCCGCCGGCGCCGGGGATGGTCGCGAGCGTGATTTCGGGCAGGGCGAAACGGGCGTTGTCGGCGGCGAGAATGAAGTCGCACATCATGGCCAGTTCGCAGCCTCCGCCCAAGGCAAGACCCGCGACCGCGGCGATGACCGGCTTGCGACAACGCGACGTGCGTTCCCAGTTCGACGTGATGAACTGATTCTTGTACACGTCCATGTACGTCCATTCGTTCATCATCTTGATGTCGGCGCCGGCGGCGAACGCCTTTTCGCTACCGGTCATCACGATGGTGCCGATGGCGGGGTCGGTTTCGAGGTCGTCGAGTGCCGCCGTCAGCTCGTCCATCAGCTGGTTGTTCAGTGCGTTGTAGGCTTGCGGACGGTGCAACCTGATCAAGCCGGTTTTCCCGTGCGTTTCGACGATGATCGTCTCGTAGGCCATGGTTCTTCCTTGAACGAATGAGGGTGAACACCTAGGCCCGGATGGGGCCTGCTCGCCGATGATTTGCGTGTCTGCGGTGCGCCGCGCGGCAGCGTCGGAGCGTATCGTGCGTTGCCAATTTTGTGAACGACGTTTATGATTCTGAATGTGCGACCCAGCTTTGTCAATTGAGCGCGAGGTCAGAATTGCTAACGGAAAACACCGCGAGGAGACACTGCATGACCACTCGTCACGAGGACGGACAGATTCGCGTTGAGCAGCGTGGGAACCTGCTCTTGATGGGCATTGACCGGCCGGAAAAGCGCAATGGTTTCACGCCGAAAATGTTCAGAGAGCTTGCCATGGCTTACACGCAGCTCGAGAAGAGCGGCGATATTTTTTGCGGGCTGGTATACGCCGAAGGCGATCACTTTACGGCAGGGCTCGACATGCCAAAGGTCGCGCCGTTGCGCCGCGAAGGGAAACCGCTGCTTCCTGAAGGCGAGGTCGATCCGTTCAACTTGCGCGCGCCGCTGCGTACCAAGCCGGTCGTCATTGCGCTGAAGGGAATCTGCTTCACGGTCGCGGTCGAATTGATGCTTGCATCGGAAGTGGCTGTTGCGGCCGACAACTGCCGTTTCTCCCAACTTGAAGTCAAGCGGGGGATCATGGCAGGTTGTGGTGCGACGTTCCGCATGGTGCAGCGAGCCGGCTGGGGCAACGCAATGAAGGTACTGCTTACCGGCGACGAATTCACCGCAGACGAGGCACGGCACATGAACTTCGTGCAGGATGTCGTGCCTGCGGGGCAGGAGTTCGACCGGGCGCTCGCGATCGCCGAGCGAATCGCGGCGCAGGCACCGCTAGCCGTGCAGGCCACGATGCAGAACGCGCGCGTTTCGCTGGGACAAGGCTGGCAGGATGCTTACGCGACGATTCAGTCGACCCAGCAGTTTCTCTACAACACTGAAGACGCGAAGGAAGGCGTTCAATCCTTCATCGAAAAACGTACGGCGAAGTTCGTCGGACGCTGATGCAAGCTTCCGGGGCAGCCGGTGTGAATTCAAGGGGACCGTTTGCTATGACAAAAGGCGCGTTGGCGGGTGTTCGCGTACTCGACCTGAGCCGTATTCTCGCCGGGCCTTGGGGGGCTCAGATGCTGGCGGATCTCGGCGCGGAGGTCATCAAGGTCGAGCGTCCGGGCAAGGGCGACGATTCGCGGCAATTCGGCCCCCCGTTCCTGATGGATCGGGAGGGAAAGGTCACGCGCGAGTCGACGTTTTTTATCAGCGCGAACCGAGGCAAGAAGTCGATCACGTGCGATATCTCCACGGCCGAAGGCCAGGCGCTGATCCGCTCGTTGGCGGCGCACTGCGACGTGTTGATCGAGAACTATAAGGTTGGCGACCTCAAGCGTTACGGGCTCGACTACGACAGCCTCAAGCTGGTCAATCCGCGCCTGATCTACTGTTCGATAACCGGATTCGGTCAGACCGGACCGTATAGCCCGCGCCCCGGCTACGACTCGATTTTCCAGGCGATGGGTGGCCTGATGAGCGTGACCGGAAACGGCGACGACGTGCCGGGCGGCGGGCCAATGAAAACCGGGCCCAGTCTTGCGGACATCCTGTGTGGTCAGTACGCCGCTTCGGCGATCATCGCAGCGCTTTATCATCGCGACGCGGCGCAAGGCGGTACCGGGCAGGGACAGTACATCGACCTGGCATTGCTGGACGCGATGATTGCTGCCACATCGCACTATGCAAGCCAGTATCTCGTTTCAGGCCAGATTCCTATCCGGCGCGGTACCGAGGGCAACGGTGGGATGCCGTCCCGCATGTTCCGCTGCGCCGATCGCGACATCATGATCGTGGCGGGCAACAACGAGCAATACGCGCGGATGTGTGACGTTCTGGGGCACCCCGAGCTCGCTAGCGATCCAAGATTCAGCGAGATTGCGCTGCGCGTAAAGAATCGTCGCGCGCTGGGCGAAGTGTTCGAGCCGCTGATCCTTCAATGGCAGAGCGGCGAACTGCTCGCAGCACTCGACGCCGCCGGGGTGCCGGCCGGACCGATCAACAATCTGGAGCAGGTGTTCGCAGATCCGCATGTGCAGGCACGCGCGATGTGCGTCGAAGTCGCGCACCCGCTCACGGATAAGGCGGTTCGGATGGTCGCCAATCCGGTCAAGATGTCGGGCACGCCTATCGATTCGTACGGGGCGCCGCCGACGCTCGGACAACATACGGACGACGTGCTGCGTGATGTGCTGAGTATGTCGCAGTCGGATATCGATATCCTGCGCGAAAAGAAAGTTCTATAGAAAGGACATCAACGGCGAGTTCGGCAAGATCAACGTGGTGCTCGTGTTCGGCGACGCGAAGAAGGTGATCGAGGAGATGGTGAAAAGTTGCAGCTAAGGGGGAGTCGTGACGACTGAGAGAAGCAACAGCCGTATCGTATGTACAGACCACGTAGAAGTCGGGGACGCGATCGAGTCCCAAAGGTAACGGCGAAAAAACGCCTTGGCTCGGTGTCCCGCAGCCAAGGCCAAACTCCACACGCTCTCGCGAAGTGTGTGAGAGGAGAAACACCTGATCGCTCTTCAAGCTTCGTGGTACGCGCCCGGCGGGAAGCTCACTCCTCGGATCGAGGCTCGCGATAATGCAACTAAACGTTTCATATATTGCACCGTGTTCAAAAAGACGCACTAAAGCATTGACTGTCCGCCGTCCACACTGATAGTCTGCCCGGTGATGAAATTAGCGTCGTCACTACATAGAAATGCAACTGTTCGTCCAATATCGCGCTGAGGATCGCCGAAGCGGCCAAGCGCAATTTCAGAGAGATAGCGAGTGCGTTCCTGAGGATTGGCTTCGAGGTAGGCTTCGGCGGCAGGCGTGAGCGCTGCCGGGCAAATGACGTTGACGGTAATGCCGTAGACGCCCCATTCGCGCGCGGCAACACGCGAGAGCCCACGAATGCCCTCCTTGGTTGCGGCGTACGCGCCGAATCCCTTGAGGCCTTCGATACCGGTGCGCGAGCCGAAGTTGATGATGGCGCCGCGGCCCTGCGACTTCATCCGCGGCAATGCGGCCTGCATGAAATACAGCGTGCCGTACAAGCCCGATTCGAGCGTGTTGCTCCAGTCATCGTCGGTAACGGACTCGAGCGGCACCCCCGGGCTGCTGCTTTGGGCATTGTTGATGAGTGCGTCCACACGTCCGAATCGCTCGACGGCAAGCTCGACCGTCCGCACGGCGTCGGCGCGATTGCGCGTATCGCCGGGCACGACCAGCACTTGCGAACCGAGGGCGCTCAATTCCTCAGCAGCCCGCGTGAGTTTGGCCTCCGTGCGACCAGTGAGGACCAGACTCGCCCCCTCGGTGGCAAGCGCAAGGGCGATGCCGAGTCCAACGCCTTGGCCGCCTCCGGTCACGATGGCGACCTTTTCTGCCAGTTTTTTCGTGTACATGAGTGAATCCAGAAGTGAAGGTTGATGTTGCTGTTCGACGCGCGAGCGTGTTGCGTAAAGGGTCTGGAAGATGATGCTTCTGAATTCCAGATTTGTGAACGTCGTTCAAATATATCTCAAAGCTGTGTGAGGGAGCGCCTGGCGTATTCCCGAATTCGGGTGGTGCAAAAGTGTGCCAAATTTTGATCGATGTAAAACTATGTGAATAGTTCACGTATAATCGATACAGTCAATTCATGGGGAAAATCATGTTGAAAGAGACCTCAGCGCCGGCGGACCGGGACGTCAGCGGGCCGCGCTCGCTGACCCGACTCCTCGGAATTTTCGATGTGCTGGCGAAGTCTCCTGACGGGATGTCGCTAGCAGAACTGAATGTCGCTCTCGAGTCACCGAAGAGCAGCCTGCTCAATCTGCTGAGACCCCTGGTGGCGGAGGGCTACTTGATGCACGACGTAGGCCGCTATCGCCTGGGACCGTCGATCTTCCGGTTGTCGGCAGGCGTGATGGCCGCGTGGAATTTTTCGAAGATACTGCGCCCGTTCCTGGTGGATCTCTCGAAGAGCACCAATGAAACCGTGTATGTCGGTGTCCTTGACGTCGAACACAAAGAGATTACCTATGTCGACGTGATCGAGAGCGAGCAATCGGTGCGCTATTCAATGCACATCGGTTTGCGTCGCCCGCTCTATTGCACGGCTGCGGGCCGCGTGCTGCTCGCCCATGCACCGGACGCTTTCGTTAACGACTACATGAAGACGGTCAAATTCGAGCGCCGCACCCCGCAAACGATCGCAACGAAGAAGGCGTTGCGTGACGAACTCGACCACATCCTCGAAAGCGGCCTGTCGGTGAGTCGCGGTGAACTACTGCCGGATTCGGCCGGCGTGTCGTCGCCGATCTTCGGACCGAATGGCAATGTCATCGCAGCGATGGCAATTGGTGCGCCGCTCGAACGCTTCGACCGCGAACGTCACCGGCTCGAAGAGCACATGATCAGAGTCGCACAGCGGGCGTCTGCGTTGGGTCAGGCAGAAGAGGAGTGACTCGCCGGTCGATCGGCGGCGCAGTGAAGCGGGTGCTTCAATGCGCCGCGGTCGCGGTGCGGTCGAAGAAGCGTTG
Source organism: Paraburkholderia sp. UCT2 (assembly GCF_014397665.1). Lineage (NCBI taxonomy): Bacteria > Pseudomonadati > Pseudomonadota > Betaproteobacteria > Burkholderiales > Burkholderiaceae > Paraburkholderia > Paraburkholderia sp. UCT2. The sequence goes on from NZ_VZQO01000016.1 coordinate 42,033, forward strand.
CGCCCGCGCGCAACGGATCGGTCGCAACGACCGTCAGTGTGTACGACGCTTCGGCAGCATGAAGGCGACCAGCAGTCCGGCGATCGAACTGCAGGCGATGTAGACGAATACCGAAACATAGCCACTATCGGCCGGAAACGATGCACCGTCGTGTCCCGCCGTCGCGCTGCGCAGCAGCGCAAATACCGCCTGGGCACCTACCGCGAAGAAACACGAGAAGAAAACGTAGAGCATGCCCGTTGCCTCGCCTGTCTGATGTGCAGGCGTCGCTTCCACGATCTGGTTGTACAGCGCCGTGCTTGCGAAGGCGAGGCCGAACGAGCACAGCACCGCACCTGGAACGAAGAGCAGCAGGCTGCGATGAAGCACGATCAGCGAGGCCCAGCCTAGGGCCAGTATGAGCATGCCAATCAAGGCAGCGGGCCGGGCCTTGTAGCGGGCAGCAACCCGGCCGCTCCATGGGCTCGCGACCAACGCGACGATGTTGATGCTGAACATCAGTAATCCGGCTGCCGTCGCGCTCAACCCGAATCCGGCGTGCGCGCCGGCAGGTTGCTGGGCGAGCAGCGAGAAGACCTGTCCTAGTTGCATGGCGCCTGCCGCGAGGAATGCCATGCATGCATTGGCCAACACGACTTCGCGCGTCTTCAGCAGACGCACATTGATGAGCGGATGACGCGCCCCGTGTTGATGGCGTGCCCAGAGTCCGAGCACGATCATCCCGCCAGCGATCAAGCCCCACAGCCGCGGATCGGCGAGCCCCCACGTGCGGATTTGCTGCACGGCGAAGAGGATGGCGCAAAGTGCCGGAGCGAACGCGAGACCTCGAATGTAGTCGATCCGTACGCCGGGATTCGGTGGCGACGGCGGTGCCCACGCGCGTACCGCCGCGACGGCCACGACGCAAAGCGCGACTTTGAACCAGAAGCCGCCCTGCCACGAATAGTGATCCACGACAACGCCCGCGCAGATGTAGATCAGCCCCGCCGACACCATGCCTGCCGCACTGATCAACCCCACCGCGGCAGGCAGCCTGGCGGGTGGCAGATTCTCACGAACCAGCCCGATGGAGAGTGGCGTAATGCCTGCCGCGATCGATTGCATCGCACACCCCGCGACGAGCATGCCGACATCGGTCGCGCATGCGGCCACGACTGCGCCCGCCGCAGCGACCGATATCACCACGAGCAGGATGCGGCGGTAGCCCAACAGGTCGCCGAGTCGCCCGCTCACGGCGGCAAAGACGGCCGAGCCGAGCCAGTACGCGGTGACGGTCCAGCTCACGGAGTTCGACGCAGGAAAAGCCTTGTAGAGCGTGACCAGCACGGTGTAGATGACGGTGATGCCGGACGAGGCCGCTACCGCGGCAAGCAGGATCGCCATCGTGAACCCGCGCGGTGGACCCGCTACCGGTTGCGCTCGGTGTGCAGGCTGGGAGAGTACTTCGGCTTGCATAAACGTCTCCGGTTGCGTGTCTTCGTTTCGATTATACTTATATGCGAACGGCGTTCGTATTTATGTTTTTTTTTGGAGAGTTCGATACCGACCGCAAGGGTCGAGAGGCCACCGCCCGATATCAAATCGATATCGACGTTTTCGAGTTCGATATGAGAGTTTTTTGGTCGATGGCTTGACCCGATACTTCTCTCAAGGGCGCACGTTCTGAAGCGCTCCCCACAATCAGGAGCGAGACCATGCAAACGTATCAAGGGAAGATCTACGACGCCGACACGCACTTCTACGAAGTCGAGGACGCATTCAACCGTCATTTGCCCGAGAAGTTCAGGAAGGACTGGTCTTTTACCAGCCGTGTCACGGCAGACGGCAACCGCTGCATGTATGTGGGCGACCGGAAGGTGGAAATCAGCGAGGGCTACACATCGGCCGAGGGGCACGTTCCGCCGCCGGGCAAGCTGCATGAATGGCTGCGCGCGATGAAGGATGGCAAGGATAACGTCGATATGCGGGTTTCGCCGACGCCGGACATGTTCAACCGCGACGCGCGCCTGAAGAAGATGGACGATTTCGGTGTTGAAGCCTGCACGATGTACATCGGCGAAATGGTCGCGTGTATTTCCTACCTCGACGAGCCCGTTGCGGCAAATGCGGTGTTGCATGCGTATAACCAGTGGATGCTCGACGACTGGGGCTTCAACTACAAAGACCGCATCTACACGACGCCGGTCGTCGCGCTCGACGATCTCGATGCGGCTGTCGCCGAGGCCAGGTGGCTGGTTGCGAACGGTGTGCGGGTGATCCTGATGCCGATGGGGCCGTTCAATGGCCGTGCACCTGCGGATCCGTACTTCGATCCGTTCTGGTCGGTCCTCAACGAAGCGGGCGTGCGCGTCACCTTCCATGTGTCGGAAGCGATCTACATGAAGGATCATATGGCGGTGTGGGGCGAGCCCGTGCAGCAGTCGCGCCAGCGTCAGACCGCCTTTGTCTGGATGCACGGTTACGGCGAGCGGCCGGTCATGGAAACGCTGTCGTCGTTCATCTTCTACAACTTCTTTGAGCGTTTCCCGCGGGTCAAGCTGTGCAGCGCCGAAAACGGTGCCGAATGGGTGCCTTCGCTGCTCGTCAAAATGGACAAGTGCCGGGGGATGGCGAAGAATGGCTACTGGCCGTGCGGTCAGCTGAAGAAACGCCCGAGCCAGATCTTCAAGGAAAATGTCTTCGTGGTCGCGTATCCGGAGGACGACATCGCCCAGATCATCGCTCAAACGGGATCGTCGGACTTCCTGTTGATGGGCTCCGACTATCCGCACGCGGAAGGCGTGCCCGAACCGAAGGACTTCGCGTCGGAAGCATGCAATGGGCTCTCGGAAGAAGACACGCGCAAGATCATGTACGACAACGGCCGCCGGTTCATTCCGCTGCACGTGTAATCGGTCTTGTACCGGTCGGCGGCGGCAGACGGTCTGTCCGTCCCGCGCGATTTCTTCATTATGAACAGGTTAGCCATGAATATTTCGGACTATCAGGCGCTATTGCTCGAACGCGAAGGCGGCGTCTTGACCGTTACGCTCAACCGGCCGGAAACGTTGAACGCGTTCGACGAGCAAATGGACATTGAGATGTCGCGGCTTTTTCTCGATGTCGCCGAGGACGTTGAGACCCGTGTCGTGGTGTTGACGGGCGCAGGGCGGGCTTTTAGCGCGGGCGGCGATATCGAGCATATGCAGCAGGTCATCGACAATCCCACGCTGTTTCTCGAAGGCATGCAGCGTGCAAAGAAAATTGTCTTCTCGATGCTGGATTGTCCGAAGCCGGTCATCGCCAAGATCAACGGTCATGCAATTGGTCTCGGCGCGACGATCGCGCTGTTCTCGGATCTGAGCTACGCGGCCAATCACGCAAAGATTGGCGATCCGCACGTGAAAGTCGGCTTCGTGGCGGGCGATGGCGGCGCGGTGATCTGGCCGCAGCTCGTGGGCTATGCGAAGGCCAAGGAATACCTGTTGACGGGGGATCTCGTCACCGCGGAAGAGGCGGCACGACTGGGTCTCATCAATCATGCCGTACCGGCCGACCAGCTGGATGCCGTGGTCGACGCGATGGCGAAGCGTCTCGCAAACGGCGCTTCGCGCGCCATCCAGTGGACCAAGGCGTCGATCAACATCGGCCTGAAGCAACTTGCGCATGCCATTCTCGACGCGTCGATTGCATACGAGGCGCTGTCGAACCTGACGGAAGACCATCAGGAGGCGGTCAACGCGTTTCGCGAGAAACGCGAGCCGGTGTTCAAGGGACGTTGAGCTTTTACAGTGTCCGGCGCCAGCGGTACAGGCGGCGCCGGGCGCGGCGAGGGAGAGATGCACATGCAACGGGTAGTGGCGATAACGGGTGGATTCGGCACGCTTGGGCGCACGGTTGGTCGCGTGTTTGCCGAGAACGGCTGGAAGGTCGCGCTGATCGACAAGGCGCTCGAACCGGAGAACGCGAGCGCGGAGCAGTTGCACGCTTCCTGGTGGCGAGGAGGCGTCGAGCTGACTGATCTCGATGCGGCGCGCTCGGCGCTTTCCGCGGTCGTCGAGCAGCTTGGCAAGCTCGATGCGATCGTCAATGTAGCGGGAGGCTTTCGCTGGGAAACGCTGGCGGACGGCAGTCTCGACACCTGGGATCTGATGTACCGGACGAACGTGCGCACGGCGGCGACTGCGTCGAAAGCGGCACTCGACCATATTGCCGACAGCGCGGAAGGCGGACGCATCATCAATATTGGAGCCGGCGCTGCGCTGAAGGCGGGCGCGGGCATGGGAGCGTATGCGGCCTCGAAGTCGGGGGTGATGCGTTTGACTGAGGCGCTGGCCGAAGAACTCAAAGGCCGTTCCATTACCGTCAACGCTATCTTGCCAGGCATCATCGATACGCCACAGAACCGCAAGGATATGCCCGACGCTGACTTTTCCCGCTGGGTACGGCCTGAAGAAATCGCCGAGGTGATTCTCTTTCTCGCGTCTGGCGCCGCGTCGGGGGTGACCGGTGCGTTGATTCCTGTCACCGGGCGTACGTAAAGATCCCGAACCGGAAATAGCAGTTGATACCCGAGTCAAGGCGCCAACTGCAAATCGCGTTTCAGGTGAGGTGTGCGAGCGAGTCGTTGCTGAACCCGAGGAACGGCTCGCCAAGCCGTACGCGCCGCGCCCAGTTCGGATCATGTAGAAGCGAGCGTCCCACGCCAACAAGATCGAACTCGCTGCGTGAGAAACGATCGAGCAGGGCAGTGAGGTCGGGCTGCGGCGCTGTCGCGGCCCCGGCCATTGAATCGTAGTAGCCCTTGTTAATGCCGATCCCACCAACAGTCATCGAAAGCTTGCCGGTTACCTTCTTCACCCAACCGGCGAGATTCATCTCTGAGCCCGCGAATTCCGCCCGGTTGAAATAGCGGGTGCTCGCCTCGAAGATGTCGACGCCAGCATCCGCGAGCGGCGCGAGAATGTGCTCGAGTTCGTGCGGGTCGTTGGCGAGACGCGCGCGGAAATCCTGCTGCTTCCACTGGGAGAAGCGGAACGTGATCGGCATCGTCGCACCGATCGCTTCGCGGATTGCTCGGACAACCTCGGTGGCAAAGCGGCTGCGCGCCGTGAGATCCTTGCCCCATCGATCCGTGCGTTGATTGGTTTCTGCCCACAAAAAAGCGTCGATCAGATAGCCGTGAGCCCCGTGAATCGCGATGCCATCGAAGCCGGCGACCGTCGCATAGCGCGCGCTTCGACCATAGGCTGCAATGACGTCCGCGATCTCGGCGTCGGTCATCGGGCGCGTTGGCGGCATGACGCGCTCCATGTAACCTGCGTTGAGTGATGTCGTTCGTCCTTCCGGTCCCCACAGTCCCGATGGGCGCAGTGGCGAGGCGGCCGGGAAGGGGCCCGTATTCGCCTCTTTCATGGGTCCCATATGCCACAACTGAGGAAAGATGATTCCGCCGCTAGCGTGAACTTCGTCCGTCACGCGTCGCCACGCGGCAACTGATTCCCCTCCGGCGAGCACGGGAATCGAATTTTCTCCGAGTCCAGCTTCGCCGAGCGCCGCGGGGTGATCGACGCCGACGCCTTCCGTGATGATCAGGCCTGTCTCGCCCTGCGCACGCCGCTTGTAGTAGGCGGCGACGTCACTACCGGGCAATCCGTTCGGCGAAAAGCCGCGAGTCATGGGTGACATGACGATACGGTTGGCAAGCGTGACCCCGCGCACGGTGAGAGGCGAAAAGAGCGACGTGGTATCCATTGGTCATTCACATAGTTGACTCGTGTGCGAATAATGATACGCTATGTTTTATCGATGAAAAAGCAATATTGGCGCCGTCTCGCAGGCCACCTACTTTCGCAAGAGCGAACGCGGACACGTCGTCGGCATGTACGTTCGCGAAGCGCATCGCAACCTTGGCCAGATGATGCACGGGGGCGCTGTTTGCATGCTGGCAGACACCGCCATCACGTGGGCGAGCAAGTATTCGCGTCAACCGGCCGTCAGGGTGTTGACGACGGGCTTGACGGTCAATTTCATGGGGAACGCGGAGCCGGGCGACTGGGTGGAAGCACACGTCGACGTTCTACGTTCGGGAAAGCGGGTGATTTTCTCCGACTGCCGGATCTGGGCGAATGCGAAATGCATCGCCCAGGCGTCGGGGCAATTCCAGGTGATGGGTGAAATTGACAGCTAGAGCGTCGGCGAGACCTGGATGGCCGCGCGAACGTTACGGCATTGACCGGGCTCGAACCTTATCCAGTGCCGCACGGTACCTCCACGCGGTCAACAGAAGCCGATGAATCCGCTCAGCCCGGCGTTTCCGTTCGGAACGGGTGGTCTGAACCGCGAGGTGCACCTCGGGCGCGCCTGTGACCAGTGTGAGAAGATCGCGCGCCGCGTTCGAGGGATCGTCGATGGCGATTACGCCGCTGAGCGCGGCGGCTTCCAGAACGCCGGTTAGCGGCTCCAGCATCGTCACCACGAACTGCAGAAACTGCTTTGCGACATCGGGAAAGCGAATCGCCTCGCCAATGACCATGCGTGAAGTGTGCATGCTGTCCGGTATTGCCATGTGTTCGACGAGCGCATAGATAAGGGATGCCATGTTCGTCGAAAAATCGCGGCCCGGTTCCAGGTGCTCCGAGATCTTGCCCCGCAGATCGGCCATCCCACGCCAGACGATGGAGCGAAACAGCTCTTCCTTCGTGCCGAACTGGCGATACACGGTCGTTTTGCTGACGCCAGCCAGCGATGCGATTTCCTCGACCCTGGCGGCGCCGAAACCTTCTCTGATGAACACGGATTTGGCGGCTTCGAGCAGCCGCTCGCGCAACTGAACTGCATCGTCGTGAGTGGGCCGGCCAGCCGTTCGAGGTTTGTCCGCCGCAGCGAGCCGCGAGGCTCCGTTGGGAGCCTGAACTGACATAGGTTTGTACATCGGGGAGTGTTTGATGTCGGAATCAGGACATCAGTATACTCATGAGCCCAAGGGGGCGCCAGTAATGGCGCCCCTGGGGCTCGGACCGCGCGCAGCAGGGCTCAAACGTTGATCATGCCACGTACATACGACTCCATCGTGCCGGCGCACGAGAGCTTGTCTTCGCCTTCTTCGAGATCGGCGTAGCGGCCGACTTGACGGACCAGCGGCCCTTGCAGGCCGTCGGTGTTCTCCGCCGGTGAAAAGTCGACCACGACCTTGTCGCCAGTGATGAAACCACCCCAGTATCCTTCGGCCAGCAGGTCGAAAAACGCGAAGCGCCCCTCAACGACGCCTACTCCATCCGAAGGATTCAGCAGTTGCTCTCCCGCCTTGTCGAGGACGAACGGAACGATCCACGGGCAGATTGCATAACCCTGCGCCACTTCCGACCACGGGCCGGTTCCGATCATCTCGGACATGCCATAACTGTTCTGGACGTTCTCGGCACGAATACCGTAGAAGCGGATGATTTGCTCCCGAAAGTCGGCGGGGGCCGAGGTGCCCTTCAAGCCGCCGCCGGTGGTGATTACCGTATCCGGATGGCAGATGCCATCGGCGATGCCGCGCTGACGGGCGCGCTCGACGAGCGTCCAGTGCAACGACCAGTTGCCCTGGACGAGCACCGGAACTTCGCGCTGCGCGGTGAGCTTGTCGAGAAACCGGTCGATCATCTTGCCGGTATGACGTTGGCGCGCCACCGCCTGCTCCTGAAACGCCGCGACCTCGCTCGGTTTCGCGGAGCCGTCGGCGATTGCGCGGCGCATGCGGCCCATCGAAATCGTTGCGGATGCGAGCACCGGTTCGTCGAACATCAGCGTGGTTTCCGCGCCGAGCCGTTGCGCTGCGTTCAGTACCGGTTCGATATGCCGATGCGCGCCGGCAGGCGGCATCATGAGGAAAGCCGGGCGCTTGCCGAAATCTCTTCGGATCATTGCGTTGCCGTAGACGCCCAGCTTCACGCACGACTCGGTGACATTGTCGAGATCGGCTTGCGTCTGACTGATGAAGCTGCACTTGCCGGATGTGCCGCTCGAGCTGAAAACATGGTGTCCCGCTGTGCGCAGACGGTCCATCCATGCGTCGACGTTGTCCGCGCCGTCCAGATCGACTTCGGCTACCCGTTTGCTCGATAGCGTTTGCAGCCATGCCGAAAGATGCTTCCAGCGGCCGTTGTCGATGAATGACTCGGGGTAGCTCTTGTAGATCTGATGCGCGAACAGCAGGGGCACCATATCTTCATGGCGGGTCACCTCGTTGACGCCGACATCTTCCGCTCTGCGACGCAGTAGCCTGATCTGTTCGCGGCGCTCGGCGAAGCGCTCTTTCATGGCAGCGAGCTGAAGCTCGCGAAGGTTCTCGGGGTGCTTGCGAAACGGGTCGCTTTCAGCGCGCAGCATTGCATAGAACGGGTCCAAAGCGGACATGTCGTCTCCAGGGCTATGAGTTGCCAGGCGTCAGTGGTCGAAGTTGGTGGAACTCGACACGTCGAGCCAGGCTTCGAGGTCGTGTTGCACGGACGAAAGTTTCTTCCGAACGAGGTCGACGGCGTCCGGACCTAGCGGTAGCCGCAGCGGTGGGACGTCCGCGGAAACCGCGCGCACGATGGCGTCGGCAGCCTTGGCCGGATCGCCCGTTTGCGTGCCGTGGTAGCTGCTCATGTAACGACGCATCTTGCCCACGGTCTCCGTATAGACGGGTGATTCGACCTCGCTCCACTTCAGCGATCCGCCTGCGAAATTGGTGCGGAAGCCACCCGGCTCGACCACGGTCACTCGAATCCCGAACGGGCTCAGTTCACGAGCGAGCGATTCCGAAAGCCCTTCGATCGCATGCTTCGAAGCGCAATAGAAACTGCAGCCTGCGATGCCGATCACGCCGGCGACCGACGAGAAGTTCACGATATGACCGCGGTTGCGATCGCGAAAATGAGGCAGTACGGCGCGTATCACGTTGACCGTTCCAAACACGTTGGTATCGAACAGCTGACGTGCTTCCGCGTCGGAGACCTCTTCAAATGCGCCGAAGAGACCGTAGCCCGCATTGTTGACGAGTACGTCGATCGGTCCCGCGCGCTCGATGGCCTGCTCGACGCCGCGACGCACCGCTGCCGCGTCGGTCACGTCAAGCAGCACACCGTGCGCGTGTCCGGGTGCGAGAATTTCGAACGGCGTGATCTGTGCGTCATTTCGAACGGTCCCGACCACTTTGTCACCGCGAGCGAGGACCGCCTCCGCAAGCGAGCGGCCGAAGCCGGACGAAACGCCGGTAATGAACCACACGGCTGGGCTTGTCTGTGTTTCAGTCATTGTCGATTGGCCTTCAGATGAGTAGGAAACATCGCTTTAGTTGGCGGTCCGGGCCTCGGTCATGTCGGCGATCTCTCCGCGGACGTAGGCGTCGATCGTTCCCGCGCATGACAGCTTGTCGTCGCCGCCGGGCAAATCCTTGTAGCGCACCACATCGCGAATGATTGGCGTGCGCACGCCGTCGATGCCGTGACCGAACTCCACGGTGACCTTGTCGCCGCTGATCACGCCGCCCCAGCGCCCATCCGCGAGCAGGTCGATGATGGCGAGCCGTCCCTCGACGATGCCTTTCCCGTCCGCAGGATTAAGCAGTTGTTCGCCGGTCGAGTCGAGCACCAACGGGACGAGCCAGGGCGGGACCGTCCACGCCTTCGCTTCGTGAAACCACGGGCAAAAGCCCGATACTTCGCCCATGCCGTAGCCGTCGTTGAAGTTGGTCGCGTTGAAGTTGAAGAAGCGCGCGCACTGTTGCTGGAAATCTTCTGGCAGGTTCGCACCTTTCTTGCCGCCGCCGATACTAATGATCGTGTCGGGGTGAAAGTCGGCGTCGGGAATGCCACGCTGGCGCGCCGTGGCGACGATCTGATAAAGCATGCCCATCATGCCCATGATGAACATGGGCTCGTGACGCCGTTCGAGCAGTTGGTCGATGAACTGCCGGAAATCGGCTTGTACGCATTCGCTGCGTTCTCGACTTTCGTTCTGGAAGGCTTCGATTTCACTGGGGAGCGCGGTGCCGTCCGCGATGGCCCGCCGCATGCGCGCCATGCGCGTGGTGTGCGCGGCGCTTTGCGGCACATCCGACATGTAATGAAGGTCGCCCGGCATCGCAATCGATTCGGCGAATTTCGCCATGCGCTCCGTTCCGGTGTAAGAGCCGGAGGAGGGCGTCAGAAGGAACACGGGATAGCGACGCGACGGATCGCGCATGCCGCTCGCCGCCCAGCGAATGCCTTGGGAGAGGAGGCGCCAGCCGAGTTCGCGGTCGGCTTCGCTCTGGTAAATGAAGGACTGCTTGCCCGAGGTCCCGCTCGAGCTCATCACATAATGGCCGTTTCGACGCAGCGCATGGATCCAGTCGTCGAGATCGGCGATCGTGCCGTAGTCGAGTCCGTCGATCTTGCGGGTTGTGAGCGTTTGAAGCCACGCTGTGAGGTGGCGCCATTTTCCCTGCTCGATGAACGAATCGGGATAGCTCTTGTAGACGGAGTCGGCAAAAAGCAATGGCACGGCGTCGCTCATGCTCTTCACTTCCGTCACGCCGGCTTCGCTGGCTCGCTTGTCGAGAATGCGAATCTGCTGCCGGCGCTGCGCGAAGCGCTCGCGCACGGCTTGCAGTTGCGCGGCATGGAGGCTTTCCGGCGCGTTGCGGAAGGGGTCTTGAAGATCCGTGAGTTGAAGCAGCGTGGAAAGGGCTTGCATTATTGGGTCTCCTCCGGATTCGGGCCCGATTCCTCCGAGACCCATTTCATGAATCGATGGATCGGGAACATGCCGTCATGCGGATAGCCGCCAACCCCATCTGAAATAGACTCGCCCAGCGCCACGATGCGTTGCACGCCAGCGCACGCGAGCGCGTCGCGCACCTCTGTGACCCGGTGCGGCGGATAGATGCCGACCGTTTGCGTGGCGACGGTCGCATAGCGCGCGCCGTCGCGCAGGCTTGCCACGGGAACGACGTTGACGGTCTTGCAAATGGGATGAAAATCGACCATTTCTTCCGAGCGAATGACGAGCCCCTTGCCGTCGTATCCGCCGAACACCCGGTAGAGCGGCTCCATCTCACGCAGCACATCAACCGCTTCGCGAATGTCGCTGGGCACCAGCGGGCCCTGGCCGTCGCCATAGCGAAAGTCCTGGCCGAGTGCCAGCGCCAGTTGCTCGGCATAGCGGTCGGCGTCGTCTTCGTCGCCTTCGATGAATTGATACCGGCTCGCATTGCACGCGTCCTGGTTGAACGACAGCACATCGGCTGCGCCGGCACGCGCGACGTCGCGCAGCACCTCGTCGGATGCAAAGGCTTCACGGCCGACCAGCGAGATGGATACCTTCGGATCGAACGCGACCAGCTCGAGCCCGGGGCCAGCGTAGCGCATCACGTGCCGAACCGCGCTGTCGCCGCCCCATACGACAATCTTGTCGAAGTACTGCGGACGATAAAGAATCGACTCGACATGTTCGTCTCCACCGCGCCAATACGCAGCCGAAAACGACTGGGTGACGGGATGATCCGGGTCGATGTCGGCCATCGTGCGCAGAATTGCAGTGGCCGTGAAAAGATCGTTCGAAGGCAGCTTGAGCAGGTGGACGCCTTTCGTCAGCGCCGCGCGCATGACCGTCATGGCTGCCACCATCGGCGAGTTGCCCGCGAGCACATGTACGAGGCGCGGTGCAAACGCGCGCAGACGACTCGGGCGCCCGCGCAGCGTGCGTGCCACCCAACCGTCGACGAGGCGCGCGTCGCCAAGACTTACGCGCAACTCGTCCTCGATCACCTCGCGTGCGAAAAGGTTGGGAATGTCGCGATAGCAGTTTTCGAGAATCCGTCGCCCGAGCGGACTCACTTTGATCATTGACTCGAGCGCGGCCTGCATCAGCGGATTGACGTCCAGATGCAAACGCGGCCCCAGCTCGACAAGAAAGTCGATAACCTTCGCAATCGGCATATCGAAGGCGGGGCCTGACTCAGCTCGCGGCCACACGAGGTCGTCAAGGTCGATCCTGGGCGTGCAGAAACCTTGGCCAAGATCACGCGACACGTGCCTGATGGCGCTTCCGGTGACAGTGCGACCGCGGTATACGTGAGGAACCGGCAGCGGCACGAGGCTGGGCTCCTGCGCCGGGTTCCCGCGTTGCCTTTCTGTTGTTTCGGGGTGCTCCATAAAAGCTCCTTTCAAATATCGATACGCGTTGACTTGGGGGCGCAGACGCTGGTCCATTCCGAGCTTGCTATCGCTAGTCAGCTCAGATTGACGATCATCCGATCGAGTAAATGTTTGACGGTTCGGACTTCTTCGACCGTGAAGCCGCGAAGCTGCCGATTGCTTGCATCGACGATGTGCGGCAGGGTTCCGCGCAACAACTGGCGGCCGTTTGCAGTCAGTGTGAGCTCGACACAGCGTCGGTCGGAAGTGCTGCGAATTCGTTTAATCAATCCTCTTTTTTCAAGCGAATCGAGCTTGCGGGTCATGATGCTGCTGTCAGCGAGCAGCACCCGGCACAAGGCAGTAGGTGTGCGAGCACGTCCGTCGGACAGTGCTTTCAGGATTCCCCACTGTATTGCTGAAAGCTCGCTCGCAGCGAGCTTTCCATCGATTTCCGCGCCAAGCAGAAGATGAACCAGGTTCATCTTGAACGCGACACTATCTTCAGTACGGTATTCCTCTGGCGCAAGTCTCCGTGCGAGTTCGGCGCCAGCCGGTTCTCGCTCGAGCGTGACGGAGTCGGATAGATTCATCGATTTCCTGCCAAAAAAGTAGCTGCATTTGCAAGCAACTATATGCACGGCATTCAAAATATGCAACGATAGGCGAGGTGTGGTTTTCCCCATGTTGCGACGGGGAGCAGGTATGCGCGACGATGCGCACGCGTCTTTTGGTTTGCAATCTTCGGGAGGAACCTTGTCGGAATCTGGTGTGGTAAGTGACATGGCGTTGCCTGTCGCTGTTGAGGAAGTGACCGCAAAGTGGCTAACCTCCGCGATCGCGTTCCGCTTTCCCGGGGCCGAAGTAACTTCGTGCCGGCACGTGGAGGTATTGCCGGGTACGTCGACCAAGGTACGCGTCGCGCTCGAGTACAACGACGCGGGACAGGCAATGGCGCTGCCGGCGCGCATGATCGTCAAGGGCGGTTTCGAGGATCACAGTCCTTCGATGAGAGACATGTATCGCAATGAAATGCGTTTTTATCGCGACGTTCTCCCGTTCATCAACATGAACGCGCCTGGATGCTTTTTTGCAGGCACGGATCCTGATGCCTGGCAATCGGTCGTAGTGATGGAAGACCTGCGCGAGCGTAACGTTCAGTTTTGCCGTGCCCAGCAATCGCAGGGCTACGAACAAGTCGCCCTACGGTTGAGTGCGATGGCGCGCTATCACGCGCAAACATGGAACAGCCGGGAGTTCGACAAGGGCGGTCGGCTCGAATGGGTGGGAGAGCGCTTTTCGGACTGGTCGCTGGAATACCAGAACCGATACCTCGAACCGGACGTCTGGGCCCACTACATATCGCTGCCGAGAGGAGCGGCAGTAAGCCGGTATCTGCACGATCGGGACTGGATGATGGCATCTCTCGCGCGCATTGCGCGCGAACATAAGAGCAAACCGGTATGCCTTATTCACGGCGATACGCATCTGGGAAATCTGTACGTCGAAGCTGACGGGACGCCGGGTTTTTTCGATGCCCAGGTCAGTCGGGCGCCTTGGAGCCTCGAGGTCGCCTACCACATAGGGTGTGCACTCGATATCGAGGACCGTCGCTCATGGGAGCGGTCGCTGCTCGAACACTATCTTTCGCAACTGGCGATCGGCGGGGTCGAGGCGCCCGATTTCGACGAAGCGTGGAACGACTATCGACGTGATCTCGCGTATGGATACTTCATCTTTGCGATTAACGAAACCCGCTTCCAGACCGAAGCAGTGAACACCGCGTATGCGGCACGCTTTGGCGCGGCATTGTTGGATCACGGCACGGTGCGCGAATCGACATGATCCAGGCCAATAATGCAACCGTATGTTGCATTATTGGCCTGGCGAGACTAAGCTCGACCATCGGCAGCCTCCTGGCGAGTTATGGCTTGAACGTGAACGTGCCGGTGCTCGCTCGAACGTTCAAGATGACAATCGACTTTCATCAACCGATTACAGCATGCCTGTTCCGAAAATCTTTCATCAACGTTTAAGCGGCAAGATCGCGATCGTGACCGGCGCAGGATCGCTCGGTCAGGGTTTTGGCACGGGCAAGGCCATTGCCTGTCTTTTTGCGGCGGAGGGCGCCTCTGTCTGTCTCGTCGATCAGCAGTACGAGCGGGCGGCGGAAACGCTCGCGCTGATCACGGAAGCGGGCGGCCGAGCGTTCGTATCGACCGGCGACATCACGGACGGCGCTGTCTGTGCGCGCATTGTCGAAGAGACCGTTCAGCGGTATGGAGGTCTGGACATTCTCATCAACAACGTCGGTATCTCAGGCGCGCCGGGGAGATTGCAGGACGTCGACGAAGCGTCCTGGGACCGTGTGATCGACGTCAATCTGAAAAGTGCGTTCTTGATGAGCCGAAGTGCGGTGCCGAAGATCGTGGCGCGCGGGGGCGGGGCCATCGTCAACATCGGTTCGGTCGCAGGCATCCGCAGCCACGGGTCGGCCGCATATGGCTCGTCAAAGGCGGGAATGGTCGGCTTTACGCGTGAACTCGCGGTGATGTACGGCCGCGATCAGGTTCGTGCCAACGCGATTGCTCCGGGGCATATTTTTACGCCAATGGTGGAAAGCATGCTTGACGATAAGGCTCGCGAACGTCGCCGCAAGATCGCGCCCCTCCCATTGGAGGGAGATGCATGGGACGTCGCGGCCGCCGCGCTGTTTCTCGCCAGCGACGAATCGCGATTCATTACTGGCACGTGCTTACCCGTGGACGGTGGCGTGACGCAGATTGCGGCGCTTGCGGCGTACGATCTGGTCCAGCAATAGCCACCGTATCGGGCGGGGTACGTCGGGCAGCAAAGCGTCACTTTCCGCTGTGCTTTCCCGGCCAAATTTTCTCGTAACTTAGCGGGGGCGAACTTGACCCGCGTGACAGGAAACGGCACCTGTCTGGCACTGGCATGGCCGTCGAATTGCGGTTCATGCCAATCGCCCCTTTGCTCGGCCCTGGATAAATATCGCGCTCGATCCGAACGATCTGTCGATGTTCGTCCAGGTCGTCCGCGCCTGGTTCGTCTGTTTTCCGGCAAACGCGCGTCATTGCGGCCTGAGGTGCAGATCGTTGCTCACGGATTGCACCCCCGGCACGCCGCGCGTCACGGCAAGCGCTTTCTGAATCTGTGCCTCCGAATCCACGTATCCTGACAACTGCACGACGCCTCGATACGTCGCGACGCTCATCGGCAAGGATCTCAGTTCCGGGTTCGCGACGAGCGCCTGCTTCACCCGGGCGGCGAGCGCAGCGTCGTCAGCGGCGATCTTCCCCGGCGCTGTCAAGGGCGGCGTCACCGTGGACTTACAGCCGCTGGTGAACACGAACGCTGGCAATGCGAACGCCGCGACGATCAGCAATCGGCTTTTGATGTATGGCGCGTTTCGCATGTCGGCTATGAAATCCTGATTCGATAAGCGCTAAATGGTGGGCTGAAAAGCGGGCCGAGTGGCGAAGGGATACGGCGCATCTCGGCTTACAAGCTACCTGTATTGGCAGGGCAACCCTTCGCGTCGATTTGGCGAGGCGAATCAGGCGTAGCAATTGCGCAGGTACGAGAGAACGAGTATCTGACTATCGCCATTGCAGTTTCCCACGAACTGCATACGTTAGTTGAGGACGGTATCTGAAGAAGTTTTCCCATGTCTGAGCCTGTCAATCCTCCCAATACCCGGGCGAGCGGGTTTCAAGGTGTCACGCGGAGGGCCGCACTGTCATCGGTCCGCTGGTCAAAGCGCCGCACGGGGGCAACGAAGACCCTTGAAACGCCCCACCAGAAGTCTGATGTCCCGGCATAAAGCCTATCTGCATGCCCATTTTCTAAAGAGATCGCGGAATCTGCCGATAAAGAGGTCATCGTACAACACCGGGTTGAAAAGCGGCATGAGAAACGTATCGGTTCGAAATAGTCTCCTGACTGTCTTCCTGATCTTTGCGGCGATGATTTTGCTGGGCGGCGTGATCGGTGTCACCACGCTCAGCCGCGCGAATGCCAATCTCAACCGCATCCATCAGATTGCGACGCAGGAAATTCTCGTCAACGACGCATACAAGGACTCCACACGCACTCGAGCCGCGTTGACACGAGCCTACTCAGCTCTAAAGGAGCGCAACGACGAGACGACGCGAGACTCGGCATTGAAGAGCGCCGAAACGACGATGAACCGGGCGGCTGCGGAAACCGAGTCGTTTCGAAGCGCCGCCGCTTTTCGTGGCCAGGACGACGGGTTGAAGCAGCAGTTGATCGAATCGTCAGTCAACCTCGCCGCGATTCTGAAGAAAGCCTCCGATGCTCTGCGTGCCGGCGATACGAACGCCTACGCCGCTATCAACGATCACGACATTACGTCAACCGGTGTGGCGTATTCGGTGAATGTCGAGAAATTCCAGAGCATGGCTAACACGTTGTCGAACGATGCCATCGCGCAGGTCGATCGCGAATATACGTGGGTCGTCAGCCTGGTCATTTTCGGAGTGAGCGCGGCGCTGGTCCTGATCGTCGCTGCGCATTTCGCGCTGCGGCGCATCGTGACGACTCCGCTGAACGACGCCGCCAATCTGCTCGATCGAATCGCGGCGAATGATCTGACAGCGCGCATCCCCGAGGCGAGCGGCAACGAGATCGGTCAGCTATTCGCGGCGATGCAGCGGATGCAGCGTGGTTTGGCTCAGACAGTGGCGAACGTGCGCAACAGTTGCGAGGCCATTTACGGCGGCGCGCGCGAGATTGCCGCAGGCAATGTGGATCTGTCGAGCCGCACAGAGCAGCAATCAGCGGCACTGGAAGAAACCGCGGCCAGCATGGAGCAATTGACGTCCACCGTCAAACAGAACGCGGATAACGCGCAGCAGGCAAGCGCACAGGCTTCGAGCGCAGCCGATGTCGCCGAGCAGGGCGGCGAAGTGGTCGAGCGCGCCATCCAGACAATGAATTCAATCAGCCAGAGTTCGCGTAGGATCGCCGAGATTACCGGGATGATCGACAGCATCGCATTTCAGACCAATATCCTTGCGCTGAATGCGGCGGTCGAATCGGCACGGGCCGGTGAGCAGGGACGCGGCTTCGCCGTGGTCGCAAGCGAAGTTCGCAGTCTAGCTCTGCGCAGCGCGGACGCCGCCCGAGAGATCAAGACCTTGATCGGCGCCTCGGTCGAGGACGTGGCTAACGGCAATAGCCTGGTCGCGCAGGCGGGTCAGTCGATGAAGGAGATTGTTAGCGCCGTGCGCGGCGTGGCCACCATCATGAATGAAATCAAGGCGGCAACGATCGAGCAGAGCACGGGCATCGAACAGGTCGGCCAGGCGGTTACGCAGATGGACCAGGTGACTCAACAGAATGCGGCACTCGTCGAAGAAGCCGCCGCTGCCGCGAGTGCGCTCGAACAGCAGGCGCAGTCAATGACGAATGCAGTCTCGGCATTCCGTCTCGCCGCGCAATAGAAGCTCCGATTGACCGACGCAAAGCGCTGGTCGATTCAGACAATCTAAACCATTTCTAACTGGGGTATGAACATGAACGTTAAAGGCGTGCTGGGCGCCACCGCAATTCTGATTGCCGGTGCTTCCCTCTCCTGCGTGTCACAGGCCGCGACGTACGCATATGTATCGAATGCAGATAGCCAGGATATCTCGGTTTTCAGTCTCGACAAGTCGAACGGCTCGCTTGCGCCGGTGGAGACTGTGTCTGTCGGTGCAACGGTGATGCCGATGGCGTTTTCGCCGGATCACCTCCGGCTCTACGCAGGACTGCGCTCGAAGCCTTATCGCGTGGTGAGCTTTGCGGTCAATCCGCTCGATGGCCGGCTGATCGAACTCGGCAGGGCGCCGCTTGCGGATAGCATGGCGTATATCTCGACGGACGCAAACGGCCGTTACCTCTTTTCCGCGTCATATGGCGGCAACCTTCTGGCGGTGAACCAGATCGGCGCGGATGGCGTGGTCGGCAACGTACAGCAGACCGTCAGGACCGGCCCGATGGCTCATGCGATCCGCAACGCTCCGGACAACCGTTTCGTATTCGCGTCGGTTCTCGGCTCGGACGCCTGGCTTCGTCTCAAGTTCGACGCCTCGAATGGGCAGTTGACCGAGGACACCGCGCCCGCCTATTCGTTGCCGCCGAAATCGGGACCACGTCACTTCGTATTCTCGCCGGATCATCGCTTCACGTACCTGATTGATGAACTCGACGGCAAGCTGCATGTACTCGCCTTCGATAGCACCCGCGACACCGTCAAGCCGGTCGAAACAGTCTCGATCCTGCCGCCCGATTTCTCCGGCGACAAGCCATGGGGGGCCGATCTCCACCTGACCCCGGACGGGCGATTCCTGTTTGCATCGGAGCGCACATCGAGCACGCTCGCGGCGTACAAGGTGAACGCTGCCTCTGGCAGGCTGACGCGTATCGGTACATACCAGACGGAAAAGCAACCGCGTGGATTCAATATCGATCCGTCCGGCAAGTACTTGCTGGCTGTCGGGCAATTATCGACGAGCCTTAGCGTTTACAACATCGATCATAAGACTGGCAAGTTGAGTGCGATCGGACAGTATCCGGTCGGCAAGGGCGCGAACTGGGTTGAACTCGTGGAGTTTGATGGCACAAACGCCGATTGAGGTTTGATTCCCGGATCGCCAGGCTTGAACGGGGCTGCCTTGGAAAGCACCCGGCGCCCCGTTGCGGAACGTCGACCCTCCACTTACGGCCACTCTGAACCACTCGAACCAGATTGCCACGGTCTGTTTGCGGGCCGACAGGATGACAATCCCAGCCGTCCGGAATGGCTTGCCAGGTCCATGACTGTGCCGCATGGTTCCGGGCGACGGGAGGGCATGCCCGCGATGAGGATCACTAGCCGCGGTCACGCACCACATCGCTGCGGTTCCACCATCCGCCGCCGACAGCCTGAAAGAGTGCGACGGTATCGGAATACCGGGTGGCCTGAGTCTGGACGAGGCTGATGCGGGCCTGCTGGTACGTCCGCTGCGCGTCGAGCAGCGCAAGATAGCTGATCGCGCCAACGTGGAACTCGCGCTGGGACACAGCGAGGCTGTCCGCCGCCGCCCGCTCGGCTGCGGCCTCGGCCACCACTGCGTCCGCATCTGATTGCAGCGCTCGCAACGCATCAGCCACGTTCTGAAAGGCCGAGATGACGGTGTTGTGATACTGCGCCGCTGCTGCATCGAAAGCGTCAATTGCGGCGCGGCGCCGGTGCAGCAAAGTTCCACCTTCGAAGAGGGGCTGCGTGAGGCCCGCTCCCAGGTTCCAGATCGCGCTTCCCGGCGAAAACAGCGCATCGTTGGTCTCGCTGCCATAGGCGGCGCTGAGCGTGAGTTGCGGCAACATATTGGCGGTCGCGACGCCGATCTCTGCGCTTGCGGCGTGCAGTTGCGCTTTCGATGCGCGAATGTCCGGACGCTGCTCGACGAGTGTCGACGGCAGGCTGACCGGCAACGTGTCGGGCAACTGCAGCGACGCGAGATCAAACGTCTCGACCAGCTCGTCACTCGGGAAGCGGCCAAGATAGGCCGTGAGCTGATTGCGGGTCAGCGCCAGTTGCTTTTGCAGCGGCGGCAACTGCGCGCGTGTTTGCGCCAGCGTGGCCGCCTGCGCGAGTACCGCCGCATTGGCGACGGCGCCGATCGCGAATTGCCGTTTCAATCCCGCGAGTTGCTGCGTCTCGATGTCGACGATCTCCTCTGTGGCTGCAATCTGCGCCCGCAACGAAGCCTCCTGTACGGCGGCCGTGGCGACGTTCGACGTCAAGCTCAGATAACTCGCCTCGAGTTCGAAGCGTTCGTACTCGGCTTGCGCGGCGAGCGATTCGATCTGCCGGCGCGTACCGCCCCAGATGTCGAGCAGGTAGGTGACGCTCACCGAGGCGTTGTTGAGCCTGAAGACCGGCACCGCGGTCGAGATCCCGAACGGCGAGCCCGAAATCTTCTCGCGAGCAGTCGAGATGTCCGCACTCACCGTCGGGAACAGCGCCCCTTGTGCTGCGTAAAGCGCTTCGTTGGCCTCGCGAAGGGTGGCCTGCGCCGCCTGCAGGCTCGGGTTGGCCTCAAGCGCACGTTCTACGAGTGCGTTCAGCGCAGCCGAGTGGAATAGCGTCCACCATTGCCCCGGAATGTCGAGAGCTTGCACGAAGCGCTGCGCCTCGCCGCCGTGGACGTCCGACGCGACCGTTCGCTCCGGCAGCGGCTCCCGCGTATAGCCGCTGACCTGCGGTGGCCCGGGTGGCGCGAAGTCAGGTCCGACTTCGCAGCCGCCAAGCAGCGTCGCCGCCGAAAGCGCCGCGCAGGCGGCGCTGCGGCAACATGCTGCCCGGCGGTGACGCGCAAAGCCGGGGTTCGATGTCATTGCTGCGCGCTCCTCATGTTACGGGCCGTTTACGAAGGCTTCGCCGCAACCGGTTTCACGGCCATGCCGGGGCTGAGCTTGAGGAGATTGCCGACAACGACCGAATCGTCCCGAACGACGCCCTTCCTGACCGCGACAAGCGGCCCGTAGTCCGAGCCGAGGGTCACGTAGCGCTGCTCGACCCGCTTGTCTGCGCCGACGACGTAGACGTATTTGCCAAGCTGGTTGGAGCCGACGGCCACTTGTGGCACCAGCAGCGTGTTGGGTGCGTCCGCGACGTGCAGGCGCACGCGGATGAATTGCCCCGGCAGCAACGTGTGATCCGGGTTCTCGACGGTCGCGCGCGCGGTGATGGTGCCGCTGCTGCGCCCCACGTTGTTGTCGAGAAACGTGAGCCTGCCACGGTACTGCGGGCTCGCGCCCTGACCGACGATGACCTCGGCCGCGATGGTCCCCTTCGCCTGGTCGTGCTGGATAGTGGCGAGATCGGTGTCCGGCGGATTGAAGGTGGCATAGATCGGATCGAGCTGCACGAGGGTGTTGAGCTGGGTCCCCGTGCTGCTGATGAGCGCACCTTCATGCACCTGACTCAGGCTGAGACGCCCGGAGAACGGCGCGCGGATCTTCGTAAAGTCGAGATTGAGCAGTGCCGTCTCGATGAGCGCACGATCCGCCGCGAGCGCGGCCAGGTCCTGATGCTCGGTGCTCGCGGACTGCTGCAGCGTATCGATCGACACGTCGCCCGTCTCGCTCATCAGCGTATTGCGGCGATGGCTGGCGATGGCATATTCGAGCGCCGCCGCATCCTTTGCCGCCTGCGCCCTCGCCTGATCGAGCGCCGCCTGATAACTGCGCGGATCGATCTCATACAGGAGTGTGCCCTTGCTCACGTCCGAGCCGTCGGACACCCCCTGCTTCGCCAGGTAGCCGGTCACCTGCGCCTGAAGCGTGACGGTGCGGATCGCGTCCGTGGTGCCGACATATTCGAGGTAAACCGGCACGGTATGCTCGACCACCGGGGTTACGGGCACCTCGGTAGGGGCGGCTGGGTCCGGCGCGGGCGGGCTGCCGGTAGCCTGTCGCGCTCCCCCACCTGTGAACGACAGGACGCAGACGACTACGGCGATCGCCAGGCCTGTGGCTACAACGCGAAGTTTGCCGACTCTCATTGCGCCGTTGCTCCCCGATCAATCCCCGGACGCCGCCTCGCCGCCATCGCGAGGCGCGCGACCGATACGTTTGAGCACGGCCTCACGCAAGTGCTCGATCACCGTGTAGAAGATCGGCACGAATCCGAGGCTGAGCAGGGTGGCGGCGAGCATGCCGCCTACCACCGTCGTCCCGATCGAGCGGCGGCTCGCGGCGCCCGCGCCGGAGGCGATCATCAATGGGACGGCGCCAAAGATGAACGCGAACGCGGTCATGAGGATCGGGCGCAGACGCAGGCGGGCCGCCTCGGTCACCGCCGCGACGATATCGAGGCCGGCTTCGCGGCGCCGCTTGGCAAATTCGACGATCAGGATCGCGTTCTTCGCCGCCAGCCCGATCAGCAGGACGAAACCAATCTGCGCATAGATGTCGACCTGCATGTGGCGCAGCCACAGCAGCCCCAGCGCGCCGAACAGGGCTAGCGGTACCGTGAGGATGATGGTGAACGGCAACGTCCAGCTCTCGTATTGCGCGGCGAGGAACAGGAACACGAAGGACAGCGCGAGCGCGAAGACCATGCCCGCGACCGAGCCGGCCTGCAGCTCCTGATAGGTAATGCCCGTCCAGTCATAGCCGAAATCCGCCGGCAAAACGCGCGCCGCGCGCTCCATCGCCGCGATCGCCTGGCCCGAACTGTAGCCCGGCGCCGCACTGCCGGTGATCTCCGCGGCACCGTAGAGGTTGTAATGAGGCACCGTGTCCGGCCCCACCGTCGGTTCGAGCCGGCCGAGCGTGCCCAGCGGCACCATGCTTCCCGCGGCGTTGCGCACGTAGAGCCGCGACAGGTCGCTGCGGTTCCCGCGGGCGTTGTCGTCGGCCTCGAGCAACACCTCGAAGGTGCGGCCGAACAGCGTCACATTGTTCACGTACAGCGAGCCGAGATAGATCTGCATCATATTGAACACATCGCTCAGGTTGAGCCCGAGCAGCTTCGCCTTCACGCGGTCGAGATTGAAATCGTATTGCGGCGTCGACGTGTTGAAGCTGGTGAGCAGGGTGCGCCGCTCGAGTTCGGGCTGTTGCCGCGCCTGGGCGAGAAAGGCCTGGGTCGCCTCGCCGAGTGCGGCACTGCCCCGGCCGCTCAGGTCCTCGATTTCGAAATCGAAGCCGCCGAAGGTGCCGAGGCCGGCAATAGTCGGTGGAATCAGTGCAAGCGCCACCGCCTCCGGAATCTGATTGAGCTTCGGCTGTACCGTGGCGATGAGCTTGGCGACGCTCTGCTTCGCACCTCGCTCGTCCCACGGCTTCAGGATCACGAACTGGGCCGCACTGTTCGACGTCGTGCTGCGAGTGATGAAATTCAGACCGCTGATGGACAGCACGTTCGCCACGCCGGGTGTCGCCCTCAGGATCGCGCGGGTCTTCTCCACCACGGCTTCGGTGCGTTGCAGCGAAGCGCCATACGGGAGTTGCGTAATCACATAGAAATAGCCGGGATCTTCAACCGGCAAAAAGGCGGAAGGGATCGTCGAATGGAGCAGCCAGGTCACACCCAGGCCGCACGCGAAGACCGTCAGCGCGAGCCAGCGCAGCCGGATCAAGCCGCGCAGCGAATTCGCGTAGTGGCTGCGCGCCCAGTTAAAGCCTTGATTGAACTTGCGAAACAGGATGAAGCGTGGCGGCCTGTCCCGTCGCAACAGCAACGCGCAGAGCGCCGGACTGAGCGTCAGGGAATTGAACGCCGAGAGCGCCACCGAAATGGCGATGGTCAACGCAAACTGATTGTAGAGACGGCCCGTCACGCCCGGCAGGAAGGCGATCGGCACGAACACGGCGCCGAGCACTGCCGAGGTGGCAACGATCGGCCCCGTCACTTCCCGCATCGCCGCCTTGGCCGCAGCCATGGGCGTAAGCCCGCTCTCGAGTTGGCGTTCGACATTCTCGACCACGACGATCGCATCGTCGACGACGAGGCCGATAGCGAGGACCATGCCGAGCAGGCTGACCGTGTTCAGCGAAAAGTCGAGCACCAGCATGATCGCGAGGGTGCCGATGAGCGCCACTGGAATGGCGATCATCGGAATGAACGTGGTCCGCCAGCTCTGCAGGAACAGGAACACGACGCCCAGCACCAGCAGCAGCGCAAAGCTAAGCGTCTTCATCACCTCGACCATCGAGGCGGACACGAACATGGTGGTGTCGTAGGTGATGCCCCACGCCATCCCTTTCGGGAAGCGCTTTGCAAGCGTCTGCATCGTGGCCTTGACACGCTGGTCGAGGTCGAGCGCATTAGCGCTCGGCAACTGGAAGACGGCGAGCAGCGCCGCCGGGTGTTCGTTCACGGAGGCGCTAGAGGTGTACTGAAGTGCGCCCAGATCGATGCGCGCCACGTCGCGCAGATACACAGTTGCGTCGCTCGCCGTGCCGGCGCGCAGCACGATATTGCCGAATTGCTGCGCGTCCGCCAACTGGCCGTGGGTGTTGATCTGGTATTGAAACGTCGTGCCCGGCGGCGCCGGCGCCTCGCCGAACTTGCCTGCGGCGACCTGCACATTCTGCTCGGCGATCGCATGCTGGACATCGGTGGCTGTCATGCCGAGCGCGGCGAGCTTGTTGGGGTCGAGCCAGATGCGCATCGAGTAGCGGCGTTCGCCGAAGATCGTGACATCGCTCACGCCGGGCAGGCGCTTGAGCGAGTCGACGAGCTGGAGATAAGCGTAGTTGCTGAGGGTGACGGGATCGATCGAGCCGTCTGGCGAATAGAGATTCACCGCCAGAACAAAGTTCGGGTTCTGCTTCTGGATGGTGATGCCGGCCTGATTGACGATGCTGGGAAGCTGCGCCGTCGCCTGCGAGATGCGGTTCTGCACATCGACCGCGCCGATGTCGATGTTGTAGCCGACGTTGAACGTGACGGTGATCGTGGACGTGCCATCGTTGGCACTCACCGACGACAGGTAGCTCATACCCGGCACGCCGTTGATCTGCTCTTCGAGCGGCGCGGTGACGGTGTCCGCCACGACCTGCGCGCTCGCACCCGTATAGGTCGACTTGACCAGAACCTGTGGCGGCGTGATCTGCGGAAACCGCTCCACCGGCAGGTTGAACCAGGCAATGAGCCCCGCGAGCACCATGATGATGGCGATCGACGATGCGAAGATCGGACGCTCGATAAAGAAATCGACCATTGACCTCGCCCCGAGTCCCAGGTAGCTTGACGGAAACGCGCCGGTATAGTTTCCGCCGTCGGTAGACATTGTCAATAGGCCTGGATCGTGACGCGCGAAACACAGACTCAACCTATCCGATCAGGCGGGCGTCCTACGCTGCGAGAGTCCGAAATTCGTCTGCAGCGCCTGCTCGATGTTGCGCAGCGCCATTTTCTTGCCGCTGGATATCGCGAGACCAGCCTTGAAGGCATCGCGCGAGAGGCGGGTATTGCAAAAAAAACGCTGTACGATCGATTCGGCAGCAAGGCGGGCCTGTTCAGCGCAATCGTCGAGACGCTGCGTCGTTCATGGATCACGCAGCTCGGCGATATCGTGCTCGATGCGCGCCGTCCGGAGCACGTCCTCGAGAAGGTCGCGCTCCATCTGCTGGATGTGGGCACGCGGCCTGACATGATCGCATTGCATCGCCTGCTTCTGACCGAGGCCTATCGTTTTCCCGAACTCATCAGCGGGTATTACAACAAGGCGGGTGGACTACGCGGCATGGAGCCGCTTTCGGACTATCTTCGTTCGGCAGTCGCCGATGGCGCATTGCAACTCGATGACGTTGCGCTGGCTACCGAGCAGTTTCTACACCTGGTACTCGGCGGGGTCCGCGCGCGGCTGCTGCTTGGCGCCACCAGGAGGCGCCCCGGCGCATCGGAGCGCAACAGAATCGCGCGTGAGGCGGTCCGCATCTTCCTCGCTGGATGCAAGGTGCTTTGAGCGAGCGCGTTCCGGTCTTCGTCCGATTCTGCCCGGCCGATATTCGCCTGGAGCGGCCGCGGCCGGCGGGATGCCGGCCCAATTCCCGTCTGCTTCCGGGGCCGCGCAACCGGCCACCCGCTGCTGCATTGCGACAATCGGGCGTTCGTATTCCTGGTTGCCGTGCCGCGTGTGGTTGAGGCGGCGAGGAATTGGCCCCCTGTACGTGTTTCCCTTGCCTAAACTCAAGTTGGTACGCGCCGAACTCTGACGGCACAAGCGCGGTAGCGCTCGCGCGCGAACTCCGGCACGTATTTGAAATCTGAAAGAACATGGGGGGCGGACATGACGACGGCTGTCAGCTTTCATATCGGCTATACGCAATACCTTGGCCCCGATGGCGAGCCTGTCCAGTCATTGCCAGCCTTCGCACGTGACCCGGCGGCGCTGATTCCGCTCTATCGAGCGATGGTGCTGACACGGGCGTTCGACACGAAGGCGGTCGCGCTGCAGCGTACCGGCAAGCTCGGCACCTTTGCGTCGTCGGTCGGCCAGGAGGCGATCGGTGTCGGTGTCGCCAGCGCGATGCAGCCCGGCGACGTGCTGTTCCCTTCGTACCGCGATCACGCCGCGCAATTGCTGCGCGGCGTCACGATGACGGAAAGTCTCCTGTATTGGGGCGGCGACGAGCGCGGCAGCGATTTCAGCGTGCCCCGTAACGATTTTCCGAACTGTGTGCCGATCGGCACACAGGTGTGCCATGCGGCCGGCGCAGCCTACGCGTTCCTGCTGCGTCACGAGCCGCGCGTTGCGGTGGCGATCTTCGGCGACGGCGGCACATCCAAGGGCGATTTCTACGAGGCGATGAACATGGCCGGCGTCTGGCAGGCGCCGCTTGTGCTCGTCGTCAATAACAACCAGTGGGCGATTTCGGTACCACGCAGCCACCAGAGCGCTGCGCAAACGCTCGCGCAAAAAGCGATCGCTGCAGGAATAGAGGGGCTGCAGGTCGACGGCAACGACGTGATCGCCGTGCATCAGGTTGTCCACGCGGCGCTCGCCAAGGCTCGCCGCGGCGATGGCCCGACGCTGATCGAGGCGCTCAGCTATCGCCTTGGTGATCACACGACGGCCGATGACGCGACCCGCTATCGCGACGCCGAGGTCATCGGCAAGCAATGGGAATACGAACCGCTGCTTCGTTTGCGCACCTACCTGATGCACGTGAACGTCTGGACCAAGGCGCAGGACGAGGAACTCGGTAAGGCGTGCCGTGCGCAGGTCGAGCAGGCCGTCGACGCGTACCTGGCGACACCGCCTCCGGGCCCATCCGCGATGTTCGATCACCTGTATGAGGCGTTGCCCGCAGCGATGCGTGAGCAACTGGCGATGGCGCAACGTTTCGCGCCGGCTAAGGGGCACGGCGATGGCTGACCTCAACATGGTCGAGGCCCTCAATCAGGCGCTCGCATATGAACTGGCGCACGACCCTGCCGTTGTGCTGCTCGGAGAGGACATTGGCGTGAACGGCGGCGTATTTCGCGCGACCGTCGGGTTGCAGACGCGCTTTGGCGCTCGGCGGGTGATCGACACGCCGCTGGCCGAAACCGCCCTCGCCGGCTGCGCGATCGGCATGGCGGCGATGGGCGTTAAGCCCGTTGTGGAGATCCAGTTCGCCGGGTTTGTCTATCCGACCATCGATCACATCCTGAATCATGCGTCGCGTCTGCGGCATCGAACGCGCGGACGACTGACGTGTCCGCTGGTGATCCGTGCGCCATGCGGCGCAGGCATTCACGCACCGGAGCACCATTCCGAAAGCCCTGAAGCGCTGTTCACCCACATACCCGGGCTGCGCGTCGTGACGCCATCGTCGCCAGCACGCGCGTACGGCTTGCTGCTGGCGGCGATCCGGGACCCGGACCCGGTGATCTTCTTCGAGCCGACGCGGCTGTACCGGCTCTTCAGGCAGCCGGTGGAGGATGACGGCGAAGCGCTGCCGCTCGACAGTTGCTTTACGTTGCGCGATGGGGCAGACGTCACACTGGTGAGTTGGGGCGGGGCGTTGCAAGACGTGCAGGCCGCGGCCGATCTGCTCGCGCAGGAAGGCGTAATGGCCGAGGTGATCGACGTGGCGACGCTCAAGCCGCTCGACATGAACACCATTCTCGCGTCGGTGGCGAAAACCGGACGCTGCTTGATCGTGCACGAGGGCTCGCATGCCGGAGGGGTCGGCGCGGAGATCGCCGCCAACATCGCCGAGCGCGGACTGTACTCGCTGCTCGCACCAGTGCAGCGCGTCACCGGTTATGACGTGGTGGTGCCGCTGTACAGACTCGAGAATCAATACATGCCAGGCACTGAGCGCATCGTTGGCGCGGTCAGGCAGGCGCTGGAAGCGTAGGGATGCCATGAAAATCTTCAAACTGCCTGATCTCGGCGAAGGATTGCAGGAAGCGGAGATCGTCGAGTGGCACGTCAGGAGCGGCGAAGACATTCGCGCGGATCAACGGCTGCTGTCGGTGGAAACGGCGAAGGCGATCGTCGATATTCCGTCGCCTCAATCCGGCCGAGTCGCGAAGCTGTTCGGCCAGCCCGGCGATATCGTGCATCTGGGGGCGCCGCTCGTCGCATTCGAAGGAGCGGCCGACGAAGCCGATGCCGGTACCGTGGTCGGTCATATGGAGGTCGGCCAGCACGTGGTGCACGAAGCGCCGGCGGCGCTCGGCGGCAGCCCGGGCACGGGTGTCGGCACAATCAAGGCGATCCCGGCGGTGCGGGCGCTCGCGCGCAAGCTTGATGTCGATCTTGCGATGGTGACACCGTCGGGGGCGGAGGGTGTCATCACGGCGGCTGACGTGCAGCGCGTCGCGAAGATACTCGCTCAGCTCGGTCCGCCCGAAGTGCTGCGCGGCGTGCGGCGCGCGATGGCGCAGAACATGGCGCGCGCGCAGAGCGAAGTGGCGGCCGCGACCGTCATCGACGACGCCGACATTCACGAGTGGCCGCCACATACCGATGTGACGATCCGCCTGATCCGTGCGCTGGTAGCAGGATGCAGCGCCGAACCCGGGCTCAACGCATGGTTCGACGGACATGCGGGACGGCGCCACGTACTGGAAAAGATCGACCTCGGCATCGCCGTCGATCTACCGGATGGCCTCTTTGTACCGGTATTGCGCGACGTTGCGCACCGCAACGCAGCGGATCTGCGCGGCGGCCTCGACCGGATGCGTGTCGACATCCGGGCACGCAAGATTCCACCGGAGGAACTGCGCGGCAATACGATCACGTTGTCGAACTTCGGCATGATCGCCGGCAAATACGCAGCTCCCGTGGTCGTGCCGCCCACTGTCGCGATCCTCGGAGCGGGGCGCATTCACGAGCAGGTCGTGGCGGTAAGTGGCGTTCCGGCCGTGCATCGGATCTTGCCGCTTAGTCTGACGTTCGACCATCGGGTCGTCACGGGCGGCGAAGCAGCACGGTTTCTCGCCGCGGCGATCGTGGATCTGCAGATGGCGCAGTAGCTGTGACTGCACGAATTCAAAAATTCGGAAGGTGTATGCGTTGTGTCCAGCTTGGGACGTTCGCAGATTTCTGCTGCCAAGCCGTAACGGGTGGGGGGACAGCCCTTCAACGATAGCGCCTGTTCAATTTGCTCGGGAGCGTGTCTTGTGCTAACTGCGATTGCGACAATATGGCGTCCGTTCTGCATATAAAGCGTGTCGGCCATACAGGCACAGCGAAATCGTATGCCAATCCGTAAATCGATCGAGGCGTGCCGGTTCGCAGCTTCGAGCAGCGCACCCGGTCTTTGGATCGCTTCGTCTGCAAAACGGCCCCGCCCCGTGAAACAGTTACAAGATAAGTATTGACGCTGGTACCACTCGGCGGTTAAGGTGCCGCATGAAGTTCAAGAAGTTCGATTGCTGTTCATCAATTGCTCGCTCCTCAGCGGTATTCGTTGTCCTCTCCCTCCTTGACGCTTCATACGCTCTTCAACGGAGCACATTTTCCCGTTTTTTCTCAAGGATTCTTCATGGATACCGGTACCGTTAAGTGGTTCAACGATAGCAAAGGTTTTGGCTTCATCACCCCGGACAAGGGCGGTGACGACCTTTTCGCTCACTTCTCCGAAATCAGCGGCGACGGCTTCAAGACGCTGGCTGAAAATCAGAAGGTGAGCTTCGAAACGAAGCAAGGCCCGAAGGGTCTGCAGGCAGCTAACATCAAGCCGCTGTAAAGTTTGAAGAGCCCGGCGTTCCGCAACGGACGCCGGGTTGCAGGGACATCCTTACGGAGCGTTGTTTCCTGAAGTGGCGTGTTCGCTCCTGGCTGCATCGGTTTCGCCGGCAGCTTGCCAAGCGCCATACGTCTCATTGCGCTCATTTTCCCCTCTGGCATTAGCGCCACGTCTTCGCTTTCCGACTGCTTCAGATTCGGCCTGAGATGCCTTTGAATCGGCGTACCTGTGCACATTTCGCAAGGCACGCGCGCACTCGACATTATTAAAACTAAAATGCAGAACAAACAAACTCAACAATACAACGGCTATGCCGTACAGCCCTCGGCGCATCGTTTGCCCGACGGCAGTTTTTCCTCCAACCTGCTGCTAGAACGCGCCGATAGCGAGCGCGCGGACGGCCGCTACCAGTTCTATTCGCTCGATTACTTCACGAGTGAGGAGCAGGCGTTGCAGCACTCGACACGCTGGGCACGCAACTGGGTCGACACGCGCGGTTAACGGCGACGCGCCAGTTCTGCACGCTCAACGCATCTCAGGCGTCAGGACGCGTGCAATAAGGCGCGCGCCAACATCACGCGCGATCGATCGGTTACTTTCCGATTTGAGCGGGGCGCTCAGTGCGAACATCTTTGACCTTTCAGAATGGGTCGAAGTGTGAACGCAGGCGCGGGCGGACGGCAATCACCCATCGGTCACTATGCGGCCGAGATGGAATGGACATGGCTTCCCTTCGGGCATGACGGTATCTACTTCGTGGTCGACGCCTGAGGAGGCGATGACCGGAACTGGCAGCAATGCGGTCGCACCGGCATAGCCTGCCGAGCATGTGGCGACTGACGATCAGAAGGTCAACTTCTTTATCACACGCATTGTTGATGGCGTGCCGCTGGCGCGCGCGAACACGGGTACCTTCTGCATAGACTCAGGTTCTGGCTCTAGCGCTCAGGGGGACTCCAGGATGGTGCGATCAAAGCCGTCGGTATCAATCAGCATTTCGGCGTAGGCCACCGACGCGCGCCTTGCGTCGCCGGCATTCACGAAGGGCCTCTTGCCGGGCACACGGAATAAGCGACTTCGCGGGTTGTCCGTCATGGAATCCGGGTCGCTGATGCGAATCGACGCATCGAATCCTTCCTCGTAATTGTGACCATATCCCGGTTGTGTCGTGCGATGCGGATACACGAGTAGGGAGATATCGAGACCGCGATAATGGCGAATGGTTGTCATCAGGTCACTCCTTTTGGCCGCAGCAAGCAGCACGTTTTTGATCGTTGTGCAGGTTTGGCCGAAGGAGATACGCCCCCGAGCCACACCGACGAGGCGACCGGAACGAAGTTTCCTGGCTAGCTGTCCGGTACGCGGATACCCGAGCTTCGTGCTTAACATCCGCAAGCGTTCCCTCACCCGGCATTCCGCTCACGTTTGTCCGATCGGGCACCACACTGTCCCGAACTCACGAAGTGGGTCGCTCCCGTATCCTTGGCCAGCCTCATCGCGCGTGGCAAGCAGACGCTGTTGATCGTGGTGTTCTTGAAGGGTTTGCAACGTAAGCGCAGAGGTGGAACCAGGCAGGCAGCCGTCGCCGGCCATCTAAGCCAACGCTATGACAATCCGGGCAGTGCCCCGCTTTGCCGACCCCACGTTTCAAGGTACGCGCGACAGTACTATCGGTCAATACAATTCTGGTAACAGTCTCCGCGTCTGCGCCGCCCGATGTAACCCGTTCCAGCGTATAGTGAGCCATACCCTGCGGAGTGACCAACATGTCGACACACCCGATTCTTCTCTACAAGGGGTACGAACTTCATCCCCTTGTCTTTCCCCGCACATTCAGCCGCTTTGACGGACATTCCCGTTACGCGGAAGGTTACGAAATTGCAGTACGGATATGTCGTCCGGCGGCGACAGCAATTCCCTCCGCAAGCCGGGTCTTCAGGCTGAACCAAACGCATACATTCTCTGACTTCGGTACGGCAAGGCGAGCCGCCCGGCAGCAGGGAAAGGACATCGTCGACGGAAAGGTGAGCGGCGCTTCGGTCATCGACATATGAAAACGCCGCTGACGGACAGCATCCATCGATGTGCTCGATCGTGCGACGAATTGCTGTCTGCCTGATGGCCGATCCGATCGTCGCTCCCACATAAAAGGCGGCCAGCACCTCCAGCTTTTGGCGACCGGTATGGCCGCATTCCGCTGCGCAACGGACCCTTTACCCGGCGGTGAGCATACCTCATTGCCGCAATAGCGGGACAGGGCTGCGATCGAGGTGCTGCTCGGTACGCTCGCCGGCGATCATCCTCCCGAACGATTCGCGACTTGGCCATCCCCGAAGATTCGATGTGGCCGGCTGCAAAAACGTACCGCAGACCTGCAAGTCGAGTAGCAATTGGCGTCGCTGGCTCACGCCGTCTCGTCGCCCAATCGGGCCAAGCGTTCCCGGCTGTTCCGCGACGAACACGTACCCCCGAAATAAAGCCGGTCCGGATAGCCGTTGCGTGTCACGCTAGGCAATGGCGTGGTCGCGGGTGCGTCCGCGTCGTGCCAGAGGCGCAAACATCGTATCGGTCTCCTCGCAGGCGGCCGGATAACGCTGGAACGCCTTATGACCTGACGAAAGGGTGAATCGATTTCCGCCAAAAAGGGGCGAACGGGGCTGCACTGCAGTTTCGCGCGCTTCGTTTCGCCGTCGTTGAATTGTTGACGTCGAGACTGCTTGCCACGCATGTCGGAGGCGCACTCTGCGTCGCCACATGATGAGCCTGAGGAGAGAGGCAGTCCGATGTGGATCTTCGGATCGCCGCCGCCTACCGGCGCTGCGGTACGTAAGTGCCGGGTTGACTTGCATGGTCCCTGTGATTCTCTGACGGCGCCTGGAGCACGAGTTTATCTGTACAAATCCATCAATGGGCGTAGCATGAAATCGTCACTCGATCTGCGACCGTTCCTCGCGTCCCTAAGCTGCTTACCCGACGGAACCGGAGATCCGCTTTCACCCAAAACCGAAACGTGGCCGACCTCCTGAAGGGCAGCGGACGCAGTGGCCCACGTCGCTACGCTCCGTCTTTTCCGCTACACAATGAGATGGCCTCAAAGGTACCGATCACAACCGGTTCCCGTCTCTACCGCGGGCTCGAACTTCATGCGCTGGTGGTTGACTCAGAGCCGTTGCAAACATTGGAGTCTGGTATGGAAAGAAACGACCTGCTGAAATGGATTCGGTGCAATGGCGCTGACATCGTCGATCGGTTTCTGCCGCCCGGCGCGCAGGGCGAACTGGATGGCCTCATCCATGACCACCGTCACGAGATCGATGCGGGCGCGTTTCTGATGTTCATGTCGATTCGTGCGCTTCTATGCGAACGCGGCATGGAAAGCTGCGATTCGGATCGCGAGGCCGGACAAATCATGGCCATGCTGAGCACTTAGGTCGCGCTTTTCGACGCCCCTCTGCGACAGTCGCAATCGAGCGATAACCCCAAAGGAATACCATGCGCTTCAATTCCACCCTGATCGTTATCGACCCGACCCCCCGGCGGGCCGACGGCGAGTACATGGCCCACGCACGCATCAGCGGCAGCCGTGCCGACGGCACCGGGTACGAGATTCATTCGAGTGGCGATCTGGCAGGCTTCGACGCACGCGAGGACGCGATAGCCTATGCGAAGAACTGGGCGCAGGACTGGCTGCACGCGCGCTTCGGGTGACAGACGTCTCACCTTCGGACGCAACGAGAGAGGGATTGGCGTGCAGGCCGGCCATTCGCCATCAGAGGAAGATGCAGCGGGGTGTTGGTCACGCGTTTCGATCCAATCGCTTGCCCATCGGTTCTGGTAAACCGGTGCCTTTGCTTGACGGCCACAGTACCCGAGAGAGTAGAACTCGAAAAGCAGGGGGCCGTACGGACATCGGATCACCTAAGCGTCAGGTCTAAAGAGAAAGAGCCGTCGGATAGAGAGCGAGCACACAGCGTATCGGCGGGATTGCGTGGGCCGCATTGTCGGGCGAACACCCTTTGCGCGACATCGACCGAATCAGCTTCGCGTCGCGCGTACGTGAGAGCCACTCCGGCCAGCGACGTCTTCTCCCGGATGTCGTGTTCAAGCTGCCATTGGCGGATATCGCGTCGAAGCGATTCGACCTGGCGCTCCACTTCTCCCCGCTCAGGGGCGTGCGGCGAATCGTTGTGGCGTTTCATGAAAGGCCGGACACGAACGCTCACCGCTGTCCAGAAAATCCAGGCGGTTCATTACAAGTACATGGACTACCTCCAGGTAGTCCAAGACGGTGTAAACCCGATGGATCCCGCGACGAACTGGCGCGTAATATCGGTTCGGCTAAAAATCTCCTCAATTTCTTCGCCGGAGTAGGCATGCGACTGTCCGATTTTATCGTGCAGGAAATGGAGCCCATTCTGGCGCAGTGGGAGGCGTTTGCCGCCACGCTGCTGCCAGCCGCTGGAAACATGGGCTCCCTCGCGTTGCGCGACCACGCGCAGCAGATTCTGGAAGCAGTAGCCAGGGATTTGCAGACTTCGCAGACCAGGGAAGCGCAGCACGAAAAATCCTTGGGGCGGGCACCCCGGCTGACGGATGCGCCGGAGACAGCTGCGCAATCCCATGCGGTCCTGCGCGCTCGAGGCGGTTTCAACATCAACCAGCTGGCCGCGGAATACCGCGCTTTGCGTGCAAGCGTGCTGCGTCTGTGGATGGATGAGTGTCAGCCCGATGCGCCTCATCTGGATGACATCGTCCGTTTCAATGAGGCCATCGATCAGGCGCTGGCCGAATCACTCGGGTTTTTCAGCACACAAGTCGATCAGGCTCGCAATCTGTTGCTTGGGATGCTCGGACACGACATGCGGAGCCCGCTGCAGACGATCCAGGTGACAGCTTCATATCTGTCCGCGCTCAACGCGGGGGAGCGCGTTTCAGAAGCTGCAGCCCGTCTGGTGCGCAGCGGCGCCCGGATGCAGGCACTTCTGGATGATCTGTGCGATTTCAACCGAACAAGGCTCGGGCTAGGTATTAACGTCATACCTGCTCCCGTTGATCTGACGAACGTGTTCACTGATGAGCTGGACCAGTTGCGCGCAGTCCATCCAGACCGGCAGATCGAGCTCGAGGTGCACGGTGACGTTCAGGGTGTCTGGGACGGTCCGCGTCTGCAGCAACTGCTCGGCAATCTCGTCCTGAATGCGCTCAGATATGGCGCGCGAGACGCGCCCGTTCGCGTCGTAGTGACTGGCGAGGAGGCCGAGGTGCGCTTCGAAGTCTGCAATAGCGGACCAACCATCGAGGGACTGTTGCTGGAGCGCATCTTTGATCCTCTTCAGCGAGGTCCAGAGCGAAAAATCAACGAGGACGCGCAAGGCAGCCTTGGGCTCGGGCTGTATATCGCGAGCGAAATCGCCAAGGCGCATCACGGCGCGATCGAGGCGCGGTCAGATAAAGAAGAGACCGCATTCGCCGTACGTCTGCCGCGCCGGGCGTAGCAGGGGAGCCCGGCTTGGTAACGGGCATGCAACGAATTATGTGGGGATCTGCTGGTGGTTTTACACCTGCCGAGACGCGCCTATTCCATCGCCGGTCCTCACAGACCGACCCCGACTGCATGAAGCAAATCCGCAGCATCGTCGCAACAGAAAGGGTGCACGCCCCGATTACCTATTCGGCTCGTGCTGCTCCATGCGCGCGATCAGCCTCGACCATTAGAACCCGGTCAGATCTCATCGAGAAAACGCGCTCGTGCACGCCATCGGGGTCTCGCGTCGCCATTATTGTTTCATCGCGCCAGTTGCGTTCGAGTTTGAGGCGCCTTGAGGCGACATCGCGTGCTCACGCTTCTGCATCAATGTGCCACTGGCGGGCTTGCTGTTGCCGGCGTCCGCAGCACGGCCCATGCTCTGGCCAGCGGCACCCGGCTGCGCGTTTTGAGTATCACGGTGTGCTGGCGCAGCGTTGCCGGTGTTGGTCTGCGCAAATGCGCAAGCGCTAGCGATGATGGAAATTGCGCTGATTCCTGCCATTATCAACTTCATGATCGTCTCCCGTTCGGGAACTGCTTTCTCTGACCTGCGTGCAGCATGAGGCATGCCCGGAGGAAGTGGCAAACAATAGGCGTGCGCTGTTGCCGCCCGCGAGAAGGGGGACGATCTCTTGCCATCTTTTACCTTGTGTCAGCGCGCAGGCGCTGCGCTGTAGCGACGGTTCCTGTACGGGCTCATTGCTGACGATGTGATGGGTCACGACCGGTGCATCATTCCAGTCAAATCTGAAAAACCAGGTGGATGACTCAACCCGGGTTTCAGTAATCTCGCCGCTTTGCAGGCCGTCCGCTAAGAACGGGACCGGCCGTCCAGCAAACACCGCCTGGCTGCGTGTGTAACCTGTGGCTTCGCATTCCAACAGCTTGGGCTTTACGGCCAGCATCGCGAATCGATGGCTCGCCAGCGCGCCGCGGTGGGGTACTCGGAGTCGCGTGGCGCCCGCGCATAGGTCAGGCGCGCTGCAATGAACCTGTCGACGGCGTCAAGCAACGCCGCTATCGAGGCCGGCTTTCGCAGGAACGCTGTCCAGCAGCGAATCTCTTCCGTAGGTTCCGGCATAGCCGACAGCAGCACCACCGGTAAGCCGGAAAACACCGCCTGACACTTCAGACGCCGGCAAAGCTCCTTGCCGTCCATTTCCGGCATCTCCAAATCGGTGATGACGAGTTCCGGAAAATCCGTGTGGGCCTTTTGCAGTGCGTCCCATCCGTTCTCCGCGAGCACAACACGGTGTCCGCGACTCTCCAACGCCAGTTGCAGCGCGCATCGGTTTTCAAGGTCATCGTCGATGAGCAGTACGGTGGACATGACACGACATGGTGGAAGGATCCTATTGGGGTTTCGCAAGCGGCATACCCAGGTAGCGCTCGCTGCCTGTTCGACTACAGTCTGCGTCCAACACGTGGGCGGTCGGGCGACATGGTTGCGGCATTGCGCTCGCCCGCTTTGCTCTTACCAAAGCAGCAGCGCAAGTCCGCCGCACCCCGTTGACTATATTGGATACGTCGACCGGTGAGAGTCATCGACTTGAACCGGATAATCATAAAACTTCCGTCTGGAAGTTAATCGATTTGGTGTTTTGGTGACCTCGCTGCGAACGCGGATGCGCCGCCAACCAATTCGCGGGACGGCCGATTAACCCAATCCGGCCGCTTTATGCCAAATGAATCGCGCCATTGAAACCGGCGAGTTGTTACTGGCCGGAACGATTGACCAGTTCGAGTTTTTCTGCCGCCGCAGATCATTGAAAATGGGATTTCACTGACCTGGAATTTTGCGGTTACCCGATGGATATTCACTTCTGCCTGGGGAAAAAACGGGCGTTTTTTCTCGAATTAGTGTCGGATCCTTCCATCGTTGTTCGGTCTATGCGGGGTAGACCCACCCAATCAGCGCACAGTTAATTAACGAAAAACCATAATCCTTGCAAGGCATGAATAACCACGATCGGTTATGAAAAGTTGAAACCTCGGCTGGGTTGTGTAGCGGCGGCAAGCCTTGGACTTGCAGTCGGAAGGGAGTCCGCAAATACCGTTTATGTCTGCGGCCGTCATTGTGCCGACAGGTGCGAACGTTACACTGAGTGGCCTTTTTGCTGGTTTTGCAGCCAACAGTAGTGGCCTCATCACCGTGAATGGCGGGAACATTACGACGACAAACCCGCAGTCGCAGTATTACATCGGTTTTAACGGATCGGGAACGCTGAACGTCAGCGCCGGCGGCACGGTCTTCAGCGCCTCTCAGAGCCACGTCGGTGACAACCCGGGCAGCAGCGGAGTACTCACAGTTGCCGGTGAAGGTTCGATGTATACGAACGCGGGCTTTTTTATTGTTGGGAACAGCGGACCTGCGCAACTGAGCGTGACAAATGGGGGCGCCGTTTCCAGTTCGAGCGGGACTCTGCAGATCGGGGGCGGATCGACGGCGACGGCCGTCGTCAGTGGCGCCGGCAGCACGCTTTCCGCCGGAACCTGTCTCGGTGTCGGTGTCAGTCCGGGCAGTGTAGGCATGCTGACGATCACTGACGGTGGCAGGCCGACGAGTGGCAGCGGGACTTACCTCGCCTTCAATGGTGCCTCGGGCGGCCTGCCGCCGTCCGCAGGAACAATCGTGGTGTCGAACGGTGGTGGGTTGCTCACGTCACCGCTCCTCGTGATCGGTTCGAGCGGCACTGCGGATTTGCAGATCAAGTCCAACGGCACTGTGACGATCAGCGGGAAGACGATTGTCGGCGCCATCGCGGGGACGAGCTCGCTCGAGATCAGCGGTCCTGGAGCGTCTGGGGCGACGTCGGTTTCCGCTACGCCTGGTGAGCTGCCGTTGACTGCAGGTCTCGCGCTGAGCGAGAGTAGGTACGGCAGCCTGTAACCGCAGGCGGGAAGCTCGGCACGAATCCTGCAATTCTTCACGCAGCAACGATTCTTTCCTATGCTTTAAGCAACGACGAGCCCGCCGGAGCTGCCATTGCCGAGTCGCAGGACCGAGGGCCGCACGCCTGCGCCGTGACATCGAATCAAAGCAGCCGTTCGCGCATGTTTCGATGATTCACCGGCTACCCGGCGGTCTGGATGGCGACGTTTGGACTACCCAGCAAACGAACGGAGCGTGGCGATGAAGCGGAGCGAGTCACCCCAGCCGGTCACGATGCTCGAAGCACTGATACCGATCGCTGGCCTCGTCTTTCTCGTCAGTCTGTCCTTCTACCTGTTCGGCGATGGTGGTGCGAACGGGCCGAACCAGGTGGCACTCGTCGTGGCGACCATGCTGGCCGTATTCGTCGGTTGGCGTCGCGGTCATTCGCTCGCTTCGCTGGGCGAGGCCGCGAATGCCAGTGTCAGTTCCGGTATCGGCGCGATTCTCATCCTGTTCGCAGTCGGCGCGCTGATCGGCACGTGGGCGCTCTGCGGCACGATCGTCGCCATGGTCTATTACGGGCTGAAATTGCTGAGCCCGGACTACTTTTACGTCTCGGCGGCTGCAATCTGCGCGGTGATCTCGTTCGCCATTGGGACCTCGTGGACTGTCGTGGGTACGATCGGAATCGGCCTGATGGGCATTGCGCACAGCATGGGCCTAAGCCCCGCCATAACGGCCGGTGCAGTGATTTCCGGCGCTTATTTCGGCGACAAGTCTTCGCCGCTCTCGGACACCGCGAATCTTGCGGCCGCTGCCGCCGGTGTCGACCTGTATCAACACGTGCGAGAGACGCTGCTGACATCACTCGTCGCGATTGTCATCACGCTGGCCGTGTTTTATCTGCTTCGCCGCCCGGGCGCCTTCGATGCGAGCGCGGAGGTTGCTGCAATGCAGAGCGCATTCTACATATCGCCCGTGCTGTTCCTGCCGCTCATTCTTGTCGTCGTGCTGACGCTGTTCCGGCTTCCGCCATTTACCACCATCTTTCTTGGCGCATTGGCGGGTGGCGTGGTTGCCGTTTTCGTCGAGCCAGCGCGAGTCCTCGCATTTGCCGCCGCGCGAGAGGGCGTGCCGATCCCGATTGCGATGCTCAAAGGCGTATGGCTTGCGCTTGGGAGCGGCTACAGGTCCACGACTGGAAATCCAGTGCTTGATACGCTCCTCACTCGCGGCGGTATGGACAGCATGTTGAATACTATCTGGCTGATCATCACGGCACTGGCATTCGGAGGGGTGGTCGAGAAGTGCGGTGCGATAGAACGCCTCATTGCCCCGGTAGTCGATTGGGCCAGGAGCGGTGGGGCGCTGGTCGGCTCCCTGGTCCTGGCGACTATCGCGACGAACATCGTTACGGCAGACCAGTTCATCGCAGTCGTGCTGCCGGCCCGGATGTTCAGAAATGCATTCGCGGCACGCGGCTACGCGCCCATCGTGTTATCGCGTTCCGTTGGTGATTCGGCCACGACCACAGGCGCGCTGATCCCTTGGAACAGTTGCGGCGCGTTTATGGCGGTGACCCTTGGCGTGCCGACACTCAGTTATGCGCCCTATGCCGTATTTTGCGTGGTAAGTCCGCTGCTGACGGTGGCGATCGCCTACGCGGGTATCCGCATGCCACGCGTCCCTCCAGCCCAGGCCGGGACCTCAACGGCAGGCGGCCCCCCAACTCCGGTCCATGAAGACGCCAAACAGAATTGACGGGTATTCTTACTCGAGTCGTGAGGCACCCTCGCTCGTGGCCGATACCCGGCGCGCGATGTGTTTCCAACCTATTGCAAGCGTTCTTCCGTCCGACGAACCGTCGGCAATACTGTAAGGAGCAGTCAAGATGAAAATGCAACGAAACGCTCCCCGGATCGCGTCCATGATGCTCGCCGCGGCATTCACACTGGCTCAGGCAGGCGTCGCAGTGTCGCAGACGGCTGCTCCGCAGAGCGCCAGCGAGATCCATAGGACCGGCATGCCCGAGACACAGCAGCAGGGCGACATATCGTTCGTGACCGGCGGAGTCGGTCGCGACGAGTCGACTGCGCTGCGGCAGGCACGAAGGCAGTGGCCGTTGTCTCTGCAGTTCACCGGTCCCGGGGCGAGCTATGTGGCCGACGTCCAGGTGAAGATTGCCAAAGTTGGCGGCGCGACCGTGTTCGAGGCCACGTCGAAGGGGCCGTACATGCTCGTGCGGCTGCCTCAAGGGCGCTATACGGTCAACGCCACTTACGGCAGCGTGACCAGAAGGGAGACCGTGAACGTCCGCGGCAATGGCAGCGCGCGTGCGACGTTCGCGTTTCCGTCCACCCACTGAGCGCGGTCCCGACGCCGCGCCGAAGGTCGCGCGCGTCGCGTTCGTTTGACCAGGGGCCTGGACCCAGCTATAGGCTTGTTTGGCTTTTACACGCCAGTATCTGTACTTTTGCGGAACGAAAGCCTCATGCCTTGAGCACGTTTTTCCCCTTCGTCCCGAGCAACGGCAAGTCGCGGATCCGCACACCGGTCGCGTCGTCGATCGCATTCGCGAGCGCCGCGGCGGCCGGGCCTTGCGCCGCTTCTCCGACCCCGAGGAATGGCAGGCCCGGCCGGTCGATCAACAGCACGTCCACGCGTTTGGGTACGGACGAGAAGCGCATGATCGGATAAGTGCTCCAGTCATAGCTCGTGATGCGTTGCGGGTCGAAATGCGTTTCTTCATAGAGCGTCCAGCTCGTGGTTTGCAAAATGCCGCCTTCGATCTGATTGCGCACGCCGTCCGGATTCACGATCTGTCCGCAATCGACGGCTGCTACGACACGCTCGATGCTGAGCTCGCCGGTATCGCGCATGACCGTCACGTCCATCGCGACGGCAAGGTAGGCCATCAGGTTCTTGTATTGGGCAAACGCAAAGCCGGTACCGTGCGAGCGCGGGCTCGAGTCGCCCGTTCGCGCGCTGCGGGCTCGCCAGCCGAATTGATCGACTACGGCGCTAATGACGCCATGCGCGCGCGGATCATCGAGATGTTTGAGGCGAAACGCCACGGGGTCGGCGTGCGCGGCTCTGGCGAGCTCGTCGATGAAGCTCTCGATCGCGAACACGTTCATGTGCGCGCCGAGCGAGCGCATGGCAGAGACACGTATCGGCATCGTCGGCACGAAATGATGCTGCACGTGCAGGCTGGGCACGCGGTAAAGCGGAATGCTGTTGCGGTCGCCTCCGCCTTCCGGCATCGGAATCGGCTTCGGCGGCGCGGGGGTGAACGGTTGCGCAAGGAGCTGCGCGGGCAACAGGCGGCCCGCATTCTCGATGCGGTTGTTATGCGTGTTGCTCCATAGCTCGTAACGCCAGTCGGCAAGCGTGCCTGCCGAATCGAGCGTTGCATTCGCCTCGACTGTCATGGCCGGGCCGAACGGCTCCCACATGTGTTCCTGTTCGCGCATCAATTGCACGCGCACCGGGCGGCCAGGCAGCTCGCGTGCAACGAGTGCGGCGTCGGCCGCGACATCGTCCGCGCCGTTGTGTCCGTAGCAGCCCGAACCTTCCACATGGACGCAGCGCACCTTGTCGGGTGGCATCGCGAGCATTTCGGCGATGCCCGCACGCAGCGGATAGACGCCTTGCGTGTGCGTCCACACGGTCATCACATCGTTGTCGAGCTGCGCGACAGCGCACGATGGCCCAATCGAGCCATGCGTCAGATACGGCCTCGAATAGCGCGCCCGCAGCGTCGCCACAGGCGCGGCCGCGCCCGTCGCTGCGCCCTGATCGGCCACCTCGATTTCCTGTGAAGGCAGACTCATCAGCAGCGCGTGAACGTTCGCCGGATCGGGCAGTGGCGGCCCGCCCTGCCATTGCGCTGCAAGCGCAAGCTCACGCATCGCGAGGATCGCGCGCCATTCGTCGTCGGCGACCACCGCGAGGTAGTTGCCGTTGCGCACGACCTTGATGACGCCGGGCAGCGCTTCGACGCGCCCGCTATCGACTGCGACGAGGCTCGCGCCATAAGACGGCGGCCGCACGACGCGGGCATGCAGCATGCCGTGCGGCCGGAGATCCTGAACATAGCTCGCGCCGCCCGTCACCTTGCCCGGTATATCCACGCGCGGCAGCATATGGCCAATCAGCGCGTAGGCCGATGGCGGCTTTTTCGGCGCGTCGGGCTGCGCGTTCTGATGGAAGTCCGCGTATTGCGCGGCTTCGCCATAGCTCACGCGTCTTCCGTCGGCGGCAATGACGGCGCCGTCGCGCGTCGTCAGGGCCGCTGCGTCGACGCCCAACTGCGACGCCGCGCTCGCGACCAGCAGCGCGCGTACCTGAGCGGCGGCGTTGAGGATCGCGGTGCCGCTGTCCGCCATCGTGTGACTGCCTGCGGTGTAGCCTTCGTTCGGCGTTGCGGCGGTGTCGGCGGTGATCAGCTCGATCGCATGAGGCGCGAGATCCAGCTCTTCCGCGGCGACCTGCAGCAGCGCGGTGCGAATGCCCGTGCCAAGCTCCGCCTTGCCCGTGAATACGCTCACGTGGCCGTCAGGGGCGACCTTGATCCACGCATCGAGCAACGGCGTGCTCTTGAGACTGCCCGGCAGCTTCGGGGCGCTCGCGTTGAAGGTGCCCGCTTCGGTGGTGGTTTGCGCAAGCGCGGCCATGCCGGGCACGATCGCGAAGCTCACCATCAGCGAGCCGCCAACGAGGAAGCGGCGCCGCGCGGGGTCATTGGGGCCGCTGCCGTGAGCGACGGAGGACGGGCGGCCGTCGCTCACGACTGCGCTCCCTCGTCCGTTCGCGGCGAACCCGTGGCGACTTGCCGGATCGCCGCGAGAATGCGCATGTGCGTGCCGCAGCGGCACAGGTTCGGCTGCATGTAGCGGCGGATCTGTTCATCGCCTGGGTGCGGGGTTTGCTCCAGCAGCGTGTGCGCGCGCATGATCATACCGGCGATGCAATAGCCGCATTGCGCGGCTTGCTCGTCAATGAAGGCTTGCTGAAGTGGTCCCGGATGTTCCGCGCTGCCCAGTCCTTCGACGGTTCGCACTGGCCGGTCGCCAAGGGCCACGACCGGCATGAGGCACGAGAACACCGGTTCGCCGCCGACGCTGACCGTGCATGCGCCGCATTGACCGAGACCGCAGCCGAACTTCGCGCCATCGAGCTGCAACTGGTTGCGCAACACGTAGAGCAGCGGCGTTGACGGGTCGACATCGACCGTATGACTGACTCCGTTGACGTTGAGCGTGATCATCGTGGCAGGCCGTCCTTGCGAAAATGCGCGACCGCGCCGGCGTCGAGCGAGGGCCACGCGTCGCGTGCGGTGAAGCGTTCGCGCGTGTAGTTGGCGAGCTCCGCTATCTGGGCATCCGTGAATGTGTTGGCGAATGATGGCATGAAGGGCGCGCTATCGCTTTCGTGCCAGTCGATTCCATCGAGGATGATGCGGACCATGTTGCGCGGGCTGTCGGCGTTGACGGCCGTGGAAAGGGACAGCGACGGTCGAGCGCCCCCGCTCGACATCGGCGCGCCTTCGGCATGGCACGATGCACAGGCCGCGGAGAATAGATTCGCGCCGCCG
Source organism: Paraburkholderia sp. UCT2 (assembly GCF_014397665.1). Taxonomy (NCBI): domain Bacteria; kingdom Pseudomonadati; phylum Pseudomonadota; class Betaproteobacteria; order Burkholderiales; family Burkholderiaceae; genus Paraburkholderia; species Paraburkholderia sp. UCT2. The sequence continues at coordinate 85,865 of NZ_VZQO01000016.1, forward strand.
CCGGGCGCGGTGGACACGGGCGCGGCGGAAGCGGAGGGCGAGGCGACCGGATGCTCCGGCACGCCTGGGCTCCCGGACGGCAACGCCAGCAGATACGCGGCAATCGCCTCTACGTCGGAGGCGGACGCGTCGGCGAGCATGCGCGTGACGGGGCGCATCGGACCCGCCGCCGCCCCATGGGCGCTCGCGAGGCCCGTGCGCAGATAGCTGACGAGCTGTGCCTGCGTCCAGGGCGTGGGGCGTGAAGTGAGGTCCGTCAGCGCGGGCGCATCCCATCCGTCGATCGTGCCGCCTTGCAGCGCGCGGTCGCGGCGTTCGGCACCGAGGCGGTCGAGCGGCGTGTGGCACGCACCGCAATGACCGAGGCTTTCGACCAGGTATCGTCCGCGTGCGACATCCGGCGCTTCGGGCAGGGCCGGCGCTGCTTCGGTACCGGTATGCAGGTAAAAAAGATTCCACACGGCGATGAGGGGCCTGAAGCCGAGCGGGAAGATCAGGTCGTTGTGCGGCGCAGGCGCCTTGACGGGAGCGCGGCTCATCAGCCACGCATACAGCGAGCCCATATCGGCATTGCTGATGTGCGTGAAGTGCGGATAGGGGAACGCGGGATAGAGCAGATGGCCGTCGCTGGACACGCCGCGCCGCATCGCGCGCGCGAACGCGTCGAGCGACCAGCCCCCGATACCCGTCTCGTTGTCCGGGGTGATGTTGGTCGAGTAAATGATGCCGAAGGGTGTTCGCAGTGGCAGTCCGCCCGCGAGGGGCAGGCCGCCCGTCGCGGTGTGGCACGCGACGCAATTACCAACGGCCGCGAGCTTCGCGCCGCGCGCCGCGGCCGCGGTATCGCTGCCGGCCGCGAAGGGCGCGGTCACGGCAACCGGCGCGGGCTCCCCAGCATGCGCGGTGGGTCCGCCGTATGCGGCCATGAGGGCAACCACGACAACGGCCACGCCTGCACTCGCCACCCGTCCTTTCATCTAGCCTCCATCGCCAAGCCGTCCGCATCATGGTTCCAGACTACGCCGCGCGGCTCCAGGTGGCGCAAGCGGCGTTCCTGATATTCGCGGAAGTCTGCGGCTGTCCGCCGCTCCGCGGTTGGCCGCTGTCTACGAGGACGGAAGCTTTAGGGTCGAACAGCGGCAGGTCGCGATAACGGTCTCGCCTAGCCGGCTGCGATCGCGATGGCGATCTGCACGAAAAGCACCTTGACGATGGTCATCGACGGAAAAATCATCGCGTACATGACGTCGGGCTGATCCGTTGGCGCGATGCGGTTGGCGAAGGCGAGAATCGCGGGATTGCCGGTCGCCCCGCAGATCACGCCGACCGATGTATCGAAAGACAGTCTGAAGACCCACAGGCAGCACACAGCCGTGACGCCGACGAGCACCAGCAGCGTGATCACGCCATAAAGCAGCAGCAGCGGTCCGGCAGTGCCGACGGTCGCGACGAACTTCGGTCCGCAAGACAGGCCCACCTGCGCGAGAAAAATCGTCAGCCCGAGATTGCGCAGCACGAGATTTGCAGAGAGCGGCATCACCCACACGAACGGTCCGCTGCGGCGCGCCTTGCCGAGGCACAGCGCGACCAGTAGCAACGCCGCGAGACCCAGGCTGAACACGCCGAGACCGGGCGCGCGCAGCGGGATCGCGCCGACCAGCAGCCCCGCTGCCGCGCCGATGCCCAGACAGATGAAACTGAGGTCGGCCGTGCCCTTGATCGAATCGCCGAAAAACGCGCGGACCCTCGCGCGATGCGCGCTACTGACGAGCAGGCCGACGCGGTCGCCAGCTTCGAGAATGAGCTCTGGCGTCGACAGTAGATCGGCGTCGCCGCGCCGCACGTGCGCGACCGCGCAGGTCACGCCATCCGGAAAGCGCAGATTGCCGAGCGCCGTGCCGACGACCGACGGACTCGACGCGAACACGCGCATATAGTCCAGGTCTTCCCGATGACTCGAGATACGCCCGGGCTGTAGCTCGCCGCAGAGCGCCGTTGCTTCGTCGAGCGGGCGGCGCTCGGTGGCGGTGGCAAGGAGGACGTCGTCGGCGCGCAGCGTGAAGTCGTCGCTGGGCAACTGATTGTGATGCGCGCGCCGCACGGCCGCGATCACTACGCCGGCAGGCAGGCGAGTCGAGAGCTCCGACAGCCTGAGACCGAAGAGACTGGCATTGCGCAGCGCGATTTCCGCGGTCTCCAGCACCTTCGCGGGCGGTTTCGGTATTTTGGCTTTCAGGACTGAGTTCAGCACATAGAGGAATAGGATCGGCCCGGCCACGCCGAACGGATAGGTGACGCTATAAGCCACGGCGGCATCGCTGCTTTTCATCGATGCGATGGCAACCTGCAGGCTCGCCGTGCTGGTGCCGCTGCCGGCGAACATGCCGAGCGCATCGGCGAGCGTGATGCCGAAATGGATGAAGGCGCACGCCACCAGACCCGAAACGATCACGCCCAGACATGCGGCCGCGTTGGCCTTCACGCCTTCCCGGCTCGTGAGTCCGCGGAAGAACTGCGCGCCGTACTGAATGCCGATGCCATACAGAAACAGCAGCAGACCGAGCGTGCCCAGCAACGCCGGCGGCGCGGATTTCGGCGCGAACGCGCCGAGCGCCAGTCCAACGAACAGCACGGCCCCCGAGCCTAGAGCCACGCCCTTGATAGTGATTTCGCCGACCAGGTAGCCAAGCGCGATGGTCAGAAAAAGCGCGAACAGCGGCTGAGTTTCGAGGAAAGTTCTGGCTGCTTCCATGCCGCCCCCTATAGGTGGACAAAGCAACGCGACTGAGCGCTTCCACCGGGCAGGCCTCGCGTTCGACGCGCGGCAGTTGCTGACGATATTCGTTGCTGCTATCGCATTGCGCCTGCGAGGTTGCCCGAGCCGAGACCCACGATCAGATCGAGTGCGCCGTTCTTCAACGCTTGCGTCGCGACCACGCCCGCCGCTTTCAATGCGGCCGCGTCGATGCGCGACGCGTCCGATAGCTCGACACGCAACCGCGTGGCCGCCAGCGCGTCGAGCTTCCTGATGTTGGCCGCGCCGCCCAGCGCCGCACGAATCTTTTCCGCGCGCTCCGTTTCCTGCGGCGAGTTTTGCACCGACGCGGCCACAGCCGCTGGAGCCGCCGCCGCTGCGCCTTCCACACCAGGCACCCCCGCCGCCGGCAAATCCGCTTCGGCGCCCGCTGTCTTCAGATAGTCCTGCATGTCGGTTTTCATGTTCTCCGACAACGGCCCGAAGATTGCCTGCACACCGTTGCCCATGCGCACCACACCCGCGGCACCGAGCGCCTTGAGCTTGTGTTCGTCGACGCCCGCCGGGTCCTTCACGGAGATGCGCAGCCGCGTGATGCAAGCGTCGAGACTCGTGATATTGGAGCGACCGCCAAAGGCGAGTACGAGTTCGCGCGAACGTCCTCCCGCGCCGCTCGCGGCAACCGCCGCTGTTTCCGCCGCGTCGTCCTCGCGACCGGGTGTCTTGAGGTTGAAGCGCGTGATGACGAAGCGGAACACGCCGTAATAGATCACCGCGTAAATTGGACCAAGGATGAAAACGTACCACGCGTGCGTGGCCTTCCCACCGATCAGGTTGAACATCAGAAAATCGATGCCGCCTTGCGAAAACGTGAAGCCCATGCGCATGCCCAGTGTGTTCGCCACGAACTGCGCCGACGCCGCGAGGCATGCGTGAATCAGGTAAAGCACCGGCGCGACGAACAGGAACGCGAATTCGATCGGCTCGGTGATGCCGGTGAGGAAAGAAGTCAGCGCGGCCGAGACCATCATGCCGCCGACGGCCACCTTCTTCTCCGGCTTCGCGCAATGCCAGATCGCGATCGCCGCGGCCGGCAGGCCGAACATCTTGAACAGGAACGCGCCCGCCAGGATGCCCGCGGTCCGGTCGCCCGCGAAAAAACGGGTGATGTCGCCGTGAACCGTCCTGCCGGTCGTCGGGTCGAGGTAGCTGCCCATTTCGAAGAAGAACGGCACGTTCCAGATGTGATGCAGGCCGAACGGAATCAGCAGACGTTCGACGAAACCGTAGACCGTCGCGGCGGTGCGCGGGTCGGAAACCGCCGCCCAATGCGAAAAAGCCTTGATTGCGCTGCCGATCGGCGGCCACACGAAAGACAGGATCGCGCCGAGCACGATCGAGCCGATCGCGGTCACGATCGGCACGAAGCGCTTGCCGGCGAAGAAGCCGAGATAGGGCGGCAACGTGATCCGGTAGTAGCGGTTGAACATCCATGCCGCAAGACCACCGGCGAGGATGCCGCCGAACACGCCGGTCTGGATCGACGGTATGCCCATGATCGTGTCGGTTTCGACGCCCTGGAGCTTGCCGATCACACCCAACGTGGCCGTCATCACCAGATATCCGATCGTTGCGGCGATGCCCGAGACGCCATCGTTCTCGGTGAAGCCGAGCGCGACGCCGATCGCGAAGATCAGCGGCAGGTTGCCGAAGATCACGTCGCCCGCGTTCTTCATCAGCGCGAGCACGACGACCGGCACGTAACCGTGAAAGTCGGTGGCGCCGAGACCGAGCAGCAGGCCGGCCACCGGGAGCACGGCGACGGGCAGCATCAGCGATTTGCCGATCTTCTGCAAGACTCCGAAGGCATGCGAGAACATGGCTGATCTCCTGTTGATCCGCTCACTCGGCAAAGCGCGACAGATGCGCGCGGACTTCCGCGGCGGTGCCCAGACACAGCACCTCGGCGGCGAGCTTCCTGGCTTCTTCGGTCGTCACGCGTGCAAGCTGAGCCTTGATCGAACCGACCGCCGGAATGCTTACCGACAGCTCGTCGATGCCAAGGCCGACGAGCACCGGCACCGCCATCGCATCCGACGCGATGCCGCCGCAAATGCCCACCCATTTGCCATGCTTGTGCGCACCGTCGACCGTCATGCCGATCAGACGCAACACCGCCGGGTGCAGCGCGTCGGCCTGCTTCGCGAGTTGCGGATGGCCGCGGTCCATCGCGAGCGTGTATTGCGTGAGATCGTTCGTGCCGATCGAGAAGAAGTCGACTTCGCGTGCGAGCGGCTCGGCGATCAGCGCGGCCGCGGGGACTTCGATCATGACGCCGACTTTCACGCTCGCCGCGCGATCGCCGGCTTCTTCGAGCAGGATCTTGCGCGCTGCCCGCACCTCCTCGATCGCGGCGATCATCGGGAACATCACGTGCAGATGCCCAAGCGGCGCCGCGCGCAGGATCGCGCGCAGTTGCGTGCGGAAGATGTCGGGACGCTCCAGGCTCACGCGCACACCGCGCAGGCCGAGAAACGGGTTGTCCTCCTTCGGCAGCGGCAGATACGACAGCGGTTTGTCGCCGCCGACGTCGAGCGTGCGGACCACGAGCGGCCGCTCGCGGCCAAGCGCTTCGGCGACGGCGCAATATTCGGCGGCCTGTTCGTCTTCGGTTGGCGCGGTGTCTCGCGCGTCGAACAGGAACTCGGAGCGCAACAGGCCCACGCCTTCGGCGCCGGCCGCGACCGCATCGCGTGCTTCCTGCGCATTGCGGATGTTCGCGACGACCTCGACGCGGTGGCCGTCGGCCGTCATTGCGAGTTTGGTTGCCGCGAGCTTTTCGTCTTCGCGTTTGGCGGCCTGGCGGCTGATGCGTTCGCGCGCCTTCTCGAGTTCCTCGGCGCTCGGGTTGCGCCGCAAGCTGCCGCGCGAACCGTCGAGCACGACGGGCGTGCCGTCGGCGAGTTGCAGCGCGCGCGCGTCGATACCGCAGATCGCCGGAATGCCGAGCGAGCGCGCGAGGATCGCGACGTGGCTCGTTGCGCCGCCGCTCGTCGTGCAAAAGCCGAGCACCTTGCTGCGATCGAGCGACGTGGTGTCGGACGGCGACAGTTCCTCGGCAATCAGGATCGATTCGTCCGGCACGTCGATCCGCGCCTGCTTCACGCCGGCGAGCAGCGCGAGCACACGGCGGCCGACGTCGCGGATATCGCCGGCGCGTTCGCGCAGCAGCGGATTGTCGAGCTTTTCGAGCGTGCTTGCCTGGTTCTGGAACGCATCGCGCCACGCGAACCCCGCGCCCTTTCCCGCGCTGATGCTGCTGATCGCGGCGTCGTTGAGGTCAGGATCGTCCAGCAGTTCGAGATGCGCGTCGAGAATCTGCGCTTTCGACGGATCGGCGAGCGTCGCCTTGAGCGCGTCGATCTGCTGACGCGCCTGATGCTGGGCCGCTTCGAGTTGCGCCCGTTCGCGTTGCGGCGACTCGCCCGCTTCGTTCACCTCGATGACCTGCTGGCGGAACTGCACGATCCTGCCGACCGAAAGCCCTGGCGAAGCGGATACGCCGATGAATTCGTTGGTGTCGGCGGGAGCCGCTTCTGTCGGTGCTGGCACCGGCGCAGCCGCCGCGGGTGCGGGCGCATCGCCGGGCTTTTCGCCCGATCCCTCGCCAAGCAGACGCGCGACGGTGCTGGCCGCCTCCGCCGCGTCGGGACCGCGGGCCTCGATGCGCAGCTTGTCGCCGAACTTCGTTGCGAGCCCCATGATCGCGACGACGGACTTGGCATTTGCGCTGGCATCGCCGCGCAGCAGCCGGATCTCGGACTTGAATTTCTTCGCCTCGACCGCGACGACCGCGGCGGGCCGTGCATGCAGGCCCGCTGGATTCGGCAGCGTGATCTCGTCGGAGAAGATCGCGCCGGTGGCGCTGGCCGTGTCCTTGTCCTCCATGCTGCCGACCAGCTCGACGTACAGCGCCACGTCGGTGCCGGCGACGACGAGCCCTTTCGCGGGAACGTAGCGCGTGACGAGATCGCCATTGGCGATCACCATTTGCGTGAGCAGGCTGGTTGCTTTTGCGCCGACCGCGATTGGGTCGAAGCGGATCAGCGGCGTGCCCGTCGCGACGGCGTCGCCTTCCTTGACCAACGGCATGAAGCCCTCGCCGCGCAGCAACACGGTGTCGAGCCCGATGTGCAGCAGCACTTGCAGACCGTTGTCGCCGGTGATCGTCGTGGCGTGGCCAGAGCTATGGAGTTGCGTGACCTTGCCGGCAAGCGGCGACAGCAGTTCATCCGAGGTCGGATCGATCGACACGCCATCGCCGACCATCTTCTGGGCGAAGACCGGATCGGGCACGCTCTCGAGAGGAACCAGTACGCCCGACAGTGGTGCCATCAACCCGATGCGCTGAGGACGCTGAGGAGCTTTCATCGCCAGGACTCCTTGTACATTGACGCTCGCCTCAGGTGGCTCGACTCGAGCCGCATGGGCGCGACATTCACACCTGCGGTCGGCACCATTGCCGCTCACGCCGCTCACGCCGCTCACGCCGCTCACGCCGCTCACGCCGCTCACCCACTTGTGAGCGGCGCACGTTACAAAAGCGTCGGTGACAAAAACTCGGGAAACCAGACAAGGTCGCGCACGTCGCCCGTGTGCGCCCGGGCAGCCTCGACCGGGATGAATGGAGAAACGTCAGGCGCGCTCCGACGGCGCTGTTTGCGTTTGCCGGGCCGCCTCGCACCCGTGCGCAACCTTTTGCACCTTGGTCCCGGAAAAAAGGACCCGGAAAGCGCTCTGAAAAAGAGCATATGTTACTGAGCGCAGATTGCAAGACAAGACGATTTCGGACGGGAACGCCTGAAATTTGCAATTTCCTGGCGGGAGATGGAGGGTCTTTATTAATTGGCGTGTGACGCGTTCATTAATCTGTGTTTTATCCGTTTAGCGAAAGGCGGCGGCCCGACAACGCGCTCACCCTTGCTGTTCAGAGTAGATCCGTGACGACATCCACCGTATCGAACTCGATGAACAATTCCGCGCCCAACGAGGCGCCTACTGATGCAATCGGCATATTGGGGCGGTTCTCTTTCCCGAAATATGATTTTTCTAGCGCATGGAGGGCGCGCTGATAATCAGGGGACTGGAAATCCGTGAGTACCTTTACTTCATAAATAACGTTCTGGATGAGGAAATCGTTCGCAAGACAGCGCGTCGCGCCCTTGAATTGAACGCGAACCCGGTCTTTCCTGTTGTCGAACATCAAGGCAAGCTCAACGATGCTTGCCTCACGGTCCGCGGATACGCCCATCAAATACCAGTCATGGAACGCATTGAATTTCTTGATAAGGTCCATCGCGTAATTCCTTCAGGGACTCCAGGGGCTGAATGGAACAACATAATCGCCGCCATCTCGCACACCGTTGTCCCAATTGTGCGCGTGGGGCTTCAATCCGTTGTGTACATGGTCAAAGTCGAGATCAACGACCGGCTTTCTATCATCCCCGTACAGCCGCATTTGCCCGCTACCTGGGTTTGTGTACCAGGTTCCCGGGTCTCCGAGGTTCGGAGTCCTGGCTACATCGAATGAACCTTCGTCAACCTGGTTGGGCGAGTACTCGAACGGCTGCGCATCGCCCAGCGGCGTTGAGACCGGCGTGGCGATGGTCCCATCGGGTAGCACGTCGCCGGGGCGAGCGTGCCAGATCGCGAGACCATCGTCGGCGGCCAGCCGCGGCAGTATGGGACGCTCGAATGACCGCGCGGCAGGCACGGCGGCCAGCGCGCGCCGGAAGAGCTGCGACGGCGTGACGGTCGCATAGTACGGCCTGACCGTCTGCTCAATGGGCGAACTGCGTGCGCCCGAGGCTCGCGGCTTAGGCACGACAGCAATCACATCGCCGCTCTCGACGGCGCACTGTAGCGCTCGAACGAGTTGCTCAGGCGCGGGGCCGCTTGCATATGCGCCGCCCTGGGCATGGCGCATGAACCTGGCGAGCCGGGCTAGCTGGCTCGCGTCGCGCGTGAGCTCCCATGAACTTGCCGAAGTAATGAACTGGCGGCCGGTGCGCACTTCGTCGCTGGACGTGTTGCCGCGATATTCGTGCCGCGTGTAGAGCGTGCAGCCCCGACGGGCCCCCACTTTCAAGTCAATCGCCATCCGCCTCCCTCGTGCGATCAGATCAGTTGGTATACCTATCACGGGGGCTCCATTGCACGCTGCAAAAAACGAAGCCCTCAAACCGCCGCGAACGCTGCAATACCTCTATGGCGGCCCGGAGAACGCACGGCGGCGCGACTTACGAGACCTCGTAACATTGTGGAAGACTGTCAAGAAAACAGTAGGAGCGTCGATGGTTTGGCCAATGCGCATCAGGTTGCTGATGGCGAACGCTTCCGTGCCGACGCATATGGAAGAGCCGTACGCGGTCGTTTCGCGAGACTAGCTGACTCATAGCGAGATATCGCCGCAGAGGCATTGTTCAGCCACACCTTCTAGTCTTTTCATCGGACGACTCTTTTTCCGACATGAGACCCAGCCTAAAGTACGAGACTTCAATCTGGCATCAAGGTCGTCATGCAAATCGATACACCTGCAATCCCGGCATCGTTGGAAGGACATTCAACCTCCGCGGGTCAATGGCTCTCCGTCATAGCGGTAGCGGTAAGCGCATTCGCCTTCGTCACGGCCGAGTTTTTGCCTGTCGGGCTGTTGCCGCAAATCGCACACGACCTCGGCGTGTCGACCGGTGTCGCTGGCCTCATGGTCACCACGCCCGGCGTGATGGCCGCGATATTGGCGCCGACGCTGATAGTCAGCGCGGGCCGCATGGACCGCCGGTACGTTTTCCTGCTCCTCACTGCGGTACTGTTGATCGCGAACATCGTGTGTGCCATCGCACCGAACCTCGCGATCATGCTCGTAGGACGGGCTCTGCTTGGCGGCGCGCTGGGTGGCTTCTGGACTCTGGCGACGGCGGCGGCTCCTCGACTCGTGCAAGCAAAGGATGCCGCCAAAGCGACCGCGACCATTCTGACCGGCGTGACCTGCGCAACCGTGATCGGCGTGCCGCTCGGGACGTTTATCGCGTCGTTTGCATCGTGGCGCATGGCGTTCGCCGCCACCGCGGGCCTCGTGTCGCTCGCCTTACTGGCGCAGGCGTTCCTCGTGCCTTCGTTGCCGTCGGCATCGGCGTTGCGGATCGCCGATTTCAAAACCCTGCTTGGCCGGCCTCATACGAGGTTGAGCATGGTGATGGTCGCGCTCGTCTTCGGCGCGCATTTCTCGACCTATACGTATATTGCGCCGCTGCTCGAACACGACTTCTCGTTGAGCGCCATCACGCTGTTGCTGTTCGGATTCGGTCTGATCGGCTTCTTCTCCAATGCGTTGACATCGATGGTGATTTCGGACCATCTAAAGAAATCCGTCGCCGCGATGGTTCTGCTGCTATTGGGCGCGTTTTCGTCGATGTTGCTGCTCGAACATTCGCCGATCGGCGAGACCGCGGGGATGCTGCTGTGGGGAATCGCGTTCGGAGCGCTTCCGCTTTGCTTCAGCGTGTGGATTCAGCGCGGCACGACAGACCTGCCCGAAGCGGGGTCGGCCATGTTCGTCAGCATCATCCAGGTGGCGATTGCGGTGGGCTCGGCAGTGGGGGGCACCATTGTCGACCGTGCGGGCGTTCACGCTGACTTCACGCTGGGACTTGGACTCGCGCTACTGGGCCTCGTGGCACTGCAACGGCTTGCTGTATTGGAACGGCCGGCCACGGCGGCTTCCCTTGATTGCGCCTGCGATGCGTCGGTTGACTGACGCGTCGAGACAGTACGTCGCGTGACTGGACCGCACCGCGCTAGCCAACTGTGGCGACCGCCAGGCGACCGAATCCGTCAAACAGCCGTCTTCACGACTCTGGGTTGAAACGGGGCGTTGAGCGACACGTCGCCAGCGGCCTCGTTGCGGGCGGCGCTCGTCGATAGATAGCGCAAACAGCACACGCGCAAAAAAGACGCGAAATTCAACGGCTCTTCGCCGCGCAAGGCGACCAGTTCGTCGTGAAGCTTCACTACGAACTGGGTCGTCGTCACGTTCTCGCGGTTGGCGATTTCCCGAAGCACGTCCCAGAAGAGATTTTCGAGCCTCACCGTGGTCACGACGCCATGAATGCGCAGCGCGCGCGTACGCGACTCGTAGAGGATCGGATCAGCGTTGACATAGACGTTGCACATACGTTCAGCCTTTCTCGCGAATGATGATGTCGCAGGACGCGAAGCGCGCGGCGCGGGCGCTCATGCCGTCGTGATCGAGCGTAACACGGTTGGTCGCCCGCGATGCCGCGCCTCGGTCGAAGCGCGCTCCTTCAATGCGCGATGCGCGTGCCCAGCAGCGCAAGGAACTGCGCGAGCCAGTTCACGTGCGAGGTCCATGCGGGCGCGGTGACGAAGTTCTCGTCCGTGATCGCATCAGGCCAGTCGAGCGCCACGTACTGCGCGCCCGCGAGCTTCACTTCGGGCGCGCAGGCCGGATACGCCGAGATGCGCCGGCCTTCGATCACACCTGCCGCAGCCAGCAGTTGCGCGCCGTGGCAGACCGCGGCAATCGGCTTCTTCGCTTCGGCGAATTGGCGCACCCAGCCGATCACCTCGTCGTTGAGCCGCAGATATTCGGGGGCGCGGCCGCCGGGCACGAGCAGCGCGTCATATTGCGCGGGGTTCACCGACGCGAAATCGGCGTTCAGCGTGAAGTTATGTCCACGCTTTTCGGTGTAGGTCTGATCGCCTTCGAAGTCGTGGATTGCGGTGCGAATCGCGTCGCCCGCGCGCTTGTCGGGCGCGACGACGTCCACCGAATGCCCGACTGCCGCCAGTGCCTGAAACGGCACCATCAGCTCATAATCTTCGACGAAATCGCCGGCGATGATAAGAATTCGCTTTGACATGCTTCGTCTCCTCTCGAATGGGGTGGGAAATGGCGAGGCGGACGCGCTATCGCGGTGTGAAGGCGGCGGCCGTTGAGAAGCAATATAGCGATCGACGCAGTGGGCCAGGTAATACGCGGCTAAATGCCGACCAGGGATTTCACTGAGCTGAACCGGAATTCAGCCCGAATGCGGCAGACGATCGCGGTAGGTGGAGCAAAGAAAAAGAGTCGCGCTCCATTCGAGTGCGACTCTTTTATCATTGGGAACGTCCATTCAACCGCGCAGATTCGACACACATCGCTGCAGCACCTTGCGCAGCGTATCGACCGGGATTTCCGTTACTCCGTCCAGCATGGACGCTTCGAGCGCGTCGATCGCCGAATCGCATTCCTGTAGTACCCGACGCCCTTCGTCGGTCAGAAACAGATGAATCAGTCGACCGTGGGTAGGATGCCCCACGCGTCCGACCCAACCGTTGGCTTCCATCGTCTTGACAACTTCGTTGGCCGACTGCGGCGTGATGAACGAGCGTTCGGCGAGTTTCGCATTGGTCATCGCGCCGCTTGCGCTGATGACGGAGAGCGCGGTGAACTGAGGCAAGGTCAGCCCGAATTCACCCAGTACATCGATCAAACTGCGTTTGAGCAGGCGGTCGAGTTGGCCGACCACATAGGAAACGCGGGAAGGTGGCGCACCGGTTTTCGTTGAACCGGCCTGTTTGGCAAGGGGCGTTCGCCGCTTCTCCATTGTCTTGATCATTATCAGGTTGCCTTAGGTGTTTCTACCAGGCATATCATATTCTACTTTCAATATCAGGCCTCCTGAGACTAGACTCATCATCAATTCCGCGGGCGCTGTGGGAAGGAGTCTGATAAGTGGCGCAAGATCATTGTCAGAAATCTTCTCCTTCCCATGGCCGCTTCGTCGAAGAACGAAGCGTGGCTCGCCTCTGGCAATTCAATCAAAGGTGAAGGAGACGTCATGTCAAGTGTTGCTAATCGGTCGAGTGCGGTGGGCTCCAGTACTGCACTAACGTTGGCATTGTGCTTTCTCGTCGCGGTGTTGGAGGGTATCGACCTGCAGTCCACTGGCGTTGCGGCGCCTCGAATGGCGCACGAGTTCGGCTTGTCGGTCAGCCAGTTGGGGCTCGCTTTTAGCGCCGGCATGTTGGGGCTTTTGCCGGGCGCGATGATCGGTGGCAGACTCGCCGACCGGATCGGCCGCAAGCGCGTTCTGATGATCTCGATGGCGATATTCGGCATCTTCTCGATTGCGACCGCGCAAGTCTGGAGTTTCGAAAGTCTGCTGATTGCTCGCGTGCTGACGGGAATCGGGCTCGGCGGCGCGATGCCGAACCTGATCGCGTTGTCGTCCGAGGCGGTCGATGCGCGTCACCGCAACACGGCGGTTAGCGTCATGTATTGCGGTATGCCGCTCGGCGGCGCGCTTGCCGCATTGATCGCCGTACTGAGCGCGGGTGCTACCGCGTGGCGTCATATCTTCTACGTGGGCGGAGTCGGACCGCTGATCATCATTCCGCTGCTGATGGCATTGCTGCCTGAGTCGCGCGAATTCGCCACCGAATCGCGGGAATTCACGACGGCGGACAAGCCGCTCCTTTCGACGCGCGAAGTCCTGTTCGGCGAGGGGCGCGCCGCCGCGACGATCGGTATCTGGATCAGCTTCTTCTGCACGCTGATCGTTCTTTACTTCCTGCTGAACTGGCTGCCTTCGTTGACCGTGGGGCGCGGCATGAGCCGTTCGCAGGCCGGGATTGCCCAGATCTTTTTCAACGTCGGCAGTGTGATCGGCGTACTGGGCATCGGTCTGCTGATGGACCGCTTCAGACAAGGCCTGTCAGTCACGGCAATCTATGCGTGCATCGTCGGCGCATTGGTCGCGCTTTCGCAAGTCGCCAGCATCGAGACGCTGTCCGTTGCCGTGCTGTTTGCCGGGATGGGCGTCGTCGGTGCGCAGTCGATGCTGTATTCGCTGTCCGCCGCCAGCTATCCGACCAGCGTGCGTGGTACGGGAGTCGGCGCCGCGGTGGCGGTGGGACGCGTCGGCTCGATTGTCGGCCCCGTAGCCGCCGGGCAATTGCTTGCGATGGGAAAGAGCTCGGCGCTCGTCATCGGCGCGAGCGTGCCGGTGACGATCATCGCGGCGATTACAGCATTGCTCGTCATTCGCTCCAACGCCGCGAAACGCTAACTCTTCGTTGATGGACCCAGCTGGCCCGGCGTTTTCGCGCCGGGCCATTTTTCATGCGTCATTCGTGATTCGTCGTGCCTCGGGCCCGCAGATCAAGCAACCGGACGGCGTTCTCCTTCAGAACGAGCGGCTTTACTTCGGGCTTGATGTCGAGCGTATCGAAGTCTTCGAGCCAGCGGTCCGGGCGGATCAGTGGGAAGTCGGACGCGAACAGCACCTTGTTGCGCAACAGCGTGTTCGCATATTTGACCAGCTCCGGCGAAAAGTACTTCGGCGACCAGCCCGACAGATCGATATACACGTTCGGCTTGTGCAGCGCGATCGACAGCGCCTGCTCCTGCCATGGCCAGGAGGGATGCGCGATCACGATCTTCATGTCAGGGAAGTCGGCGGCGACATCGTCGAGGTAGATCGGCTCCGAATACTTGAGGCGCAAACCGCCGCCGCCGCGCATGCCCGAGCCCATGCCCGAGTGTCCACTGTGAAAAACCGCCGGCAGCCGGTACTCGGCAATCACTTCGTAGAGCGGGTATGCCATGCGGTCGTTGGCGAAGAAACCCTGCATCGTGGGGTGAAACTTGAAACCGCGCACGCCGTGCTCCTCGATGAGCCGCCGCGCTTCGCGCGCGCCGAACTTGCCTTTGTGCGGATCGATGCTCGCGAACGCGATCATGATGTCGCGGTTGTTCTGCGCGAACTCCGCGACCTCTTCGTTCGAAATGCGACGGCGCCCGATGTTCGCTTCGCAGTCGACGGTAAACATCACGAAGCCGATATTGCGCTCCCGATAGTGCTCGATCGTTTCGGGAATGGTTGGGCGGCGCCCTTGTTTGAGCACGGTGCCGAAGTATTTGTCGGCGGCTTCGTCGAATTCTTTGGCAAACAGGTCCGGCGGTTGGCAGCACGACACCTCGGCATGCACGTGGGTGTCGATGGCCTTCAGTTGATCGATGTTCAATGGGGTCTCCTATGTGTAATCAAAGCTGATGCGTCAGGCTGCGCGAAGATTGCGCACGCACGTCAACAGCAGGTTTTTCAGCATCTGTGAATCGTGTTCATCGATTTCGCCGAGCATCGATTGCTCGACCCTGTCTGCGGCACTGTCGCACTGAGCCAGCAATGTTTCGCCGGCCTTCGTCAGCGACAGCAGCCCGACGCGGCGGTTGAGCGGACCGGCCACGCGCGTCACCCATCCATTCGCTTCCATCGATTTGACGACCGCGCTGGCCGCTTGCGGCGTGATCAACGAGCGCTGCGCGAGTTGTGCGTTCGACGAACGTGCGCGCGCCCGCAGCACCGACAGCGCGGTGTATTGCGGCAACGTCAGACCATGCGAGGCCAGCGCTTCGGAAAGCTGCCGCGTGAGAATCTTGTCGAGCTGCCCGGCCAGGTAGCTGAGACGCACCGGAGCGGCAGCGTGCCTTCGATCGCGCAGGTTGCGCCGCGCCGTGGCGCGCGGTGTCGTTTCAGACCCTGACGGCTTTCTCGAGATCGTCGGCATAGGCGCTTAGGGGTTTGTACCAAGACTTCGATATTGTACTTTACTTATCAGGTCACCTGATATTAAATTGAGCTCAGGCCGCGAGGGCGGCATTGATACGGAGAAGCAGATGAGTTACGAAGGACGCTGGAAAACGGTCAAGGTCGCGGTGGAAGGCGGAATCGCCTGGGTCACGTTCAATCGTCCGGATAAGCGCAACGCGATGAGCCCGACGCTGAACAAGGAAATGATCGACGTTCTCGAGACGCTCGAACTCGACGCCGAAGCCCAGGTTCTCGTGTTGACCGGCGAAGGCAGTGCATGGACGGCCGGCATGGACCTGAAGGAATATTTCCGCGAAGTGGACGCGGGCCCGGACGTGCTGCAGGAGCGGATTCGCCGCGACGCGAGCCGCTGGCAATGGCAATTGCTGCGCATGTACTCGAAGCCGACGATCGCCATGGTCAACGGCTGGTGCTTCGGCGGCGGCTTCTCTCCGCTCGTCGCCTGCGATCTCGCGATCGCCGCGGACGAAGCCGTGTTCGGCCTGTCCGAAATCAACTGGGGTATTCCGCCGGGCAACCTCGTGAGCAAGGCGATGGCCGATACCGTCGGTCATCGTGAAGCGCTGTACTACATCATGACGGGCGACACCTTCACGGGTCCGCAAGCCGCGAAGATGGGTCTGGTGAACAAAAGCGTGCCGCTCGCGCAACTGCGCGAAGAAACGATCGCTCTCGCGGCGAAGCTGCTGAACAAGAACCCGGTCGTGCTACGCAACGCGAAGCATGGCTTCAAGCGTTCGCGCGAACTCACGTGGGAGCAGAACGAAGACTACCTGTACGCGAAGCTCGACCAGGCGAACTATCGCGATCCGGAAGGCGGCCGCGAACAGGGCCTCAAGCAGTTCCTCGACGACAAGAGCATCAAGCCGGGCTTGCAGACCTACAAGCGCTAAGCGGCGCACTTCAGCGGGACGACCGAGGAGACGAACACATGCATCAAACGAACCTTTTGATTGGCGGCGCGAAACGTGCCGCCTCGAACGGCAAGACCTTCGAGCGCATCAATCCGGCGACGGGCGCGGTTGCCACCCGCGCCGCGGCGGCCACCGTCGAGGATGCCGATGCGGCCGTCGCCGCGGCGGCGCGCGCGTTCCCGGCATGGGCGGCGCTCACGCCGACGGAGCGCCGCAAACGCCTGCTCGCCGCCGCCGAGCGCATGGACGCGCGTACGGCCGAGTTCATCGAGATCGGCGCGGCCGAAACGGGTGCGATGGCGAACTGGTACGGCTTTAACGTCATGCTCGCGGCCAACATGCTGCGCGAAGCCGCGGCGATGACGACGCAGATCGACGGCGCGGTGATTCCGTCCGACGTGCCGGGCAGCCTCGCAATGGCCGTGCGCCAGCCGTGCGGCGTCGTGCTTGGCATGGCGCCGTGGAACGCGCCCGTGATCCTCGCGACGCGCGCGCTCGCCATGCCGCTCGCGTGCGGCAACACGGTCGTGCTGAAGGCATCGGAAGGTTGTCCCGGCGTGCATGCGCTGATCGGCGAAGCGCTGAACGACGCGGGTCTCGGCGAAGGCGTCGTCAACGTGCTCACGCATGCGCCGGAAGACGCGCCCGCGATCGTCGAGCGTCTGGTCGCGAATCCTGCCGTGAAGCGTGTGAATTTCACCGGTTCGACGCGTGTCGGCCGCATCGTCGCCGAGCTGTCCGCGCGCCATCTGAAACCCGCATTGCTCGAACTGGGCGGCAAGGCGCCGGTGCTCGTGCTCGACGACGCGGACCTCGACGCCGCCGTCGAGGGCATCGCGTTCGGCGCGTTCTTCAATCAAGGGCAGATCTGCATGTCGACGGAACGCGTGATCGTCGATCGCAAGGTTGCCGATGCGTTCGTCGAAAAGCTCGTCGCGAAAGCGCGCACGCTGAAGGCAGGCGATCCGACACAGCCGGGCTCGATCCTCGGCACGCTCGAGAGCGAAGCCGCCGCGCGGCGCATTCGCGCGCTGGTCGAAGACGCCCGCGAAAAGGGTGCGAAGCTGCCGCTCGGTTGCGAGGTGAAAGGCGCGATCATGCAGCCGGTGATCGTGGAGAACGTGACGCGCGAGATGAAGCTTTATGCCGATGAATCGTTCGGCCCCGTGGTGACGGTGCAGCGCGTGGACGGCGACGAAGAGGCGCTGACGGTCGCCAACGATAGCGAGTACGGCTTGTCGGCCGCCGTGTTCAGCCGCGATATCGCGCGCGCGATGAACGTCGCGAAACGCATCGAGTCGGGCATCTGCCACATCAACGGCCCGACCGTGCACGACGAGGCGCAGATGCCGTTCGGCGGCGTGAAGGCGAGTGGTTATGGGCGCTTCGGCAGCAAGGCGTCGATTCCCGAGTTCACCGAGTTGCGCTGGATCACGGTGCAGACGAGTCCGCGTCATTATCCGATCTAGGCGTCGGCTCCCGGCCGCAACGATTGCGGCCACCGCATCCTTGCATGAAATGGCACAATCAGGAGACAGGTTTTGGAATCGGAGCACAGCCACGCAAGCTCTCTGGCGACCGGATACCGGAGCGTCGCCATCGGAGCGCCTTCAGCGCGGATCGAGAAACGCGGCGACTGCTGGTACCTCGAGACACCTGAACCTCTGGGTCCGTTTCCGGAGCGCTTTACGGACCGCCTGCTGAGCGGCGCACGCGCGCATCCCGACCGGCTGCTCGTCGCACGACGCGATGCCGGTGGCGCGTGGCAGGGCATCACGTATGCGCAGATGCTCGAGCGCGCGCGTGCGATCGGGCAGGCGCTGCTCGATCGCGATCTCAGCGCGGAACGCCCGTTGGTGATCCTGTCGGGCAACAGCGTCGAACACATGCAACTCGCGCTCGGCGCGATGTGGGCGGGTATCGCTTATGCACCCGTTTCGCCGGCCTATTCGTTGATGTCGGGCGATTACGGAAAGCTGCGCCATGTCCTCGAACTGCTCAAACCGGGTCTGGTCTACGCGGACGATATCGGCGCATACACAGCGGCGCTCGATGCCGCGCTGGGAAGCGACGTCGAACGTGTCAGCGCGGTGCCCGCGCCAAACGCGTCGAGAGTGACGCGCTTCGACGCATTGCTCGACACGGCCCCGCGCGACGTCGATGCTGCCAACGCGCGCGTGAACGGCGACACGATTGCGAAGTTCCTGTTCACGTCCGGCTCGACGAACCTGCCGAAAGCCGTGCCGACGACGCATCGCATGCTGGGCGCGAACCAGCAGATGCTGCTCGAAACCTTTCCGCAGTTCGGCATCGAGCCGCCGGTCCTCGTCGACTGGCTGCCGTGGAATCACACGTTCGGCGGCAGCCACAACGTCGGCATCGTGCTGTACAACGGCGGCACGCTCTATATCGACGACGGCAAACCCGTGGCCGGCAAATTCGACGAGACGCTGCGCAATCTGCGCGAGGTCGCGCCGACCATCTACTTCAACGTGCCGAAGGGTTGGGAAGAACTGACCATCGCCCTGGAAAAGGATGCGGCGCTGCGCGAGCGGTTTTTCTCGCGCGTGAAGATGTATTTCTTCGCGGGCGCCGGTCTGTCGCAGGCGGCGTGGGAGCGTCTCGAGCGCGTAACGCTCGAACATTGCGGAGAACGCATCCGCATCATGGCCGGGCTCGGCATGACCGAGACCGCGCCGTCGTGTCTGTTCACGACGGGACCGGTATCGTGCGCCGGCTATATCGGCTTGCCGCCGCCCGGGTGCCAGGCCAAGGTCGCGCCCGTCGATGGCAAATTCGAAGCGCGCTTTCGCGGCCCTCACGTGATGGGCGGTTACTGGCGAGCATCGCAGGCGCTTCAGAGCAGCGTGTTCGACGACGAAGGTTACTACCGCACAGGAGACGCCGTGCGTTTCGTCGACCCGCAACGTCCCGAACTGGGCCTGATGTTCGATGGCCGCATTGCGGAGGACTTCAAGCTTGCGTCGGGAACGTTCGTCAGCGTCGGGCCGATGCGCGCGCGCATCATCAGCGAAGGGGCGCCCTACGTTCAGGATGCCGTCATTACGGGGATGAATCGCGACGAAGTAGGCGCGATGATTTTTCCGCGCCTCGACGCGTGTCGCTCGTTGGCGGGTTCGCCCGCCGATGCGAGCGCCGAGGACGTGCTCAACACGGCCGCCGTGCGCGCATTCTTCAGCGAGCTCGTCGCGCGGCTGAATCGGAGTGCGACAGGCAGTGCCTCGTTCATTGCCCGCATGCACCTGCTGAGCGTGCCGCCGTCGCTCGACCTCGGCGAGATCACCGACAAAGGCTCGATCAATCAGCGCGCCGTGCTCCAGCACCGGGCCGCGCTCGTGGAAGCGATGCACGAAGCCGACGCCGCCGACGCGACCGTGATCCATGCGCGCAGAGGCAGCTAGTCCAGGGACAGGAACAAATGACGTTGACTTATAAGGCGCCGCTACGCGACATGCGCTTCGTGATAGACGAGTGGCTCGACGCCACTTCGTGGTGGCGCGACGTGCCCGACTGGCAAGACCTCGACTCGCAGACCGCGCAGCAGGTGCTGGAAGAAGCGGCGCGTTTCGTCGAGGAGCGCATCGCGCCGCTCAACGCGAGCGCCGATCTCGAAGGATGTCGTTTCGACGCGGGCAAGGTGACGACGCCCGCGGGCTTTCGCGAGTCCTACGCGGAATTCGTCGAAGCGGGTTGGCCGACATTATCGCTCGACACCGGGCACGGCGGACAGGGCCTGCCGCAGCTTCTGGACGTCGCGCTTCAGGAAATGCTCGCGGGCGCCAACCATGCATGGTTGATGTCGCCCGGGCTCACGCACGGCGCGACGGCATGCTTGCAGACGTATGGCAGCGAACGCGTAAAAAAGGCATTGCTGCCGAAAGTCGCGAGTGGTGAGTGGCTAACGACGATGTGTCTGACCGAGTCCCAGGCCGGCAGCGATGTCGGCCTGATCCGTTCGCGCGCGACTGAAGCACCGGGCACCGACGGGTATTTCATCGACGGCAGCAAGATCTTTATCAGCGGCGGCGCGCACGATCTGACCGAGAACATCGTTCATCTGGTGCTCGCTCGAATGCCCGATGCGCCGCCCGGCACGAAAGGGTTGTCGCTGTTCGTCGTGTCGGAATGGCTGGAAGACGGCGACGGTGGGCGCTCGTGCAATGGTGTCTATTGCGAAGGCATCGAAAAGAAAATGGGCCTGAAAGGCAGCCCGACCTGCACGATGCGCTTCGAACGCGCATTCGGTTGGCTCGTCGGTGAAGCGCATCGCGGTCTCGCGTGCCTGTTCGTGATGATGAACGCGGCGCGGCTGCAGGTTGCGATGCAGGGCCTCGGGCATGCGCACACCGCGTGGCAACGCGCGCACGCTTACGCGCAGGAACGCGCGCAGATGCGTGCAGTGAGCGTGCCGCCCGGTGCGAACGTCGCACCGGGAAAGGCTGCGCCGATCGCGTTTCATCCGGCCATGCGGCGGATTCTGATGGAGCTGCGCGCGATCGTCGAAGGCGAGCGCGCGATCGGTTACTGGACCGCGCATTGGCTCGACATCGCCGCACGTCATGCCGATGCCGCTGAACGGGAACAGGCGGCGCAGCTCGCATCGCTGTTGACTCCGATTGCAAAGGCGTTTTTTACGGCCAACGGTTTTGGCGCTGCATCGAACGCGCTGCAGGTGTTCGGCGGCTACGGCTACATCCACGAGTACGGCATTGAACAGACGTTGCGCGATAGTCGCGTGTCGATGTTGTACGAAGGCACCAACGAAATTCAGGCGATCGATCTGCTGATTCGGAAGGTGTTGCCCGATGGGGCGGTGGCGTTCGATGTGCTGCTTCGCCACGTGCGCGCGGAAGCGCGGCTGTGCCAGGAGTCCGATCCGCCGGTTCGTGCCGCCGGCGTGAAGCTCGCAGAGCTAGCACAGACAGTGGAGAGCACGACACGGTCGATCAAGGCACGCCACGCGCAAGACCCGGAGACGGCATACCGGGTCGCGGACGACTATCTCGCGATGCTTGGCTGGATGCTGCTGGCGTTCGCATGGGCGCGCACGCTGCGAATTGCGACGCCGCAATGCGAGGCGGAAACGTTCTATGTGGAGAAGCGGGAGACGGGCCGCTTCTTCTTCGACTACCCGCTCGCGGCCTTCGCTTATCGCCGCAGCCTCGTTGAAGCCGGTTGCGAGGCAACGCTGCCGTACGTTTGAAAGTCAGCTCGAGCAACACCTGCCTGGTCAATACCGCTCGGCCACGTATTTAAACGGATAGTCTGGTTCCTTGTATCCGTCGGGCTTTTGCCGTTTCGGCAGCGAGACCTTCTTGCGGGCAGGCTGCTTATAGGGAATCCTCTGAAGCATGTCGCTGATGATGTTCAGTCGCGCGCGCCGCTTGTCGTTTGAATTCGCTATGAACCACGAAGCATAGTCGGTGTCCGACGCGGCGAGCATCTCATCGCGGGCACGCGAGTAGTCATACCAGCGGCTATAGGATTTCAGGTCCATCTCGGTCAGTTTCCAGATCTTGCGACCGTCGTGGATGCGTGCCTCGAGACGTCGGGTCTGTTCCTCGGGGCTGACCTCGAGCCAGTACTTGAGCAGGATGATCCCGGAGTCGACGATCGCCCGCTCGACGAGCGGCACGGCCTTGAAGAACGTCTGCACGTCCTCCTCGGAGCAGAAACCCATCACGCGCTCGACGCCCGCGCGGTTGTACCAGCTGCGGTCGAAAATGACGATCTCGCCCGCGGCCGGCAAGTGCGGCACGTAGCGCTGCACATACATCTGGCTTTTTTCACGTTCGCTAGGCGCGGGCAATGCAACGACGCGGAAGACGCGCGGACTGACGCGCTCGGTCATCGCCTTGATCGTGCCGCCTTTGCCCGCGCCGTCACGTCCCTCGAAGACGACGCAGACCTTGCTTCCCGTTTGCACGACCCATTCCTGCAGCTTGACCAGCTCGACATGCAGGTCGAAAAGCGCCTTGCGATATTCCTTGTACGACAGCGCCCTGTCTTGCTCGGGCTGCTCGTTTTCCGACTTTGTTTTGGCCATTCTCTTCTCCCCAGCGCGGACTGTTCCAGCGTACTACGCAATGATCCATTCCCACGGTAGAGCGCGACGCGAAGCAGGGCCATACGACCTTGGTCCAATATCGCCGGTACAGGGCGCGCTGTATGCTGCGGGCGTCCGCTCGCGCCTGCCCGATCCGACTGTCCTCGTCACGCCTCATCCGTATGCCAGCAAAGGGCGGGTTCGGTTCACGTCATCGCCACAGGAGGCCTCATGGATGCCACGGGTCACACGGAGCAGGAAAACTTCGGCGATAGGGAGCCGGTTCTCGATGTCGTCGATCGAGTGTGCGAGTCATGTTTCGGCCTCTTCATGGCGCTGACGTTCGTCGGCACCGTCTCGGCCGTCGGCGCGGGTGCCGACGCGGGGCACAAGATGTTCTACACCGCGCTCGGCTGCAATCTCGCATGGGGCCTCGCGGACGCGGTGATGTTCCTCGTGCGTACGCTGGTGGCTCGCGGCAGGCGTGTGACGCTTGCGCATTCCGTGCGAAGCCAGCCGGATGCGGCCGCGGGCGTTCGGACGCTTCACGACGCAATGGCCGCGTGGCTCAGACCGTTGATCGGCGATACGGAGCTCGAATCCATCCGCAGGCGTGTTGCGGCGCGGCCGGATCTGCCGCAGCGAGCAGTATTCGTGCGCGACGATTTCACCGCCGCCGCGGCTATCTTTGTGCTCGTAGTAGCCGCAACATTCCCGGTCGCGTTGCCCTTCGTGCTGTTCGCGAACGTTCCGACGGCGCTGATCGTCTCCCGTGTCTTGACCATCGCGATGTTATTCGGCAGCGGCATGGCGCTGGGGCATTACGCGGGATTTCGCGGCTGGCAGGCCGGCCTTGCGATGGCGGCGGTCGGCGTCCTGCTCACCGTGGCGATCATCGCGCTCGGCGGATGATCGAGGTCGGCCCCGCCAATCAGCTTCGCTGGCTTCGCGTTTCATTCATCATCGACACCGCGCTTCCTGTAAGACCAAGGTCCGATTCCGCAGCGGTTTCAGCGTGACATCATGTATCTGCAAGCGTTGTAGTCGTCGCATCCGGATACCGAAGAAAATCGACGGGCGGCGATGGCATTGATGGTTCCTTGGGCGGCTATGCCGCTTCACGGCGGAGAAAAAAGATCGAGGCTTCCAGCCATCAGGACTGGCGACTCGGATCGTAACCAGAACGGAGTCGATAGTGAACAGACGGAACTTTGTGCACACGCTCGCGCTTACATCCATGGCCGCGAGTCTGGCTTTGGCGGGTTGCACGACGACCGGAGGCAGTGGCCAGAGCGCCACTACCGACGCCGCCAAACGGCAGGAGATCGACGCGGCCGTGAACGGTGCGCTGTCGAAATTGTTCGATACGGTGCAAGGCTCGCACGAGCTCGTAGCGAAGGCGCAGGGCGTGCTGGTGTTTCCTTCGGTGAAGAAGGCGGCGTTCATCGTCGGTGGCCAGTACGGTGAAGGCGCATTGCGCGTCGGGGGAGCGACGGTCGGTTATTACAGCACCGCCGCGGCTTCGTTCGGATTGCAGGCCGGCGCGCAGTCGACCGCCGTGTTCTTCCTGTTCATGACGAAAGATTCGCTCGAGAAATTCCGCAACGCGAAGGGCTGGTCGGTGGGCGCCGATGCTTCGGTTTCACTGCTGAAAGTCGGAGCTACCGGCACGGTCGATACCTCGTCGGCGACCGCCGACGTCGTCGCGATGGTCTTGACCAATACGGGCCTGATGGCCGACCTGTCGCTGGCCGGCACCAAGGTTACGCGCATGAATCTGTAACAGGGCGCGGCAAGCAGCGGCATTCGATCGATCGTCATGGCGCTGTCACACGGTGGCGCGTCTATCGCGTGTTGCGCGGTTTCGTTACAGCCAGGCCGCGCGACACGCTACGCGTGCTTTGGCACGGCGACGCGCAGCGGATAGTTTTTGGCGGACTCACCCCTTGGCCTCCCTATCATCCCTCCCGTTGTTCCCACGAAACGCTGCGAGCCAGATGCGCTCGCGACGCGCAGCGACGCTGCTTGTAATCTGCACTGACCTTCCTGTTTATTCAATACCGGTAGAAAAGACGAAGCCGAAACACGCGTTCTCGCCGCGGTGCTGCGTTTAGTCATCTGGCTGGCATAAATTTATTTTTTTGTGGTCGGCGAATGCAAATGATTCGCACTGGAATAGCGGGCGATAAAAACGTTGACTTGCGTCAAAAAAACCTCTCGCCGACAAATTAAATTAAATTGGAGAATTAGCGTTCGGTATACCCGCTGACTCTGTGATTCGCGATGCATGAAAGCTTTACGGTTGAAGTTTCCATCTGAAAGCGCTATCTCGCCGGGCTTCACGGGCTAGCGCAAATCCGCCACGGGGCAGGAGAACATTGCGGCTCCTACTGCGACGTTGCCAGTTTGCTAACTTTCCTGTGCGTGCAAACGGACGGCACGGACACTGCCCCGCCCGGCAATAATTAACTGCCTAACAAACGCTGTCGCCATTTTCCGATTGATGGCGGACAACGCAGAACACTATTGAGTAGTTTCCCGAGTAAGCGGCATAAATTAAGGTAACCCTTCGGTAAGTGATTCTGGATAGCCTATACTGACTTCCAGCCACCCGACGTGCGAAGTACCGATTGTGAAGTCAATTATGTGGTTCGAAGCCCAAAGATAAAGACGTCGCAGTTGTACGGAATCCGTTCGCACTGGACCCGGAGGTGCCAATGATTAATCTGATCGTGTACGGCAGACACCTGGCGATCGGGGTAGCGGGAATTCTCACGGCGCTGTACGCGCAACCGCGCCACATGGGTCAATGCGGCCCGTCACAGATCGACAATGCGCGCAACGACGGTCCTCCACTATCCGGGCACGACCGTTCCAGACAGTTTTCACCCAGGCATCACCGGTTTCAGCGCGCTCGCAATATCCCCGGCGTGTCGAGCCGACAGAGTACCCGCGATACCCACGAGCCGCCGTACGCGTTGCCGGCATGGCGGCGCTGTGTCACCGCTTGCGCGTCGTGGCTGCGAGGCGAAGGCGATAGCAGCACGCGGCGCATCCTCGACGCGAGCATGCCGCTGTGCGAGACGCTCGAAATGTTGCCGATTCCGATCGTCACGGTCGACCAGCGGGACCAGATCATCTTCGCGAACGCGCGGGCGGCGCAACTGTTCGGCTACACGAGGGAAGAGCTGATTGGCGCGCCGACCGCCAAGCTGTTTCCGATCGACGGCATCAATGCCGATCGGTCGGGCCCAGGCAATCGTGGCGCGAAGATACAAATCCCCGGCGTCACGACCACGCAGATTCTGATCGCGCGGCGTCGCGATGGCGGCGGCTTTCACGCGGAGGCGGAAACCACGCGATGCCGCGTGCACAATCAGGAATTGCGGATCACCGCGATATCGGATTGCAGTGCGTGCGGCGAAGTCGATGGAAATACGAGGGATCTCGCGCATCTCGCGCGCGTTTCTTCATTGGGCGAACTCGCCGGATCGCTCGCGCACGAGTTGAAGCAGCCGCTTACCGCGATCCTGTTCAACGCGCAAGCCGCACGCAAATTCATGGATGCGGAGACGACCAACGTAGTGGAGCTGCGCGAAGCGCTCGAAGACATCGTGGCCGACAATTGCCGCGCGAACGAGGTGCTGCAAAAGATTCGCGCATTGGTACGCAAAGGCGATGTCGAATTGCAGTTGCTGGACGTCGGCAACGTCGTGCGCGACATCGCGACGCTCGTGCACAGCGATGCGTTGACGCGCGGCGTGCGCACGAGCTTCGACATTCCGGAGAATCTGGCGCTGATTTGCGGCGACAAGGTTCAGCTTCAGCAGGTGATCCTGAACCTGCTGCTCAACGCTTTCGACGCGGTCAAGGATTGCCCTGCCGCGGACCGTCTCGTCGAAACGACAGCGCGTGAGGAATCGGACGGACTGATACGGATAACGGTAAAAGATCGCGGCCAGGGCCTCGACGTCGACAGCATGGAAAGGATTTTCCGGCCATTTTTCACCACCAAACCGCAGGGGCTCGGACTGGGTCTTTCGATCAGCCGCACGATCGTCACGGCGCACCGCGGCCGGCTGTGGGCGGAAAACAACGAGGGCAAAGGGGCATCGTTTCACGTCACGCTTCCCGTCGCGACCGATATCCGACAGAGACTCGCGCCCCGATCATCATGAACCAGATCAACACTCGCGTCTTCATCGTCGACGACGACGACAGCGTGCGCAGCGCGCTCGCCCGCTTGCTGCGCGCCTCCGGCTACCAGGTCGAATGCTTCGACAGTCCTGAGGCCTTTCTCGAACGAGCCGATTTGACGAGCATGCCAGCCTGCCTCGTTCTCGATCTGCAGATGCCGGGCATGACGGGACTCGAAGTGCAGCGCAAGCTCGATCAGCTGCTGCCGATCGTATTCCTGACCGGGCACGGCGACATCGGCTCGAGCGTCGACGCGATGAAAGGCGGAGCGGTCGACTTTCTGCCCAAGCCGGTGCGCGACTCGCTGTTGCTCGCCGCGGTGGATCGCGCGCTCGCGCGCGCGTGTGTGGAAAGCAGGCGGCGCCACGAACGCGAGGAAATAGAAGAGCGGATGCGGCATCTGACCCGCCGCGAACGCGAAGTCATGGAACTCGTCGTGACTGGCCGCCTGAACAAACAGGTTGCGAGCGATCTGGGCGCGGCCGAAAAAACGATCAAGATTCATCGGGCCCGCGTGATGGAGAAGATGAAGGCCCGATCGATCGTCGAACTCGTTCATCTGGTGCGAAAGGGCGGCGTTTGTACGGCCGACGAAGAATAATCGCCCGAACCAGGCGCCGACTCCCGCGTTGCGCCGCCACTTTCAGCGGTGCTGGCCGACACCGCTAGTGGACCAAAGTCTTATATCTCATCGGGGTTTCAACCAGTACGCTAAGGCATCAGTGGTCCACTTTCCGGAGCGACTGCGCGTTCGCGCTGTCATATGGTCAACCCTAACCAATTCGTTGCGGTGGTCGACGATGACGAGTCGGTATGCCGAGCCATCAAGCGTTTGCTGCATTCCGAAGGTATCAGGGCGGAGACGTTTTGCAGCGGTGACGAGTTCTTGAATGCGCTTATGGCAATTCCGTCGTATCGGCCTGCCTGCGTGATTCTGGATGTCCAGATGCCGGGAACCAACGGCCTGGAAGTCCAGCGTCAGCTCGCGCAAATGGGCGTGCCGGTCATCGTGATTACCGCCTATGACGATCTCTCCGTCCGCCAGAGCGCGCTCGCGGCCGGCGCGGCCGCGTATCTGCGCAAGCCTTTCACCAGCGCGATTCTGTTCAAGGCGGTCGAGGTGGCCATCGGTGGTCCGCCGACACCCTGAACGCGCGTCTTCGCGCCGGACGATATGAGACCAAGGTCCGATTGTCGCCGTTTCTTCGGACCACCAAACTGAACTCAGTCAACGCGTCGAACCGAACGCCGGCTGCGCCGCACCGAACTCGAAACCGGACAGGTTGCGGCGCTTGCGTGCCTTTGCGCGTGCGATGCGCCGCGCGGAGTGCGGCAGCGTTCAAGGATAAAAGCGGGAGCGCACGTGATGAAATCAATTTCGGTTTGTCTCGCGATTCTTCTCGGTACCGCTGCGATGCAGGTGGGCGCGGCGGACTTCGACGGCAGCAAACGGCTGATCTGCGCGACGATCGACGCGCACGCCTGCGATCCGGGCATCGCCTGCACGCGCGCGTTGCCCGCGGATCTTGGTCTGCCGAAATTCCTGACTCTCGACTTCGACAAACGCGCGGTCGTCGGTCCCGCGCGCACGACGCCGATGCTGTCGGTCACCAAGGAGGCGGATCAGCTCCTGATCCTCGGCAATGAGTTGGGCTTTGGCTGGACGCTGGTCGTCGATTCGACGGACGGCGAGATGACGCTGACGATCGCCAACAGAAACGATGCCTTCGTGCTGTTCGGCAACTGCACGCCTTTGTGATCAGGCGGAGTGCGCGATGAAAACCGTACCCGTGTCCCTGGTCTCGCCGCGGCCAGATTCTCGCGGCGCTCTCCCATTGCTCGCCGTCGTCGCGGCGCTGACGCTGCTCACGTTGCTCGCGTCGTGCAAGAAGGCGCCACCGCCGCCGGTCGTCGCCGCGCCGGAAGTGACCGTGATGACGGTGACGCAGCAGGACACGCCGGTCGACTTCGAATTTACCGCGCAAACGCAGAGTTCGCGTGAAGTCGAGATCCGCGCGCGGGTGGACGGCTTCCTCGACAAGCGCATGTACACCGAAGGCGCGTTGGTCAAGACGGGACAAACGATGTTCCAGATGGACCGCAAGCCGTTCGAGGCCGCGCTGCGGACCGCGAAAGGTCAACTGGCCCAGCAGCAGGCGCGTCTCGAAGTCGCCAAGGCCAATCTCGCGCGCGTGGTGCCGTTGGCGGCGCAGAACGCGTTGAGCAAGAAGGATCTCGACGACGCGGTCGGCAACGAGAAGCAGAGCGCCGCCGCGGTGATCGCCGCCCAGGGCGAAGTCGACACCGCACTGCTGAACCTCGGCTACACGACGATCAAGTCTCCGCTGAACGGCCTGTCGAGCTTCGCGCGTCTGCAGGATGGCAGCTACGTGACGGCGACCTCGAACGGTTTGCTGACCTACGTGTACCAGCTCGATCCGATGTGGGTGAACTTCAGCATCTCCGAGAACGAGATGCTGAAGTACCGGGATGACATCGCGGCAGGACATCTGCGATTTCCCGCGCACAACGATTTCTCCGTGCATCTGATTCTCGCCGACGGCTCGCCCTATGCCGAGCAAGGTCAGATCGACTTCGCGAACCCGGCGTTCAGTACCGAAACGGGAACCTTCCTCGTGCGCGCGACCTTCAAAAACCCGGAGGGCACGTTGCGCCCCGGCCAGTTCGTGCGGGCCCGCGTTTCCGGCGCGATCCGGCCCAATGCGACGCTCGTGCCGCAGCGCGCGGTGTTGCAGGGCGCGAAGAGCCACTTCGTGTGGGTCGTCGATAGCGCCTCGAAGGCGCATCAGCGCGTCGTCGAAGTCGGCGACTGGCAGGGCAATAACTGGTTTGTTTCCGACGGACTCAAGGCGGGCGAGCGCATCGTCGTGGACGGCGCGCTGCGCGTTACCGCGGATTCGCAGCTGAAAATCATCAAAACCCTGGCGGCCGGCGGGAAAAGCCAGGCGGCGGTGGCGACGGCTGCATCGCAAGGCGCCGCGGCAGCGCCCGCCGCCGAGTGACGGGGCAGTCGCCATGAACATTTCGCGCTACTGCATCGATCGGCCGATTTTCGCGTCAGTCATTTCGATCGTCATCACGCTCGGCGGCGCATTGGCGATGTTCTCGCTGCCGGTCGCGCAGTACCCCGACATCACGCCGCCGCAAATCACGGTGTCCGCCACCTATCCGGGCGCCAGCGCCGAGGTCGTCGCGAACAATGTCGCCGCACCGATCGAGCAGCAGGTCAATGGCGCGGACAACATGATCTACATGAACTCGTCGAGTTCGTCGACCGGCAGTATGACGCTCAACGTGTACTTCCAGATCGGCACGAACCCCGAACTGGCCCAGGTCGACGTGCAGAACCGCGTGAATCTCGCGCTGCCGCAACTGCCGCAATCGGTCCAGGCGCAGGGCATTCAGGTACAGAAAAAGTCACAGGCGTTCATGATGGTGATCGCGATCTATTCGCCCACCAACCGCTACGATTCGACGTATATCGCGAACTTTACGAACATCTACGTGCTTGACGCGATCAAGCGGATTCCGGGCGCGAACCAGTCGAGTATCTTCGGCACGCCAGACTACGCGATGCGGATCTGGCTGAAGCCCGACCGGATGGCGCAGCTGGGCGTGACGGCCGCCGACGTGCAACGGGTCGTCGCGAATCAGAACCAGCAGTTCGCGGTGGGCAGTATCGGACAGTCGCCGACCAGCGGAGCGGTCCAGCAATCGTTCGCGGTCACGACCACGGGGCGCCTCGCCGAGCCTTCGCAGTTCGACAACATCATCGTGCGCGCCGCGAGCGGCGGCGCGGCGATCGTGCGGCTCAAGGACATCGGCCGCGCCGAGCTCGGCCAGAAAGACTACTCGATTCGCAGCCGCTTCCAGGGCAAGCCGGCCACCGTGCTCGCCGTGTATCAGCAGCCGGGCGCCAACGCGCTCGACGTGGCGAAGCAGGTGCGCACGACACTCGCGGAACTGAAGAAGTCGTTTCCGGAAGGCATGACCTACGAAATCGCGATGGACACGACCGAGTTCACGCGAGCGTCGATCTCAGACGTGATCCATACGTTCTTCGAAGCGCTGGTGCTCGTCGTGATCGTCGTGTTCGTATTCCTGCAAAGCCTTCGCGCGACGCTGATTCCGATCATCGCGGTGCCGGTGTCGATCGTCGGCACCTGCATGTTCATGCTGCTGCTGGGCTTTTCGATCAACATGCTGACCTTGTTCGGCATGGTGCTCGCGATCGGTATCGTCGTCGACGATGCGATCGTCGTGATCGAGAACGTTGAACGCAACATCACGGTGCACAAGCTCTCGCCGAAAGAGGCCTCGAAGAAGGCGATGGACGAAGTCGCCGGCCCGGTCGTGGCGATCGTGCTGGTGCTGTGCGCGGTGTTCGTGCCGGTCGCGTTTCTCGGCGGCATCACCGGCCAGATGTACAAGCAGTTCGCGATCACGATTGCGATTTCGGTGGTGCTGTCCGGCATCGTCGCACTGACCTTGTCACCGGCGCTCGCCGCGTTGCTGCTGAAAAGCACGCACCACGAGAAGAAGGGCTTTTTCCGCTGGTTCGACAATCAGTTCGCCCGCATGACGTCGGGCTATACACGCGCGGTCAAGCTCATCATCAAGCGCTTTGTCATGGGGCTCGTGTTCTTCGCGGCGATGATCGTGCTGGCGGTGCTGATGGTGCGCTCGATTCCGTCGGCGTTCCTGCCGCCTGAAGACCAGGGTTATCTGCTCGGCGCGGTCATCATGCCGGACGCGGCTAGCCTCGACCGCACCGGCCAGGTGTCGCAAGTCATCACTGACTATTTCATGAAACAGGAGGCGGTCGGCAGCATCACCACGGTCGATGGTTTCAGCCTGCTCGACAGCCAGAACAAGAACAATGCCGGCACCTTCTTCGTCGGTCTGAAGAGCTTCGACGAACGCTATACGCGGGCCAACCGCGCGACGCAGAACGCGCGCCAGGTTCTGCTCGCCGCGTATCGCTACTTCGCGAACGTCCAGGAGGGCATTATTCTGCCGGTCAACCCGCCGTCGATTCCGGGGCTCGGCACGACAGGCGGCACGGAGGTGTGGATTCAGAGCAAGGGGGATGCTTCCATCGCACAGCTCGCGGGCGTGGCCGACCAGTTCGTGCAGAAAGCGCGGGCGCGCAAGGAGCTGACCGGCGTCACGATGACCTTCAATGCGGCGTCGCGGCAACTGCTGGTCGACGTGGATCGCGACAAGTCGGAGACGCTCGGCGTGCCGGTCGAAGACGTCTATAGCGCGATGCAGACGATGTTCGGCTCGCTGTACGTATCGCAGTTCAACCGCTCGAGCCGGCTGTGGCAGGTGATCCTGCAGGCGGACCCGCGGTATCGCCTGAAGCCTACTGATCTCGATCAGATCTTCGTGCGCAGCACGAACGGCACGATGGTGCCGATCAAGTCGGTGGCAAGCTACCGCTTTACGACGGGCCCGGACCTCGTCACGCGATTCAATAATTTCCCGGCCATCAAGGTCACGGCGAATGCCGCGCCGGGCTACAGCTCCGGACAGGTGATCTCGACGCTGGAACAGATCGCCGCGCAGATGCCGGAAGGCTACGACGTGGCATGGAGCGGCGAGGCATTCGAAGAACGGCAGTCGGGCGGCACCTCCGGGCTCGTCTTCGTGTTCGGTCTCGTGATGGTGTTCCTGATCCTCGCCGCGCAGTACGAGAAGTGGTCGCTGCCGGTCGGCGTGCTGATGGCGGTGCCGTTCGCGCTGTTCGGCGCGCTGCTCGCGATCATGCTGCGCGGCCTGTCCAACGACGTCTACTTCCAGATCGGGCTGACGATGCTGGTCGCGCTCGCCGCGAAGAACGCAATCCTGATCTTCGAATTCGCGGTGCTCAATCGCGAGAGCGGCGCCTCGGTGTTCGACGCGACGATGACCGCGGCGGAAGAACGGCTGCGCCCGATCGTGATGACCTCGCTCGCGTTCATTCTCGGCTGCGTGCCGCTCGCGATCGCGACGGGCGCATCGGCCAACAGCCGTCATTCGATCGGCACCGGTGTGATCGGCGGCATGTTGGGCGCGACGGCGATCGCCGTATTCTTCATCCCGATGTTCTATTACCTGCTCGAAACCATGTCGTCGCGCTCGAAGGGAGGCAAAAAGCCGACGCCGGGCGTGGAGCCCAGCGGCGGCGTAGGACGCGAACCCTCGGCGGTGCCGGGGCCCGGTGCGTCGAGCGAGGCGCCGTCCGCGCCGCAGGCAGGTGAATGACATGCACGGCACGGCACCGGCGCGTTTGCTCGCATCCGTCATGCTGCTCGCGCTGAGCGGATGCCTGCTAGGCCCCAACTACCAGCGCCCGGCGGTCGACGTGCCGGCCACTTATCGTTTCGCCCAGGGCGAGGCGGCGGGCATCGCCAACGCCGTATGGTGGGAGCAGTTTCAGGACCCGGTGCTGGATCAACTGATCGCCGCCGCGCTGCAGGACAATCGCGACGTGAAGATCGCGGCCGCGCGGGTCGACGAGTTTCGCGGGCAGTTCGTGACCACGCGCTCCGGGCTGTTCCCGCAGCTTTCGGCAGGCGCCGACGCGTCGCGTCAACGGGTCTCGCAGGACGAAGGCGTGCCGGTGCCGAAGGGCGTGAGCCCCATCTACAACCAGTTCGACGCGACGCTGGCGGTGTCCTGGGAAGTCGATCTGTTCGGCAAGGTGCGCCGGGAAACCGAGGCGGCACGCGCGAATCTGCTCGCAAGCGAAGAGGGTCGCCACGCCACGATTCTGACGCTAGTGAGCTCGGTCGCGTCGGCCTACATCAATCTGCGCAGTCTGGACCGGCAGCTAGTGATCGCGAAGGAGACCGTGCAAAGCCGCGCGGAATCGGTGCGCGTGTTCGAGGCGCGCTTCCGCTACGGCGAGGTCTCGCAGATGGAACTCGCGCAAAGCCAGTCGGAGTATCAAGCCGCGCAAGTCACGGTTCCGCAGCTCGAAGCGCAGATCGCCCAGCAGGAAGACGCGTTGTCGGTGTTGATTGGCAGGAATCCCGGCGCGATACTGCGCGGCCGTGAGCTGTCGCAGATGGGCACGCCGCCGATTCCCGAGGGGCTGCCGTCCGATCTGCTCGAACGCCGTCCCGACCTGCTGGAGGCCGAGCAGACGCTGGTCGCGCAAAACGCGCTGATCGGGGCGGCGCGCGCGCTGTACTTCCCGTCGATTTCGCTGACCGGGCTGTTCGGTTCGGTCAGCGCGCAGTTCTCGAATCTGTTCACCGGCCCGGCGCGCGTGTGGTCGTTTGCCGGTAGCGTCACGCAGCCGATCTTCACGGCGGGCAACATCACCGGCCAGGTGCACCAGGCCGAAGCGCGCCAGCAGGAATCGCTGTACTCGTACGAAAAGGCGATCCAGGTAGCGTTCCAGGAGGTCGAGGACGCGCTCATCTCCGTGCAGAAGACGCATCAGGCACTCGATGCGCAAAACCTCCAGGTCGAGGCGCTGCACACCTATGCGCACCTCGCGCGGCAGCGCTACGAAGGCGGCTATACGAGCTACATCGAAGTGCTCGATGCGGAGCGCAGCCTGTTCAACGCGCAACTGAACTATGCGCAAACTCAAGGCGCGGTGCTGGCCTCGTACGTCACGCTCTACAAGGCGACGGGCGGTGGCTGGGTGGCCGAGGCGGAAAAACTGACGGCGCCGCCGCCCGCGCCGCAAAACTCGCCGGCGATGGCGCCGGTCTCGCAGAACGCGCCCGCGCCGGCTGGAACGTCGGGTGCTGAGGAGGCGAGATGACGGGTAACGAGCTGATCGCGTGCGAAGAGTGCGACCTGCTTCAACTCGGCGCGCCGCCCGCCGCCGGCAATGCGTTGCGCTGCCAGCGGTGCCGCGCGGAGCTCAGGCGCGGACGCTCGAACGGGCCGGAGTATGCGCTCGCATTCTCGTGCGCGTCCGCGGTGCTGCTCGTGATCTCGAACGTGTTTCCGATCGTCGGTCTGTCGCTGAACGGCCATGTCGTGCAGACGACGCTCGCGGGTTCGGTGCGCATGCTGTACAGCCACGGCTCGTGGCCGCTCGCCTTGCTGGTCGCCCTGACGACGATCGTCACGCCGGTGCTGCAAACCGCAGCGATGTTGTGGCTGCTGCTGCCGCTGCGCTTCGGGCGCGTGCCGTGGCGGCCGGCCGAGTGCTTTCGTCTGTTTCAGCTCGCGCGGCCGTGGGGCATGACGGAGGTGCTGATCCTCGGCTTGCTGGTCGCGCTGGTCAAGCTCGCGCATATCGCCAAAGTAGTGCCGGGCACTGCGCTGTGGTCGTTCATCGCGCTGATGCTGCTGATCGCGGCCGCGGCGGCGACGTTCGATCCGCGCGAGGTGTGGGCGCGCATCACGGCAACGCGTGGCGCGCAGCCATGGCGATTACCGCCGATCCGCGTGCACCGCGACGCCATCACGGCGTCTGCCTACGGGCTCGTGCTGTGCGAAGAATGCGGCCTGCTGCTCAAGCAGCCCAGCGGCGCGGTCAAGCATGTCTGTCCGCGCTGCAAGGCGTCGTTGCACCAGCGCAAGCCCGCAAGCCTGTCGCGTACGTGGGCGTATCTGGTGGCCGCGATGGTGCTCTACATTCCGGCCAACGTGCTGCCCGTGATGGACACGAGTTCGCTGTTCGGCTCGCAGACGGACACGATCATGAGCGGCGTGGTGTATCTGTGGGTATCGGGCTCGTGGCCGCTCGCCGTGCTCGTATTCATCGCGAGCATCGTCGTGCCGATGCTGAAGATTCTCGGCATCGGGTATCTCGCGCTGTCGACCCAGCTTCGTTGGCAATGGCTGCCCGGGCAGCGCACGCGGATCTATCGCCTGATCGAGCTGATCGGTCGCTGGTCGATGCTCGACATCTACGTGATCACGATGCTGGTCGCGCTGGTGCAATTCCAGGCGCTGGCGACGATCAAGGCCGGGCCGGCGGCGATCGCGTTCGGCGCGGTCGTCGTGCTGACCTTGCTCGCCGCGATGGCGTTCGATCCACGCCTGATGTGGGACGCTTTGGAGACGGAACGTGTCCACTCCGACTGAAGAGCCCGAACTGCCCGCCGCGGAGCCGGTGCCGCGCTCGCGCTGGCGGATGCAACTGGTCTGGCTCGTGCCGATCGTGGCGATCCTGATCGGCGGTTGGCTGGCGGTGAAGGCGGTGCTGGAGCGCGGCGAACAGATCAGCATCAGTTTCAAGACCGGCGACGGTCTCGAAGCGGGCAAGACCAAGCTCAAGTTCAAGGACGTCGATATCGGCGTGGTCGGAGCGGTCTCGCTGACGCCGGACCACAAGCGCGTGGTGGCCAAGGCCGAGGTGACGCGCGACGTGGCGGACCTGCTGGTCGACAACACACGCTTCTGGGTCGTGCGTCCGCGCATTTCGGGTGGCACGGTGTCGGGGCTCGGCACGCTGCTGTCGGGCTCGTATATCGACGTCGACGTCGGCAATTCGCCAAAAGCGCGCCGCAGTTTCGTCGGCCTCGAGGAGCCCCCCGTGATCGCCAGCGACGTGCCGGGGCACGAGTACACGTTGCATGGCACGGCACTCGGCTCGCTCGACGTGGGTACGCCCGTGTTTTTCCGCAGAATTCAGGTGGGCCAGGTCGCGTCGTACCAGTTGGACCCGGACGGCCGCGGCGTCACGGTGAAGGTGTTCGTCAACGCGCCCTACGACCGCTTCGTCAGAACCGACACGCGCTTCTGGCACGCCAGCGGTGTCGATATGGCGTTCGACAGCAGCGGCTTGCGCGTCGAAACGCAGTCGATCGTATCGATCATCATCGGCGGGATCGCGTTCGAATCGCCGCCCGATTCGCAGGTAGAGACGAGCGCCGATACCAGCACCACGTTCCAGCTCTACAGCACGCGCGCTGACGCGATGAAGTTGCACGATCGCATCGTTGTCAAATACGCGGTGAACTTCACGGATTCGGTGCGCGGTCTGGCAGTAGGCGCGCCCGTCGATTTCCGCGGCGTCGAGATCGGCGAAGTCACGGCGATCTACACGCGCTTTGACCCGCAGACGCGCCGCTTCAGCATTCCGGTCGAGATCAATATCTATCCGGAGCGGTTCACGTCGCGATATCAGAACGACGGCGCCGGCGGACACCTCACCAACGACCCGCGCGGTCTCGCGAACTATCTGGTCGAGCACGGCTTCCGCTTCCAGTTGAGAAGCGGCAATCTGCTGACTGGCCAACAGTACCTCGCGCTCGACTATTTCCCCGACGCGCCGAAGGCGTCGATCGACTGGAGCAAGACGCCGCCCGAAATGCCCGCGATTCCGCGCACGCTGCAATCGCTGCAGGAATCGGTCACGCGACTGCTCGCCAAGATCAACAACATACCGTTCGAGGATATCGGCAAGGACGCGCGCTCGACGCTGCGCACCACCAACGCGATGCTCGGGCAGCTCAACACGCAGGTCGTGCCGAAAGCGCGCGACACGCTGCTGTCCGCGCAATCGACGCTCGATTCCGCGAATGCCGCGCTGCAGCCGGACTCGTCGCTGCAGCAATCGACGGAAGACGCAATGCGTGAATTGACTCGCACCGCTGCCTCGCTGCGCACGCTGGCCGACTATCTGGCGCAGCATCCGGAATCGCTCGTGCGCGGCAAGTCCGAGGACAAGAAGCCATGACAGATGCGATGGGCCGCTTTATAAGCCGCCTCGCGGCCGGCCTGATGCTCGTGCTCGCCGGCGCTCTGCTCGGCGCCTGCAAGTCGCCGGCGACGAACTTCTACACGCTGAGCCCGGACGATTCGTTGAGCAGCACCGGCGCGAGCCAGCCGATTACGGCGGTGATCGGTCCGGTCACGATACCCGAGATCGTGGACCGGCCGCAGATCGTCACGCGGATCGCTAACAACGAGGTCGCGGTCAACGAATTCGACCGCTGGGCGCAGCCGCTCGGTGGCGACATCGGCCGCGTGATCGCGGCCGATCTCGGCGCGCTGCTGAACTCGCAGCAGATTTCGGTATTCGATGCGGTACGCGATCCGTCCGTCGTCTGGCGCGTGCGGATCGACGTGATGCGCTTCGAGTCCGTGCCGGGGCGCGACGTCACCGTCGACGTGCTGTGGGCCGTGCGGCCGCCCGGCAAGGTCCGCGCCGTCACCGGTCGCTCGGTCGCGCGCGAGAGCGTATCCGGTCCCGGATTCGAGCCGATCATCGCCGCCCACGATCGCGCGCTCGCCTCGGTGAGCCGCGATATCGCCGCAGCGGTGCAGGCAAAACCTGCTCAATGAGACGTCGCGCTGCGTCACGTCGACACGCGCCGCGCCCGAACCCGTGCGCTGCACCGGGTCGCGCGCATAATAAGACCTTGGTCCGATTGCTAGAGCTCTGGGTCAACTCCACGATTCAATCGATGCACGGCGCGTGCCTCGGCACCGATCGTGACGCGCACCTTTCAGGAGTCTTCCGATGGACGCTGAAACGCTGTTGTCACAAAGCCAGGACATTGCCTCAAAAATCAACCACGTGCTGCAGAAGCGCACGCAAATCGCCCAGCGGCATCTGAATGAACGGGTCACCGAAACGCTGGGGCTCGATCACGATGGCGCCCCGACCGCAAGCGCGATGTCCGCGCCATTCGATCCGCTCAGTGCGTGGCAATACACGGTGGACGCCGCGCAGCGCTCGCTGCTGTTCTGGGACACGCTGTACCGGCGCGGCAACGAATTCGTCGAACGCAGCGTCAGCGGTCCCACGCCCGTGCTGCATTTCGAGTACGACATGGTGCTGGACGGCCGCACGTTTGAACGGCCGGTCAACTATGCGCTGCTGCAACTTCGTCCGCTCGAAGGCGTGGGCGTGGACGTGCGCAAACGCCCGTATCTGATCATCGATCCGCGCGCGGGGCACGGCCCCGGCATTGGCGGCTTCAAGGACGATTCGCAGGCGGGCATCGCGCTGCGCGCGGGCTATCCCGTCTACTTCGTGGTGTTCTTTCGCGACCCAGAGCCCGGTCAGACCCTGCTCGACGTGTGCAACGCCGAGCAGCTATTCGTGCGCAAGGTGCGCGCGCTGCATCCCGACAGTCCGAAGCCCGCGATCATCGGCAATTGCCAGGGCGGCTGGGCGGCGATGATGCTCGCCAGCTCCGACCCCGAGGAGACCGGCCCGATCGTCATCAACGGTGCGCCGATGTCGTACTGGAGCGCGGCCTGGAGCGAAGGCGAGGGCGACAACCCGATGCGTTACGCGGGCGGCATGCTGGGCGGCGCCTGGCTCGCGTCGTACGCGGCGGATCTCGGCAACGGCAAGTTCGACGGCGCGTATCTGGTGGAGAACTTCGAGAACCTGAATCCCGCCAACACGTTCTGGGACAAGTACTACCACCTGTTCTCGAACGTCGATACCGAGCCGCCACGCTTTCTGGAATTCGAGCGCTGGTGGGGCAGCTACTACCTGATGAATCGCGAGGAGATCGAATGGATCACGCGCAACCTGTTCGTCGGCAACAAGCTGTGGTCGGGCGGAGTGACGAACAGCAGCGGCCAGGCTTTCGATCTGCGTGAAATCCGCTCGCCGATCATCCTGTTCGCGTCGATGGGGGACAACATCACGCCGCCTCAACAGGCGTTCAACTGGGTGGCGGACCTGTACGGCAGCACCGAGGAGATCAAGTCGCGCGGCCAGGTGATCGTCGGTCTGACGCACCAGAACATCGGGCATCTGGGCATTTTCGTGTCCGGGAAAGTCGCGAAGAAGGAGCACAAGCAGATCATGTCCGTGCTCGAGACCATCGAAA
This sequence comes from Paraburkholderia sp. UCT2, assembly GCF_014397665.1. Taxonomy (NCBI): domain Bacteria; kingdom Pseudomonadati; phylum Pseudomonadota; class Betaproteobacteria; order Burkholderiales; family Burkholderiaceae; genus Paraburkholderia; species Paraburkholderia sp. UCT2. The sequence goes on from NZ_VZQO01000016.1 coordinate 125,254, forward strand.
CCTTCCCGCCGGGACTCTACGGCATGACCATCAACGAGGCCAGGAACGCGGCCGGGGAGATCGAATACGCAGTCGAATTTCATGAGCGGCGGCTCGAGGAGATAGCCGCGCGTCTGAACCGCTTCGGCCGCATCGACGAAAAGCCGTTCGAAGCAGTCGCCGCGGTGTCCAATCTGAATCAGCGCATGTATGAACTGCTCGCGCAGCCGTTCGTGCAGGCGATGTCGAACGAAACGAGCGCCCGCCTGCTGCGCCAGTTTCATCCGCTGCGCTGGCAGCGCTGGGCCGTGTCCGCGATGAACCCGTGGCTTGGCTGGCTGCCGGTGGCCGCGCAGTCGGTTCGTGAGAATCGCCAGCGGGCCGCCGCCGATAACCCGTGGAGCAAGCTCGAACACAACGGCTCGCAAATGATCAGCGCGTCGCTGGACTATTACCGCGCGATGCGCGACGCGGGGACCGAGGCCAGCTTCTTCAGCGTGTACGCGAATCTGTATGCGACGTATCTGAGCAAGCCGGCCGCCGATGGCGTGGCCGCGCAAGCCGGCGCGATCGATCCGCGCGAGCTGCCGTTCGTGCGCACGGCGTTGCAGGCGATCGGCGACGGCGGCTACACGGAGGCGCTCGCGCGCGCGGCCTATCTGTTGTCGCGCAAGGGCGGGTCGTTGCCGCTCGCGCGCCTGGAGATGCGCAAGGAGATCGTCGAAAGTTACGCGGAGTACCTGCCCGACATCAGCCCCGATCACTGGCGGCGGATCCGGGGCGAGCAGGAAATCATCGTCAGCTTCGAACCGGACGAGGCGATAGCCACGCTGCCGAAGCTGCTTTCCCACAGCGAGGACCGCGAGCGCTTTCTACAACTGCTCGACAAGCTGGCGAGCGACGAGCGCGTGTTGAACACCGCGCCCGACGCCGCGCAAAAGGAGGCGTTCGAACGCATCCGCGCGGTGCTGGGTTCGGGCGAGAGCCGCAAGCGCAACGCACGTTTGCCTGACTCTACTCGCACGTGAGCAACTGGCGCGATGCGCGGCAGGACGCAAGCGTGACGGAACCGTGCGCACGGCGCCCGTATGCACGGCGCCCGTCAGCATGGCGTGCCACGCGTCACGAATCCAACGCACCGTACACACGAGGAATACGCAGATGGAAAAGCACGCGAAGTATCAGCGTCTGATCGATTTCTGCCGGACGCTGCCGGCGATGCCGACAGCGGTCGCGCATCCGTGCGACCAGAGTTCGCTCAATGGCGCGGTCGAAGCAGCCGGGATGGGACTGATCGCGCCGCTGCTGGTCGGGCCGCGCGCGCGCATCGAAGCGATTGCCGCCGAACACGGCATCGACATTTCGAACTTCACGATCGTCGATGCGCCGCATAGCCATGCCGCCGCGGCAGCAGCCGTGCAACTGGTGCGCGAAGGCAAGGCGGAGGCCCTGATGAAAGGCAGCCTGCATACGGACGAGCTGATGGCCGAGGTGATTCGCCGTGACACCGGCCTGCGCACCGAGCGGCGCATCAGCCATTGCTTCGTGATGGACGTGCCCGGGTACGAGAACGCGCTGATTATCACCGACGCCGCGATCAACATCTTGCCGACGCTCGAAGAGAAGGTCGACATCCTGCAGAACGCGATCGATCTCGGGCACGCGCTGAAACTTGACGAAGTCCGCGTGGCGATCCTGTCCGCGACCGAGAGCGTCAATCCGAAAATTCCATCGACGGTGGAAGCGGCGGCGCTGTGCAAGATGGTGGACCGCGGGCAGATCACCGGGGGGCTCGTCGACGGTCCGCTCGCACTCGACAACGCGATCAGCATCGAAGCCATGCGCATCAAGCAGATCGAGTCGAGGGTGGCCGGTCGCGCCAATGTATTGATGGTGCCGGACCTCGAAGCGGGCAACATGCTCGCGAAAAGCCTGTCGTTTCTCGCCGGCGCGGACGCGGCGGGCATCGTGCTCGGCGCGCGCGTGCCGATCATTCTGACGAGCCGCGCGGATTCCCTATCGACGCGTCTCGCGTCGTGCGCGGTCGCCGCGTTGGTGGCCAAGGCACGGCGCGAGGCCGGCAAGGTGGTCGGGTGACGTCATGGCGGATGTGATCCTCGTATTGAACGCAGGTTCGTCGAGCCTCAAGTTCAGCGCCTTCGACGCGCAACCAGCGCAACTCGAGCTCATTTTGCGCGGTCAGATCGAAGCGCTCTACACGAGCCCGCGTTTTCGCGTGACGGACCGCGACGGTAATGCCAGCTCGCACGAATGGGGCGATGGCCATCGGCTCGGCCATCAGGGCGCGATCGAATATCTGGGCGGCTTTTTGCACGACCACGGTGGCGGCAATCAACTGAAGGCGGTCGGGCATCGCGTCGTGCACGGCGGGCAGCGCTTTGCCGGTCCCGTCCTCGCGACCTCCGAGGTGATCGACCAGCTGGACAGCCTGAGCCCGCTCGCGCCGCTGCATCAGCCGCATAACCTGACCCCGATCCGCATCCTCGCGCAGCTGCGTCCCGACCTTCCACAGGTCGCGTGCTTCGACACCACGTTTCATCGCACGCAGACCGAGACCGCGCAGGCCTATGCGCTGCCCCCCTCGATTACCGACCACGGCGTGCGGCGCTACGGTTTTCACGGGCTCTCGTACGAATACATCGCGAGCGTGCTGCCGGAGATCGCACCGGCCGCGGCGGCGGGGCGCACCGTCGTCGCGCATCTGGGCAACGGCGCGAGCATGTGTGCGATGGTCGCGGGCAAGAGCGTGGCGAGCACGATGGGCTTCACGGCGGTGGAAGGCCTGCCGATGGGCACGCGTTGCGGCAGCCTCGACCCCGGCGTGATGCTCTATCTGCTCGACGAGCTGAAGATGGATACGCAGTCGATCGCGGACCTCATTTACAAGGGCTCGGGGCTGCTCGGCATGTCGGGCATCTCGGGCGACATGCGCGTGCTGCTCGACAGCGACGACCCGCGTGCCCGCTTTGCGATCGACGTCTACGCCTACCGCATCGGGCGCGAACTCGGCAGTCTCGCCGCGGCGATGCAAGGTCTCGACGCACTGGTGCTGACGGCCGGCATCGGCGAGCACGCCGTCGCGATCCGCGAGCGCATCGTGCGCGATGCCGCGTGGCTCGGCACCGAACTCGACGAAGCGGCCAATCGGGCGGGCGGCCCGCTGATCACCCGCGCCTCGAGCAGGCTGCCGGTCTGGGTCGTGCCCACCAACGAGGAACTGATGATCGCCCGCCATACGCGCGCTGTCGCCCCATAGAGGAGTTTGACCATGTCTGTCGAGCAACCGGGTTTGATTCTGCGAGGAGCGAAGGCCCTCGTGACCGGCGTCGCCAACGAGCATTCGATTGCGTACGGATGCGCGAAGGCGTTTCACGACCTCGGCGCGAGCGTTGCGCTCACCTATGCGAACGCCAAGGCGGCTCCATATGTGGAACCGATCGCCAAAGCACTCGATGCCGAGATCTTCATGCCGCTCGACGTAACGGGCGAGGACGAAATGGAGGCCGTGTTCGAGCGGATCGAGAAGACATGGGGAAGCCTCGATATTCTCGTTCACGCCGTTGCATGGGCGCCGAAAGCGGATCTGCAGGGCGGCTTGCTGCAATCGTCGCGTGAGGGCTTCCTGAGCGCGATGGACATCTCCTGCCATTCGTTCGTGCGGATGGCGCGCCTCGCCGCGCCGCTAATGAAAGACGGCGGCACCATGCTGACGATGAGCTACTACGGCGCGAACAAGGTCGTGCCGAACTACAACCTGATGGGCCCCGTCAAGGCGGCGCTCGAAGCCTGCGCGCGCTATCTGGCGTTCGAGCTGGGACCGAGGGGCATCCGCGTGCACGCGATTTCTCCCGGGCCGCTGCAGACCCGCGCCGCTTCGGGCCTGAAGGATTTCGAGCTGCTGCTCAACGAAGCGGTGCAGCGCGCGCCGCTCGGCGAACTCGTCGACATCATGGATGTCGGCTATACCTGTGCGTTTCTGGCCACGCCGTATGCGCGGCGGGTGTCCGGTTCTACCTTGTATATCGACGGCGGATTGAACATCGTGGCATAGGGCCTGTTCACGCTAATAACGGGCTTGCGCTGGCCGCCAGAAGGGCCGAGCGCGAGGATTGCGACGCAACGAATACTCGACGTATTCGCAAGGAGCATGACGCGGCGATCGGCCCTTCTGGCGGCCAGCCCCTTGAAGGTTTTTTTAAAACAGGGGAACGTGCCTTTCCGCCCGTATTGCGGCGTCGGTCGTCGCTTGTTTGGCTCGGCCAAACGGCGCTCCTCTCTCCTTGCACTACGCGCGCAAAGGCACGTTCGCAAGCCCGTTATTAGCGTGAACAGGCCCTATGGTCTGGAGGAGTAAGCATCATGGCTGAACTGTTTCTTGGAAACGTCGAGGAAAGCGTCTCCGACGAAGAGATCGGCGAGTTCCTGATTCGCTACGGGTTCCCGCGCTTCAGCTCGATCCAGCGGGTGCACGGCACGGGCTCGCGGCCAGGCGCGGTGGTCGTCTTCGACGACGTGCCCACGGACGGGCTGCGCATACTGCAAAACCGCGTCCATAACCTGTTCTGGAAGAACCACACGATCGTCGCGCAGCTGCTGCCGGAGCGCGACGAATCGTGACGGGCGACGGGAGCCGGGCATGGGTCTGCTGTCGCGGTGGCTGACCAGGCGCAACGCTTCCGAAGAGAGCGACGATCAGCAGACGAAGGAAATCGTCGAGCGGATCGTCGGGCTCTGTCCGTCGTTGCGGCTCGCGCGCAATTATGCGTCGCGCCTGCGGCCCGCCGTGCAACACACGACCGCCTATCTGCTCCGGCTCGCCGATGAAGTGCCGCCGGCGCGCGAAGCGAACGCGGCGGCGTGGGCGACAGACCCGTATATCCACGCCTTTTTCGCCACACCCGACGACGTCTGCCCGGTCTTCAACCGCTCACACGAGCTGAACACGTTCTTCAGCGACCATCCCGCTGCCGATCAGGTATTCGCGGTGCTCGGCATGGCCATGGACGAGCGGCGTATTTTCGGCGTCGGGCAACACGGCGAAACGACGCAAACCGATCTCGTGCAGACGACCATCAACTTCAGCGATCACCAGGTGCGCGTGTGCGAAGAATCCGAAGCCGCGTTGCGGCGCCAAATCGTGTTGCGGATCGTCGATCAGCTCGTGCTCGAAGCCCTCGGCAAGATCGAGGCCGACACCTCGCGGCAGGACGAATTGCAACGCGAAAGGGCGCTGCTGAAAACGCGCCTGACGATTCTCGAACGGCAAGGGGCGGGCGTGCGCTCGCTGCTTGGTAGCGACGCGACGTCGAATTACGCGGAAGTGGCGAAGCTGCAGGCGCAGATCGAAGAGAACGATCAGGCTCTGGCGCAGTTGGGCCTGAAGACAGAGGCGCTGGAGCGGCATCTCGACGTGATGTGCGGTGTACTGGGGGCGCCGGATGCGCATTTCTACGTGCGCAAAAGCATGTACCGGCTCGACCGGATGAACGTCGTCCTGGAAGAGGGAGATACGCGGCCCGCGCACGAAATCGAGTTTCGCCTTGCGCGTCTGCCGGCGAGTCCCAATGCGATACGGGTTTTCTCGACGGTGCGTTTTCGACGCGCGGACTTTACGCCTCCCCTCAGCGGCCTCGCGCAAGCGCACCGCCTGATCTGACGCGAGCCATGCTCGCTATTTGCCGGCGACCGGCTCCACGGAGATGGCCACGGCCTCGGTATAGACCGCTTGCATCTGGTCGCCTTTTTTGATCCGCTTGAGCTGTTCGGGATCCTGCACGACCAGATCCACCGTATTGCCTTGCGGGCCTTTCAGCGTGACCACGCCGCTCTGGTGATTGACCGCGATGACGTTAGCCATGATCGTGACTTCGCGCGAGGCCGAGCCGCCGGGTTTCGCGCCCGCCGGTGTGCGAGCGAGCGTCTGCGTTTCGTTGGCGGTCAGCGGCGCGTTGCCTTTTTTCAGCATGATGGTCAGAGCCTGCGAATACTCGGCCTTGACCACGTCGCCGACCTTGATCTGATCGAAGTTGCGCGCTTCCTCGCCGACCACGACCTGCACGACCTTGCCCTTCGGGTCCTTGAGCAAGACGGTGCGCGTTGCCGGCTCGATGCCGACGACCGTCGCGGTCGTTTTGACCGTGCCCGACACGGTGACTTTGCCGGGCTCGCTCTTGACCGTGACGGGTGCCTCCGTCTGAGCGAACCCCGTATTCGCGAGACACACGAGCGCCGCCGCGATGATCAGTTTGCGGTTAATCATGCTGCTCTCCTTGCGCGATCAATTGACCGTGTAACCCCGCCCCGACATGCAGGCGGCGAAAGCGCGATTGAACGTGTCCATCGAGCCCTGCGTTTGCGCCTGCGATTGTGTCGCGGCGGCGCGCCGGTTCTGCCGCGCGCGCGACCCGCCGACCATCGTGCCGGTCGCCGCGCCGATCGCCGCGCCCTTGCCGGCGTCGCCCGCAATCGCGCCGATGATCGCGCCGCCGGCCGCGCCGCGCGCCGCGCCCTGCACGCGCTCGCCACCGCCCACCGCGGGGCCGGAAGGCGGGGGCGGGGCATTGGCGACCATGGTCGGGTCGATGCCGGTATTGCTCTTCGCCCACGAATAGCAGGCGCCTTCGTCCTGCTGCTGTTGCTGCGGGCTTTGCCCTCGGGCCGGATAGGCAATCGGCCTCGATTGCGCCAGGCCTTCCAGCGATAGCGACGCGCTCAACGCGGCGATCACGGCATATTTCGTAGACTTGTTCACGACAGCTCCTTGCGTGGGTACACGCGGGTGCGAGTCGCCGGCTGCCTGTTTGCTCAGGCGTGAGGGCGCCACCGGCACCCGTGAATGGGAATTCCGGTGGGACCGGTTGCCGCGCGGTGGATGCGCAGCAATGGCAGGTTCGCTTTCATCATGGTGTCGCGGGCCTGTCGCGCGCAATCGGACCAAGGTCGTATTTGCAATTTCGTCCATGGTTTCCAAACTGTATTCATGCAACAGGTGCAGGTCGTTTTCATTGCTTCGGACAACTGTCTGTCAAAGATCATGGCCGTGGACTGCCGCCTGGCCATGCAGCCCGGGGCCGCTGACGAAGCGCAAGGGGAAGCATCGATGGACCGCGATTCGCGTGCTCGTACACGCATCATCCCGTTTGCAACGGCGCTCGACGACGAGGCGAAGCGCGCGCGACGCATCAGCCATGTACTGGGCGCCGCGCTTCTGGCGTGCTGCGGCGCGTTCTCCACTGCGGTGTCGCTGGCGCAGGCGCCGGCCGCGAACGCCCCGGCGAACGCGGCCCCGAACGCACCCGTTTCCGCGGCGACGCTCGACAAGCTCGTCGGACCGATCGCGCTATATCCGGACGATCTGATCGCGATCATTCTTCCTGCCTCCACCTATCCCGTGGAAATCGTGCAGGCTGATCGCTTTCTCGACCAGTACAAAAACGATAAGTCGCTGAAGCTCAACGACGCGTGGCACGATCCGGTGAAGGCGCTGCTGAATTACCCCAGCATCGTCAAGAACATGAGCACCGATCTCGACTGGACGATCAATCTCGGCGAGGCCGTCGTTGCCGACCAGGGCTCGGTGCTCGAAGCGATTCAGCGCTTTCGGCGGCAAACGCAGTCGGCGGGGCATCTGAAATCCGACGACAAGCAGGTCGTGGTCGTCGAGAAGGAAGTGATCAAGATCCAGCCGGCCGATCCGCAGGTGATCTACGTGCCGCAGTACAACCCGCAGACCATCGTGGTGGCCAGTGCGCCCGTGACCTACGCCTACGCGCCCACGCCCTATCCGGCCTACTACTATCCGTACGCGCCCGGCGCCGCGCTCGCGACGGGGCTGATCTGGGGCGCGGCGATTACCGCCGCCTGGAACGGCGGGCACTATGAAACGCATTACGGAGGCGGCGGCAACAACAACATCAACATCAACCGCGAAAGAAACGTCGAACGCGGCGATAGAACCGTCGAGCGCGGAGATAGGAACGTCGAGCGCGGCAATATCAACACGGGCGACATCAACCGCGGCGGTGGTCGCGGGCAGGGAGGGGGCACCTCCGCGTGGACCTCGGACAAGAAGCCGGGCCAGGTCAGCGGTATCTCGGATCGCTCGGCGCGCACGCAACGGGTCGGCGATCCGCCGTCGCGCGGCGGCGGCGCGGGTGCAGGCGCGGGCGCGGGCGGTGGGTTGGCGGGCGGCAACCGCGGCGGCGCAAACTATGCAGGTGGCGGCGCGGGTGGGGGCGCCGGCGCAAACTTCGCAGGCGGCGGTACTGGCGCGCAAGGGCGGCCGCAGCCGTCCCAGCGTCCGACGGCGTCGGCGGGCACACGCGAGGCGAATCAGCGCGCGGCGCCTGGGGGCGGCGGCGATGCGTTCAGCGGCTACGGCTCGGCGCGCGACGCGCAAGCCAACAGCGCGCGCGGCGCGGCGAGCCGTCAATCGACGCGTGGCGGCGGATACTCCGGCGGTGGCGGCCGTGGCGGTGGCGGCGGCGGAGTCTCGCCGCGGGGCGGCGGTGGCGGTGGCGGCCGCGGCGGCGGACGGCGATAAGGAGCAGCCATGAGCGGGCAAAGCATCACCGGAAAGCGCGCACGCGACGATTCGCGGCGACGTGTGGCCACATCGCGCCGGCTGTGCGCGATGGTGCTCGCGCTGTCGATTCCGTTGGCCGCGCTCGCCGCGGGGCAGCGCACTTTCGCCACCCCGGAGGACGCGGTCGCCGCGCTGTCCAGCGCACTGAAGACCGACGACGAAGCGTCGCTCGTCGCGATCTTCGGCGAAGCGCACAAGAGCCTCGTGGTATCGCCGGATCAGGCGGAGAACGAGGCGAACTGGGCCAAGGCGAGCAAGGAGCTCGAGGCCTATCACGTGCTCGACGACAGGGGACCGAACCGGCGGATTCTGCTGGTCGGCGACGAGGCGTGGCCGATGCCGATACCGATCGTCAAAGAGGACGGCACCTGGCGCTTCGCCACCGAGCAGGGCGAAGAAGAACTGATCAATCGACGGATCGGCGCCAACGAACTCGAAGCGATCAAGGTGCTGCACGCTTATATCGACGCGCAGCGTCAATACGCGTCGCGCGACCGCAACCACGACGGCCTGCTCGAATACGCGCAGAAGCTGGCCAGCACACCCGGCAAGCAGGACGGTCTCTACTGGCGCTCCGACGAAAACAGCGACGAAGAAGAGAGTCCGTTCGGCCCGCTCGTCGCCGCGAGTTCCGAATATCTGAAAGGCCACGCGGCGGGCGATCCTTACCGGGGCTACCATTTCCACATCCTGACGCGGCAGGGCAAGAACGCGCCGGGCGGCGCGTTCAGCTACGTGATCAACGGCCACATGATCGCGGGTTTCGCGATGGTCGCTTATCCGGCGCAGTACGGCACGAGCGGCGTGATGACCTTCGTGGTCAGCAACAACGGCGTCATCTACCAGAAGGACCGTGGCGCGCACGCGCCGCCTGTGACCGAGTTCAATCCGGATCACACGTGGCAGCGGGTCAAGGATTCGCTCTGAGCCGCTCCGGGTTGGCTGAGGCGATGGCCGTACAGCGCGCCCGTGCTTCCGTCAGGTCCGCTTCCGTACTCGAGGCGCTAAGTTGAACCATCCACCCAGCGTCACCGGCCGCGCGTCTTCCACGCCACCCGCGCGCGGGTGGCGCTCCGCGTTTCCTCCCGCGCAGTGGCTGCGAAACTATCAGCCTCAATGGCTCGCGAAGGACGCGGTCGCCGGCGTGACGCTCGCGGCTTATGGCATTCCGGTATCGCTCGCCTATGCGTCGCTGGCCGGCTTGCCGCCGCAATACGGCATCTACGGCTATCTGGTCGGCGGCCTCTGTTATGCGCTGTTCGGCTCGTCGCGCCAGCTCGCGATCGGCCCGACCTCGGCGATCTCGATGCTCGTCGGCGTGACGCTCGTGCCGATGGCCGGGGGCGACCCGTCGCGCTGGGCTTCGATCGCGGCGCTCACGTCCGTGCTGATCGCGTGCATGTGCGTGATCGGCTGGCTGCTGCGTCTGAGTTCGCTCGTCAGCTTCATCAGCGAGACGATCCTGCTCGGCTTCAAGGCGGGCGCCGCGCTGACGATCGCGATGACCCAGCTACCGAAGCTGTTCGGGGTGAAAGGCGGGGGCGAATTCTTCTTCGAACGGATCGCCGTGCTGTGGGGGCAGCTTCCGCTGACCAACCTCGGCGTGCTCGGTTTCGGCCTGGTTTGCATCGCGTTGCTGCTGCTCGGCGAAAAGTTTTTGCCGGGGCGTCCGGTGGCGCTCGCCGTCGTCGCGGCCTCGATCGTCGTGTTGTCCGTCACGCCGCTGGCCAGCCGCGGCTTCACGCTCGTGGGCGCGCTGCCTCAAGGCTTGCCTGAATTCCGTCTGCCAGGGCTGCGGCTGCGCGATGTCGACGGCATCGTTCCGCTGGCGTTCGCGTGCCTGTTGCTGGCATACGTCGAGAGCGTTTCGGCCGCGCGCGCGCTCGCGCGGGCACATGGTGACGAGATCGACGCCCGCCAGGAATTGCTGGGTCTTGGCGCAGCCAATCTGGCCGCGGGATTGTTCCAGGCCTTCCCGGTTGCGGGAGGGCTTTCGCAATCGTCGGTGAACGACAAGGCCGGCGCGAAAAGCGCGCTTGCGCTGGTATTCGCGTCGCTCGCGATCGGCTTCTGTCTGATGTTCCTCACCGGACTGCTCGCGAATCTGCCCAACGTCGTGCTGGCGGCGATCGTGCTCGTGGCCGTGAAGGGCCTCGTCGACGTCGGCGAACTGCGTCATGTGTGGCGCGTGAGCCGCTTCGAATTCGCGATTTCGATGGTGGCGTTCGCGGCGGTGCTGTTGTTGGGCATCCTGAAGGGCGTCATCGTCGCGGTGCTCGTGTCGATGCTGCTGATCATCCACCGCGCCGCGCATCCGCATGTCGCGATGCTCGGGCGTATTCCCGGCACGCGCTATTTCTCGGATCTCGAACGTCATGCCGAGAACGAGACGATTGCGCATGTGCTGGCGGTGCGTGTCGAGGCGTCGTTGCTGTACTTCAACGTCGAGCACGTGCGCGAGACGATCTGGCGCATGATCCACACCGCACCCGAACCGGTCCGGCTCGTGATTTGCGACCTGTCCGCATCGGCGGTCGTCGATCTGGCGGGCGCGCGCATGCTCGAAGCGATGCACGGCGCGCTGGAGGCCGCGGGCGCCGCGATGAAGGTCGTCGGCGCGCACGCGGACGTGCGCGACATGCTGCGCGCCGAGGGGCTCGAAGTTCGTGTCGGCCACATCGGCCGACGCGGCTCGGTGGCCGACGTCGTCGACGCATTCCAGCAAAACGGCGATTTCGCGGACGACGCGAATCGCGGATGAACTCGAGGAGAAACCCATGTCACGTCAATTTCGTCCTGGCGCAGGCGCGCCCGCACTCGACGCCGCGTACGCCCACACGATCCGGCAGTGGCTTGCGGCAGCGGCGCTGCTCGCCAGCCCAATGTTGTGTTACGCAGCGAACCTGAACTTTCTGAAAGACACGCCCGTTACTTACATGCGCGAGGCCGACCGTAAAGCGCTCAACGACGCGGCGCAAAAGGCGCTCGATACAAAAAAGGATGGCGAATCGTACGAGTGGAGCAATGCGGGCACCGGCAATTCCGTGTCGATCAAGGGCACGGTGACGCCGCAGGACACGACGAAGGACGGCGATCGAACCTGCCGGACCGCGACGCTGACCGCGGTCGCGAAAGGACAGACCCAAACGTGGACGCCGATCGTCTGCAAAACCGGCAATGGGCCGTGGAAGATTCTGCGGCAATAAGCACATGCGTGCCGCTTCATACGCCTCTGAACATGGCGGCGCCGCCACGCCGCCCGAGTTGCACGAGCACGAACCATTTGCCCTGTTGATGCATAATTTGTCCAGCGTTTCGCGGCTCATGCACAAGGCAAACACATGGAACACTCTTACGCTAACGACGATACCGGCAATCTGGTCCTGCTCGAACACGTCAACCTGAAAATCCCCAACCAGATTCTCGCGACCGCCTTCTACGTCACCGGCCTTGGGCTCACGCGCGATCCGTTCGTGATGACCGGGGTCGAGAATATGTGGATCAACGTCGGCCGGTCGCAGATTCACTTGCCGCACGGGGCGGCGCAACGTCTGCGCGGCAGTGTCGGTCTCGTGGTCGGCGAGCTCGAAGCGCTGGTGAGGCGGCTGCGCTCGGTCGAACCGCTGCTCGCCGGCACCGCGTTCGGCTGGACGGAGCGCGCAGGCAGTGTCGAAGTGACCTGTCCGTGGGGCAACCGCTACGAGTGCCTCGATCCTCTCAATCGATCCGCGTCGGCTCCGTGGTCGGAAATCGATCTGGGCCTCGCGTTCGTGAAGATGGACGTGCCGGTCGGCAGCGCGTTGCCTATCGCGCGCTTCTACCGCGATATGTTCGATGCGACCGTCGACATCGAAGAGAAGCATGGATTGCACCGCGCGGTGATCGATATCGGCACGCATCAGCAACTGCTGTACGCGGAAACGACCGAGCCCATTCCTGAATACGACGGACACCACATCGCCATTTACACCGCTGCTTTTTCGGGGCCGTTCACACGGCTCGCCGAAAAAGGTCTGGTATATGGAGAAGAGCCGCATCAATACCGGTTTGCCGACCTGCTCGATCTGTCATCCGGAGAGCGTTGCTTCCGGCTCGAACACGAAGTACGGAGCCTGCATCACCCACTTTACGCGCGCCCGCTGGTGAACCGGAATCCGGAACAGACCAACCGGAACTATCAGCAGGGGGCCGATTCGCGCGGCGGCCGGTTCTGATCGGCTCAACGAGCGGCGGCAACGCGAAGCGACCCAGGTGAAAACGCCACGACCAGGGCGGCGGTCAGCGACCACAACGGTGCACGCTGATCGCTCGCCACTCCTTAACGATTTAATCTAGAAAATCCACAACACATCGCCTACCCTTAAACGAGCCGGTTTTCCGCGGACCCGTGCATCACTTCTCCCCTCTCTGCGAAGCCGACCCGTCCTGACAAAGCTAACAACGATTCGAAGTCGTACGCTTTTGTTGTCTGCGAGGGTTGCGCCATCGTGCTCTTTCACGCTGTCGTCCGCGTGGATCCATGTCGCACTCCTGCGCTGCAATTCATAGGAACAATAAAAAGCTAGGAGACGCTCATGCCATTCAACCGTATTCAGGGAATTGTCGGCCTGCCACTGCTCGCCATTGCCTTCGGCTTGCCCGCGGCTCATGCCGCCGACGAAGTACAGAACAGCTCGACCACCACCGCCGCGCCGGTGCCATCGAGGCTTCAGCCCGTGACCCAGGATCAGCTCGATCGCGCCGGCAGCATGACGGCGGTCTGGCTCCATCCGAACGGCTCGTACGCGCAGACGCGCTATTACCCCGGCGCGCAGATCAACCGGACGAACGTCGCGAAGCTCAGGCCGGCGTTCATCTTCCAGACGGCCGTCAACGAGTCGATGGAAACGGCGCCGATCGTGAAGGACGGCGTGATGTTCCTGACCACGTCGTTCGATCACGTATACGCGATCGACGCGACGACGGGCAAAGAGTTCTGGCATTACAAGCACAAGATGGGTCCGGTCACGACGTTCTGTTGCGGGCCGAACAATCGTGGCGTCGCGATTTCGGGTGACCGGCTCTATATGGGCACGCTCGACTCCAAGCTCGTCGCGCTCGACGCCAAAACCGGCAACGTGCTGTGGCAAAGCCAGATTGCCAATCCCGACGAGGGCTACTCGGAAACGATGGCGCCGACGGTCGTCGACGGCAAGGTGCTGATCGGCACGAACGGCGGCGAGTACGGCATTCGCGGTTTCGTGAAGGCGTACGACGCGAATTCCGGCCAGTTGCTGTGGACCTTCTACACGATTCCGGAAACCGGCCAGGAAGGCGTGTGGGCCACCAAAGACGCGACCGGCCGCGACGAGAAGCGCGACATCGACGCGGAGAAGAAGCAGTTGGCCGACAAGGGCGGCGACTTCTACAAGACGCTCGGCGGCGGTGTGTGGATGACGCCGGCGGTCGACCGGAAAACGCACACGGTGTACTTCGTGGTCGGCAACCCGTCGCCGGACCTGTATGGCGCGATCCGGCCGGGAGACAACCTCTATACGGATTCGCTCGTCGCGATCGATCTCGACACCGGCAAGTACAAATGGCACTACCAGTACGTGCCGCACGACGTCTGGGACCTCGACGCGGTGAGCCCGCCGATCCTGATCGACGTGCGCGACAACGACGGCAAGATGATCCCCGGCATCGTGCATGCGGGCAAGACCGGTCACGTGTACGTGCATGATCGTGCGACCGGCCGTCTGATCCGCTTCTCGCAGGCGATGATTCCGCAGGAAAACATGTGGACCCTGCCGACAGCAGCCGGCGCGCGCATGCTGCCGGGCGCGAACGGCGGCGTCGAGTGGTCGCCGATCGCGTTCGATCCGCAAACGCGCCTCGTCTACGCGGCCAACCTGCATCAGCCGATGACGTACCAGGTCGAGGACGCCGCCTATCCGGGCGGCAGCAAGCTGTGGCTCGGCGGCGCCTTCAAGGTGATTCCGTCCGAGGCGCAATGGGGCAAGCTGTCGGCCGTCAACGTCGACACCGGCAAGATCGCGTGGGACTACAAGACCGACCAGCCGCTGATCGGCGGCGTACTTGCAACGGCGGGCGGTCTCGTGTTCAACGGCGAGGGCAACGGCCTGTTCCGCGCGTTCGATGCCGCCAGCGGCAAGAAGCTGTGGGAGTTCCAGTGCGGCGCGGGCGTCAACGCGCCGGCCGTGTCGTACACGGTCAACGGCAAGCAGTACATCGCGGTCGCGGCGGGCGGCAATACCCAGATCGACTTCAAGCGCGGCAATAGCGTCGTCGTGTTCGCGGTGCCATGAGGCGGCCGGCGCTGCGGGGAGCGCCGGGTGGGGCGCGCGCTGGATGGGTGGCGCTGCTGTGCGGCGGATTGATCGCCGCATGGCTGCCGTCGGGCGCGCGCGCCGACGCCGAGGCGGGCAAGGCGAAAGCGCAGGTGTGCGTGGCCTGTCACGGGCCGATGGGCAATTCGACCAGTCCGGACTATCCGATTCTGGCCGGGCAAACCGCGCGCTACCTGTATCTGGAGCTGAAGGACTTCAAGCAGGGACGGCGCAGCGATCCGCGCATGTCGCCGATGGCGGCGAACCTGTCGAGCGAGGACATGCAGGACCTCGCCGACTACTTCGCCGCGCAGAAGCCCGTATCGGTGCCGTTCAACGCGGATGGCGCGAGCATCCAGGCGGGCAGCAAGAAGGCCGCCGAGGTGCTGTGCACGATGTGCCACCTGGGTGGCTTTTCCGGGCAGAACGAGATTCCGCGCGTCGCGGGCCAGCACTATCAGTACATCGTCAAGCAGTTGCAGGACTTTCGCTCGCACACGCGCACCAACGATGCGGGCAACATGACCAGCGTGACGCGTAATCTGACCGACGACGACATCCATCATCTGGCCGCTTATATCAACAATCTGCAGTAGCACGGGGAAGACACCATGACAGACATGCTCGCTCGGCCGCTTGCCGCCGCCGTTCTGCTCGCCAGCGCATTCGGCGCATGGGTGCCGGCGCTCGCCCAGGACCAGGGAGAAATCAACCGCCAACTGCTCGCGGCCGCGAAGGACGACGATCAGCAGTCGGTCGTCGCGGCGCTGCAGCACGGCGCGTCGGTCGATGCGATGAACCGGATCGGCGACACCGCGCTCGTCACCGCGTGCAAGAAGGGCGATACGGCGATGGCGCGCACGCTGATCGAGCGCGGCGCGAACGTGCAGCATGCGAACGCGCCGGGCGATACACCGCTGATGGCCGCTGCCTACGGCGGCTTCGACGAGATCGTCGCGCTGCTGCTCGCGCATGGCGCCGAGCCGCTCGCGACCGATCGCGTGGGCAAGACCGCGATGGAATACGCAGCGGGCCAGGGACAAACGAAGGTCGTCGGTCAGTTGCTCGATGCGGGCGTCGACGTGAACCGGACCTACAAGAACGATCTGACCGCGCTGATGTGGGCGGCGGGATACGATCGCGCGGAGACCGCCCAGCTGTTGCTCGCGCGCGGCGCGAACCGGTCGTTGAAGGACAATCGCGGGATGACGGCGAAAGATATCGCGGTGCAGACGAAGTCGGAGCGCGTCGCGGGGTTGTTGTCGGCGGGTTAGCGGCTCGAATCACGCACGCAATGCCGGCCGCGCTTGCGCCAGAATCGCCGGCAATGCCTCGAACGAATCGATCAGCGCGTCGCAGGGCGGCAGGTCGGCGCCGCTCGCGCTGCCATAGCCGTAGCTGACGATGAAGACCGGCAGACCGGCCGCGCGCGCCGCCGCGACATCGACCGATGAATCGCCGACCAGCACGCAACGTTCGGGCTCGACGTCGAGCAGCCGGCACGCGTGCCAAAGCGGCTCGGGCGACGGCTTCATGCTCGCCACGGTGTCGCCCCCGACCAGCACGTCAAGAAAAGCGGCAAGCCCAGTTTTGTCGAGCAGCGCCGCCGCCAGCGCCTGCGGCTTGTTGGTCACGCACGCGCAGCGGTACCCGTGCTGCTGCAACGCGCGCAGCCCGGCCATCACGCCAGGAAAAATCCGACCCAGCGCCGCGTTGGTCGCCGTGTAGTGCCGCTCGAACACGGCCTGCGCGTGCTCCAGTTCGACGTGCTCGCCGAGGCCCGCCGCATCCAGCGAGCGTTGCACGAGCTTGCGCAGGCCGTTGCCGATGAAGCCGGTCACCCTGTCGTACGGCAGCGGCGTGGCGCCGAAGTCCGTCAGCATCAGGCCGGCAGCCGCGACGATGTCCGGCGCGGTATCGACCATCGTACCGTCGAGATCGATCAGGACAGCGTGGTAGTCGCGGTTCATTGCCATGACGCGCTCGGTTTCGCCTGGTCCGCGTTCAGTGCGCCGTGCGCGGCCGAATCGGGACGACGCGTGGCGTCTTGATGCCAGCGGCGCAGTGTCGCCAGATCCACCCAGCGATGCCATTCGCCGCGCACCATCGGAACGATCGGCGCGTGCGGATCGCCGAGATGAGGCAGCACGGCCAGCGCGCCATCGAAGTCCTCGCGCGCGGTAAAAGCGCTCGGCGTGACGATGACGGGCACGCGCGCGGCGCGCGCTGCCAGCAGGCCGTTGCGCGAGTCCTCGAAGGCGAGACAGGCCGCGGGCTGCAAGCCGAGCTGTTCGAGCACGTGGCGATAGACGTCGGGGGCGGGCTTTTTCGCCGGCGTGGTGCCGGCGTCGCCGATTGCCGCGAAGCGATGGCGCCAACTGGCGCCGAAATGCGCTTGCAGCAGCGCGTCAAGGTTGGCGGGAGTCGTGGTCGTCGCGATCGCCACGCGTAGACCGGCCTCGTTCGCCTCGTCGATCAGACGCGCGATGCCGGGTCGTAGCGGCACGCCGCGCTCGCGCATGCGCTCGGTGTAGTGGCGCGTTTTCAGCGCGTGCAGCGCGTCGACGGCCTCTCGCGCTCGCGGGCCCCCGGCTTCCTCGCACTCGAGCGTGCGCCAGTAATGCAGCAGACGCTCCTTGCCGCCCGCCACTTTCAGCAAGCTGGAATAGAGCGCTTCGTCCCAGAACCAGTCGAGGCCTGCTTCCGCGAACGCGGCGTTGAATGCGTGCAGATGAGCAGTCTCGGTGTCGGCGAGCGTGCCGTCGACGTCGAAGATGAGGGCTTGCATCGGGCGGTCCTCGCAAGGGTGGGGTGCCGTTCAGACACGCACCACGATAGCCGAGCCGTCCGCCGATTCAAATTCAGAGATTCTTTCGCCGCCGATAAGCGGGACTTTGTGTGCCGGCACGCACCGAACACGCACGCCGCGCCGTGTCATTTGCCCAACTGCGGATCGGTCACGAAGCCCAGCTTCGTCAGCCCGCCACGCTGCGCCGCCGACATCACGATCGCCACCCGCTCGTACGGCACCTTGCGATCGGCGCGCAAATGCAGCTCCGGCTGCGGCGTCGCGAGGGCGGCTTGCGCGATGCGCGCGCGCAAGGCGTCGTCGGTCACGGGCTGACCGTCCCACAGCACCGTACCGTCCGCCTGCACCGCGACGTCCACGTGCGCGGGCTTGAGCGCTTCCGGCTGACTGCTCGCGTGCGGCAGATCGATCCTGACCGCGTGTTGCAGCGCCGGAATGGTGACGAGAAAAATGATCAGCAGTACCAGCATCACGTCGACGAGCGGCGTCATGTTGATCTCGTTCATCAAACCTTGATCGTCGTCGTCGGAGAAAGGGCTCATTGCCATTCGAGGTCTCCGTCGCGGTTTGCGTTCGTCGCGTTGGTGCCGCGCGGCACCACGCGCATCTGCGGCCCGGCGCTCGACGGCAACTGCGAGCCGGTCACGAAGTACGCGTGCAAGCCGTGCGCGAAGCGCTTCAGGCGCGCGACGATCGAGCGGTTCGCGCGCGTCAGGCCGTTGTAGCCGAGCACGGCGGGAATCGCGACGAAGAGCCCGAACGCCGTCATGATCAGCGACTCGCCGACCGGGCCGGCGACATGGTCGATCGAGGTCTGACCGGTCTCGCCGATCACGATCAGCGCATGGTAGATGCCCCACACGGTGCCGAACAGCCCGACGAAAGGCGCGGTGCTGCCGATCGACGCGAGAATCGCGAGGCCGCTTTGCAGGCGCGCGATCGTCTCGTCCATCGTGTCCTGCAGACGCCGGGTGATCCAGTCGGACACGTCGATGCGGTCGTGCAGATGCTGCTGCGTCTGCCGATGGTGCGTCGCGGCTTCATGGCCCGCCAGCGCGAGCGCGAGCAGCGGGTTGTCGTGCGCGCCCGATTCCGGATGACCGAGGCTGCGCAGCCCGTCGTCGAAGCGGTCCGCGCTCCAGAAGCGCGCGTCGCTCCGGGTTGCGCGCCTGAGGCGGATCAGTTGCCACAGCTTCACGATGATCACCGTCCACGACAGCACCGACATGATCACGAGCACGCTCAGAATGCCGCGCGTGACGATATCACCTGAATCCCAGACGTTTGCGAGTCCGTAGTGTTGCATGGCGAGTTCCTTCGTTTGGTGTCCCTGGTCTGTTTGGCGGTGCGCTCAACCTGTCGCGTCACTCGGTCAGTCCGAACACGAACGACTGCGAGTACGCAGCGCGCACCGGCGTGCCGTTTTCGGTGTACGGCTGGCAGGCGCCCGCATGGACGGCGGCGAGCGCCGCGTCGTCGAGCCGCGCGGAGCCGCTGCTGGTTTGCAGCTGCGCCGTTTCGATATGCCCGCTCAGCCCGACGACGAAACGCACGATCGCCGTGCCATGCTCGCCGCGCCGCTTCGCGATGTCGGGATAGTCGGGCTTCGGAATCGAGCAGTCGACGTGCGACACGTTGCGCGGCTCGGTCGACGCGGGCACCGCCGGACGGACGGCGGAAGCCGATGCCGCCGACGGCGCGGCGGCTGTTGGCACGGCGGCCTGCGGTGCCGCCGATGGCGCGGCGGCTTGCGTGACGGGCTGCGCGGTGCTTTCGCGTGTCGGAGACGGTGTCGGCAGAGGTTTTTCCACCCTGCGCGGCACCTGCACGCGAGACTGCGGCGCCGGTTTGACGCGCCCGGCGGGGTGTGTGACCGGCGGCGTTGGCGCCGTCGGAACGACAGCGGCGGGTGGGGGCGGCGCGGGAGGTGAAACCACCGGAGCGGGAGGCTCGGGGCTCAGCAGCGACGCGGTGATCGTGCGCGGCTCGACCGGACGCTCGACGATCCGGTTACGCGCGCTCAACGCGATGGCGAGCAGCATCAGATGCGCGACGATCACGGCGCCCAGCACGATGGCCGCGCGACGGTAACCGGCCGCGGCATTCGTAGGACTTCCCGGGTTCACCATGGCAACTTGCAGCATCATCGCCACCTCCGCGCTCATTGTCCCCCGCCGACCCCGCTTTTCAAACCCGCGACGGCCGGTGCGAAACAATTCGGGAAAATCTCCCGCCGATCCGCGTTGTCAAACAATCGCCCGGTGGGCTACCTTGAAACGATGACGCGAACCATCGCGGCGCCGCGATATCAACCCGGAGTACAACGATGCTGGAGACACGGATTTTCCCCCGACCACCACGCCGTTCCCTCGCGCTGGCCTGCGCGCTCCTGCTGGCCGCGAGCGCCGCGCATGCCGCGGCCGCGCCGCTCGCCTACGTGACGAGCGAGAAGGCCGGCGTCGGCGTGATAGATCTCGACCAGATGACGCTCACGCAGACCTTTCCGGTCGGCGCCGGTGGCCCGCGCGGCCTGAGCCTGAACGCCGACGGCACGCGTCTGCTGGTCGCCAACAAGAACACGAACGATCTCGCGGTGATCGACACCGCCACGGGCAAGGTCGTCCAGCGCGTGAAGATCGGCAAAAACCCTGAATATGTGCGGGTGCGCAACGGCTACGCGTACGTGACCTACGAGCCCGGCGAGGACGGCGGGCCGCCGGGAGCCAAACCCGACGCGAAGGGGGACAATAAGCCCGAAGCGAACGCGGGCAACAAGCCCGGCGCCGACGACGACGACGCGAACAAGCCGCCCGCCGAAATCGCGATCATCGATATGAAAAACTGGCACGTGATCCGTTCGGTCACGAGCGGCCACGAAACCGAAGGCATCGAATTCTCGCGCGACGGCCAGATGATGCTGGTCACCAACGAAGGCGACGATACGGTGTCGATCTATCACGCTCGAACCGGCGCGCCGATCCGAACCGTGAAGCTCGCGGCGGGCGGCCGGCCGCGCGGCATCCGGCTGTCGCCTGACGGCAAGCATTATGTTGTCACGCTGGAGTCGCTCAGCAAGTTCGTCGTGATCGACGCGCACACGTTCGAGGTAGTCAAGACCGTCGACACCAAACTCGGGCCCTATGGCGTCGCGTTCGGTCCCAACGGTCAGCGGCTCTTCGTGGCCGCCGCGCGCGACAGGGTGGTGCAGGTGTTCGACGGCCACACGTACGAACATGTCGCCGATGTGCCGGTCGGCCAGCGCTGCTGGCATTTCAGCTTCACGCCGGACGGCTCGAAGCTGATGGTCGCTTGTGGTCGCTCCGACGCGGTCTACGTGCTCGATGCGAAGAGCTATCAGCCGCTCAAGCAGATCGGCGAGCTGCCGCTCGCGTGGGGCATCGTCACGTATCCGCACAGCGACGGCTCGATCGAATCGCATTGAGCGGGGCGGGCGAATGAGCTGTTATCGGGTCCTCGCATACCAGTACGTTCGCGCGCGGCACCGTCGCCGCGAATGCCCGGTCGATGAACCAGAAGGTCACCGTCCCGCTAAAAATTTCCATGTCACTTGACGTCCAGATGAGATTCGTCGCATCCGCAAGCGATGCGTGCTGCGAGAGTGCGATATAGACCGTGAGCGCCTTGTCGAGCGAATATAGCGCGAGTAACCGGAGCGTCATAACGGGCACCATAAGGTTCACGCCATCGAGCGGCGCGATACCAGCTGGACCGATGTTCGCAAGGGGTTTCGCTGGTGCGTCTAAATAGTCGGCGCGTGGTGCGTCGAAATCCACCCGGCCTTCCAGTTCGATCCTTGTCTTCTCGAGGTCGAGTCTCGCAGGTTCCAGCGTGTTGGCCGGATCGCTTCGATGCCTCCACGCGTCGATGACCTCGGGAATGATGCTCGGCGCGCCGCCGCATGCGCTGAGCATGGCGTCTATGGCTGATTGCATCACGTTCTCTTACCTCGGACGCGACCGAACAAACCGACACTCGCATATCGGGAGCAATACTGGCGTGCTCGGGCAGCACGTGGATGGAATGGGCGTTATATGCATAACTCCAGACGCGACCTGACAGTCACAGTCCGATCCGGCCGCCAGCGGCCATGTTCGAGGCAGGGCGGCAGCCGACTGTGGATTCAACCGGTCGATGCAACACACTAGAACCTGCGTGAGCAGCGGAGGTGTTGCAAATGAAACAGCGACCGAGGATCTATTACTCCGAAAGCCAGAAGGCACTGATGTGGGACCGCTGGCGGCGTCGATCGCCGCCAGTAGGTTCAAGGCTTTCAAGGCCCCGGTCGCGCGATTACAAGCGTTGTCGGCCCGTTGCCGGTTGGAACCTGGCTGCCCGGGACCGCCGTCAATGCTCCCGTGTTTGCGTCAATCGTAAATGCGGCAATCGTCCCTGAAACTGTTGGCGCGTACAGCCATCGTCCGGTCGGATCGATGGTGACGTGCGCTGCTGCGGAGCCTGACGATATCTGCCCGCCTGTGCCGCGTGGAAAGATGTTGTCAAAACCGCTCGTTGCGATGATGTCATAGGTCTGAATCGTGCTGCTGCTTGTGTTGCCCACATAAGCTACCTTTCCAGACGGTGCAATGGCTATGGAGTGTGAGCCGGGGCTTACATAGGAGGCGCCCACGCCCAATTGACCCGTCGACGGGTCCACACTCTGGAAAAAAATGTCATTGCCGCCGTTACAGAGTGTATAGATCTGCTCCCCTGATGGTGCGACGGTGATTGCGAATGGCTGAAAACCTACAAAGCTAAAGCTGCTGCCGGACGTCGCCGTCAGTGCACCGGTCGCCGTATTGATCGTGAAACTCGAAACGAAGTTGCTGTTCCAGTCTGCAACATACAGTGACTGCCCGGTAGGAGAGATGGCCAGGGCTGTCGGTACGTCTCCGATTGTGGTGGTACCGATTGTTGTGAGCGCATGAGTTGTTGGATCGATGCTCAACGTGGTCACTGTGTCACTTCCCGTGTCCGCCACGTAGACGAACCTACCAGATAGATCACTGACGATCGATGCCGGAGCTAGCCCCACTGCGACGGCGCCGGCAAGAGCAGTGAGCGAGCCGGTAGACGGATTAATGGCGAAACCTTGTACCGTGTTTGACCCAAGTTGCGCGATATATGCAATGTTCCCGGAGACCGTGATGTCGTTGGGCTCCGATCCGGTGGGAAACGGGCTATCCGGCACCGGATTGAGCGCACCGGTCGTGGGGTCGATTCGATAGACCGACGTCGTCCCGTCCGCGCGGTTCGGCACAAGTGCAAATTCCGTCTGCTCGCAGTTGACCGCAATCGTTGTGACGTTGGATGCCGCGACCACGCCCCCACCGCTCGTCACGACGCACGTCTCGCCAACGGGCTGAACTGCGACCGTTACCGAATACGTGGCACCGCTGGACAGTGCTGTTGGAAACGCAAATGACCCATTGGCGGAAATCGTTACGGCATCGCTGCTGCCATTACTAAGTTGGAGCGTTACGCCGCTCGGCATGCCTGCCACTGTGCCGCCGACTGTGAAGGTTGACGCTGAAGGGGTGGACGGCGCCGCTGGGTTGCTGGGTGCCGCCAGTGGTGACGTTGGTGATGTCTGGGGCGTCGTTGGAGATGTGGCCGATTGACTACTCGGCGTAACGTCGCCGCCGCAGGCAGCCAGTGTCAGCAGCAAAGCGCCAGCCGCGATGCAGGCGAAGCGTTTCGTTAGTGATACAGGTGAAACCCCCGTTGTTTTCGCATTGTAGTTGCGGCGTAACGAATCCGTCATAATAGTGTCTGCTCTCTTTATGAATAGTTCTTGTTTGGTTGGAAGCGACTGCTTATTTTTGTTCGCGATTATGTCAGATCAAATTGATTTGGTAAGCGGACAGCGGCGCTGGCGGATCTAGGCGCGTCCGGACAGAACGGCGAGGGCGCCGGTGAACAAAGTCGTCGGGCGGCGTCGTCGTTTAGCGCAGTTCCATCTTGACTTCTACCCACAGGCTTCTAAAGCGCGATATGTCCACCACATAAATCGTGAGGTTGAAACGGGCTACAAGGATATCGAGCAAATAGGCAAAGCCACTCGCCCTCTCGGGCAACGTCGTCCATTATGAGACGCGGCTGTCGAGAGGCGGCTTACGTGCATTGCACAAAACAGACATCCATGGGCGAATCGCGAAGTGCCGCTGCTGGCCGGTCACTGCCTCATGCAAGGAGCATACGCGCCTGGACCTGCATCGCAGCTATGGGTCAGCACACGACCCGTTTCGGACAATGACCGGGAGGCCACGCCAACGGCAGCTTTCCTGGGTGCGTCGGTCATTCGCATCTACGCGCTGGCCGATTTGCGAAGCCTTCGCAGTTGTTCTCCCCCAGCGATACTGCATTATTCGCAGAGCGCGACTTTGAGTGCAGAGTGCGCCTGCCTTTTGTCCGATATTCATCTGGCATCTGCGAATATTGTGGTTTACGCTACTGTTTGCTATGCGACTTTAATGCATGGCTGACTCACGAAGTCACAATTGTGCGGACTTCCGTGCATCCCTTCTGCACGTGCCTGCCGACACCAGGCGAAAATTGACTGCTTGGTGAAGCGTATCGCAATTCCATTCATTACTTTGGCCCACGCGTGGGCTTTCTCGCCTCACACACCGGAACAGCCGGCCGTACTGGCGGCCTCTCGTTTTCTCATCGCTTGCTTCGCAAACGCACCTGTAAACATTGTGTAGTGTTATTCGAATGAAACAACGTAACGTCAACGGTCGCGGTATGCCCCTAGATTTCGCCTAAATTCGAGGGGGCGCAGACGCGCCTCATAGGAGTAAGTCATGGATGACAAACGTGAAGGAATGAAGCGAATCCCATCGGAACGCTTCAGCCCCAGCAACGAGGAGGTTTTAGAAAACCTCGGGCTGTTGGCGGACCTTGCTGGAAATTGGCAGGGAGAGGGGTTCAATCTGGTCGCCCGACCGGACTTCGAAGATACCTCAAACGTATTTCTCGAACTCAATCTCACCAGTGAAACAACGAAGTTCGAACCGATCTCATCGCCAGTGCCGAATCGCGGTTTCGGACAAGTTGACATCAATCTTTTCGGTCTGACCTATTTGCAGAAGATACAGGACGCCGAGACAGGCGGCGCCTTACATATCGAACCCGGGATCTGGATTAATCAACCTCAGACGTCAGATCCGCCTTTGATCCCACCGGCAAATGGTCTGCTTGTCAGCAGGATGGCAAATATTCCGCACGGTAATTCGTTGCTGGCTCAAGGAGTTGCGACCCGTTTTAATGGACCGCCAACTCTTTCTCCGGGAACTGAATCGAAGTCCGGAGGCAATCCGGCGTTCTCGCTTTTCCCCTCCTTTAACACTACTGCCATGGATCTAGCACCTGCGTTAGCGGCAGGTGTTCCTCTGGGAGCCCCTGTCTTTTCGGCGGGCACGTCAGAGGCGCAGTCGAAGCCTGGAGGGGGATTCCCCGAATATACGCTCACAAACCCAGTGAGCCCGACGAATACGAGAACTCCGTCAGCAGATATCCCGAATGTTCACCAACATATGGTGAATGATCCGGTGATTTTCTTGCAGCACAAAGTCGCCAAGCAACTTGAGCAAGGATACTCGTTCAGCGGCGTGGCCCTGAATATTTCTACTGCGCCGGAAATTTCGTTCTTTGACGCGCCTGTAATCTTCGGTTCTCCGCTTCCCAGCACTTCTGTCGTCAGTCTCGTGCAAGCAGGCGGCGGGGCCGAGAATCTGTCGTTCCTGCAACAAAATGCGACGACGACCCTAGTCTACGCGACGTTCTGGATTGAAAGACTCACACACCCGACGCTTCCCACGATCATCCAACTCCAGTACGCGCAGATGGTCATGCTCAACTTCCCCGCCCGCAATATTCCCGGAGAGCCACAATTCGCATGGCCGCATGTTTCGGTAGCGACCTTGAAACGGACGTTCGGATAAGGGAGAAGATCCAGCGTTCCATGCGTTTCGGCCACTCGCTCGACATGACCTGTTCGTA
The DNA here is from genome assembly GCF_014397665.1 of Paraburkholderia sp. UCT2. Lineage (NCBI taxonomy): Bacteria > Pseudomonadati > Pseudomonadota > Betaproteobacteria > Burkholderiales > Burkholderiaceae > Paraburkholderia > Paraburkholderia sp. UCT2. Next base: position 150,998 of record NZ_VZQO01000016.1, read on the forward strand.
TATGGCCAGATGAACCAGCTGAGCGCGCTTCGCGCGCTCAGCGACTCGGTAGTGCTAGACGGGCTCGACCTTGGCGGCAACTGCGCGCCGCCGCCGATTAAAAACGAAAAATATAATGAGACGTTTGAACGCGAATCCCGTGCTATCGACCCCGTCCAATGCGGGGTTGTAGAGCACATTATTTAAAAATGCGAACGATCAGTCTCGTTTGCATCGATTCTATTTGGAGCAACTCCGATACGTTGAAGCGGAGGTGCTCGCTCTCGCAAACAAAGAAACTTCACCAGTGTGGCATGGAGCGCGGAATTGGCCCGCGTGGGTCGAGCAGAAGCTCGGACGACTAGCTAGTTTTTCTTTTCGAAGCTCTAGCGCATGGAATATTCCTTGTGTTTCCAACCTTGATAATCTGGGTAGAAAAACCAGCACCTTCATTTGCTTGGGCGTTGTTTTATTTTGTGTGTTCTGCTTGCCTAGCGCGTTTGATCGCTAAAGATTATTAACTAATGCAAGCTCCGACAGCGGTCTGGACCAAATAGAGCGTCTTACCGCCTAACCCTTTGCTGACAACAGACAGGCAATCGCAGCCGCTCAGACAATATCGGGTCGGACCTGCATCACTCCGGCTTTCGGGCTGCGTCGGTCAGTACTATCGAAGGCTTGTGTAAAGCGAGGAGGACGAGGGCGCAATAAGGCCGCTTTTTTGACTGGAGCCGACGTCTGAATGTCCTAGTAGCGGCGCTATCAAATGACCCTTCATGGCCGCACTGAGACCGACGATCTGACATCGTCTGTCCGACCAGGTCCTACTTTCTACGCGGCAACTGACTACCCGGCAACGGCGATGTGCAGCCGAATGGACAAACCGGCACAGCCGGTCGCACGATTCGATATAACGATATTTCGGCACACTGCCAAGCACCTCGTCGTAACGCGACGCGACCTGTCCGACAGTGACGGTTTGTTCCGTCGACACTGCCAGCCATGCCCCTGTGCGGCAGCGGAGATACTGTTGTCCAGCACGGTCTCCGCTTCGCGAAAAAGCGCGACGTCTGCTTCCGGGCAAGCGGTTCCGAGCATGAAGTACGTCATATAGAGCATCCGCAGCAGACTCACGATCGTCTCTGCCGTCCCGTGCCCGGATCGAAAGACTGCCAGAGCAAGATGGCCTTCCAGAGAAAGATCGCGCAAGAAAGCCACACGCACCATAAAACCCTCGATTGAAGAGCTCCTGCATAGGGACCGGCAGCTTTTGCGTCAGGAATACAAATGCGGTGCCGTCGACAACCCAGTACCGTACGAGCCATCTGCCGCCACAGCCAGTCCCTGCTGATCGAGGATTGTTCAATCAGTGCCGTATTGAGGTGACCGTGGCCCGTAAAGCAGCCCGTTCGGCGGCCCGGCATGCAGAAGCCGATAGCTCGTCACTCCGGCAATATCGTGCCCCCTGTCCGTCAGCGAATTCGCGACCTGCTTGATCGCTGCCATGACCAGCATGCCGATCAGGCCACCGCCAGCATTGTTGTTGCCCTCATTGCTGTTGGCGCTCGCACTACCCTGCCATAGCACATCACCAGTCTTCAGGTCAACCAGCCTGGCCGACGCCGTGACGACAGTCGCGCTATCAACCACGTGGTACACGGTGCCGAATTGCGTGATCTTCGAATACAGCGCGGCGTCAGCACCGAAGA
>NZ_VZQO01000017.1:0-150889 GCF_014397665.1 Paraburkholderia sp. UCT2
ACACTATCCTCTGGGTCGGCAGCGTGAGTTGTGTATAGGAGAGAGGGGCGGGGGCGGGCGCCGCAGCAGGTGCCGCAGCAGGCGCCTGAGCGGCTCCCGGAGCCGGAGTGGCCGACTCCATCTGCGGCAGCGCCGATTGCGGCGCGGGCGGACTCACGGGTTGCGCAGGCCTCACGCTGGCGCCAGCGGCACGCGTCGCATCGGTCTGCGGTTCCGATTCCACCGCGCCGGTGACGCTGCGGGTCACCGCGCCGGTCACGGCCGGCGCCTGATCGTCCCTGGGGTACAGCAGATAACCGGCGACGCCCGCATCGACCACGAGCAGCCCGACTATCATCATCTTGCCGGTATTCGTCATATCTAAGCAACAACCATTAAGCAACTGCGATTGACTGATGATAAACGACCATTTCGACATCGACGCTTCTTGTCGGCATATTGCGGCGCGTCACGATGATTGATGTCCGAACGGACCTGGCACGAACGGCGCGCGCTTGCCGCTAAAGCCATTCGCCGGCACGACGGAAGCGGACATTTTTTCCGCGTGCCGCGATTTTCTTTTTCGACCAGTTAGTCCCCCGCAATTGCGCGACCGGCGCCTGCAGGAATGCGATTTAAGTTGTGCCGCCAATGCGCGGAGCCTGTACTATACGAACCATTGCAGACGACCGGCAGCCACGGTTCGATTATCCGGCGTGTGAAAGCGACTTGCAGCGACTGGCTCGCAGCGCACATGCCGGCAGGCCCGCGCCAGGCTGCGCCACCCGAGACGCGCGAACAGCGTCGATAGCGGCGCGAACAGCGACGGCGGGCGGTCACCGGTAGTAGCGACAAGAACCCATTGATCATGCGGACCCGCGGGCGAGGCATCGCCCGGCATTCCTTGGGCAGTCGCTTGGCGAAACGTCAGATCGACCGACCGGTCGGTCGGGGACCTTCGCGGCGGCGTGAGAAACACGTGAAGATATGAACAACTTTATTCGACCTCCCGTTTTTTATCCGTCCACAGTGGTTTTCGTCGACGACAACGACAGCTACCTCGACGCGCTCCGCCGTTTCTTCCCGGGCACCTACACGAACCTGTTTTTCACGCGTCCGCAAGCGGCCCTCAACTATATCCGCCAGCACGCGCGCGAGAATTCGCTCGAATTCGCGGCAGCGTCGGCGTGTCTGAGCGAACCGGGCGTCGAGCGCTTCGTAGAGACCTCGGCGGAGCGCGACATCGTCGCGCAGCCGTCGCGCTTCGAGGAAGTGGCGGCGGTCGTCGTCGACTACGACATGCCGGGCATCGGCGGCGTCGAGTTTTTGTCGTCGATCTCGCACTTGCGTTGCGCGAAGGTATTGCTTACCGGCGTCGCCGATGAAACCGTCGCGGTGAAGGCCTTCAACGCCGGCATCGTCGACCTGTACCTGCGCAAGACCGACGCGGATTCGGCCAATCGCCTCACGCACTTCCTGAAGGACGCCAAAAGCCGCCATTGCGCGGAGTCGGGCTGGCTCGCGCTCGGCGAAAACGGCATGACCTACTGCGATCCGCGCACGCGCAAGATGATCGACGAAGTGGTGGCCGCTCAGGGCATCGTCGAGTATTACTGGCGGCCCGAGCAGAACGTGATCCTGATGTTCGACGCCGCGGGCAACCCGAGCGTGTTCGTCGCGTGGGCCGAGAACGACTGGATCTCGCAGGGCGAGATCGTCGCTGACGAGGGTGGCCCGTCCGACCTGCTGCGCCAGCTCGCCACGCGCGAGGTGATGCCGCTGTTCTGGCCGGACCTCGCGTATCGTGGCGGCATGAAGTTCCGGTCGCTGACGCCCCAAAGCATTCCTGGCTGGGACGACGCGTTCTTCGGCTGGACCCGCATAGAGCCGGCCGAGGTCGGCCTCGATCTCGTCACGTTCGCGCAGTGGCGCAGCGACCGCAATCGCTGAGCCGCGATAACGCGCCGGGCGCGGCGGTGCATATCGCCGCGCTAATGGCGTGCGTTTTCGCGGAGAAATTCGCATACAGCCCTGTGCATGGCCTGCACGCCGGGGCTTGTTTCAAGCGCGCGCCAGCATCCATGCACGAGCCCCGTGCCGACCAGCAGCCGGGCATCTCCACCGGCTTCGCGAATTCGCTCGACGAACACGCGCGCGTCGTCGCGTAGGGGGTCGTGCTCGGCGCCGATGGCAAGCGTTGGCGGCAGCCCGTCGAAGCGGGTTGCGGCGAGCGGGATCGTCCACGCGGGGCCGGGCGTTGGGTCGGCTTCCTCTCCTTTTCCCCAGTAAGCGTCGCGAAACTTATGCACGTCCGCGAGCGTCAGCATCGGCGCATCGGACTCGGTGTCGCGCGCGGGCAATTGCGGCTCGGTGCCGAGCATCGGATAGACGAGCGCGATGCCGCGCACCCCGCTCGCACATTCGTCACGCAGGCGTAGCGCGACGCTTGCCGCGAGCGTGCCGCCGGCGCTATCGCCCGCGAGTTGCAATGCGGCGCGCTCTGGGAGGTCGAACGGCAGGCGGTGGTTCAACGCGGCACGCGTGATCTCGAGGCAGTCGTCGTGCGCGGCCGGCACGCGATGCTCAGGCGCGAGCCGGTAGTCGACCGCGATCACGTCGAGGCCGGTGTCGGCGGCGAGGCGCGCCGTCACCATCTGATGACTGTTCAGCGAGCCGAGCACGAAGCCGCCGCCATGAAAATACAGTACCGTGCCGCGGATCGTGCCGTGTTCGCTTGCCTTCGCTGGATGCCGGTAGAGCCGAAGCGGGATCGCATGGCCCGCGTCGGTGCGAAAGCTTGCGTCCCGTGTGGTGAGTTCGCTGGGCAGTGGTGGCGTCAACGTCGCGGCGTAGCGGTCATACAGCTCGCGCTGCTCGCGCGGCGTCATCGCCGCGTGATGCGACGGATAGAGCGCGCTCGCTCGTTCGATAAAGGCGGCGATTTCCGGCTCGAGCATGGTCACTCCGTTTGAGTAGTGTTTCCCGTTTGCACTGCGCATGGCAAAGCGATCACACGTCCCGCGAAACGCGCCGGCGGCAATGCCGCATGGGCTTGCGCCAGTTCGTGTACGCGCGCTTTGACGTCCGGATCGAAAGCAACGCCGCGCGGTCCGCTGGTATCGACGTGCAGCAGCATCTGCTCGCCCGAGGCGACGGGGCCGGTGCGTTGGCTTTGCGTCGTGTCCAGCGCGAACATTTCGAAGTACACGTGAATACGTTTCGCGTCGCAGCCGAGCACGCGCATGTCGACACGCACCTGCGTGCCTTGTTTGATTTCATGCAGATAGTTGAGATGCGCTTCGAGCGTGTAGATCGATCGATGCCGCTCTTTGCGCACCGCATCGGGCAGGCCGATCAGATCGATCAGCCCGTCGACCGCAAGACTGAAGATCAGCAGGTAGAACGCGTCGCGCATGTGGCCGTTGTAATCGACCCATTCGGCGCGCACGCCGTCGCGGTAAGAGGGCAGGGCAACGGGATGCGACATGAGCGTCTATCTCCTCGATCGAATGCGATGGCTGCGGCGCGTCGTTGGGCGTTATCAGTGTAGTGCATCGCGTTGAGGCTGCGCCGGAACGTGGTGGCCTCGAATTGTGGCCGCTATGGCAACAGTGAATTCATGGTTGAGGGCTTACTACGTGGCTCGACCGGCTTCTAAACTGCGTTAACCGCTGCGGATGGCCGATGGTCGCACCAGGCTCCGCGGCAATCGCATGAAGCCATCTCGGGAGGTTGGAAATCATGAAGTCCATCAGGTCGCTGATCGAAGCAGGGGCTATCGCCGCTCTCGTTGCCGCGCCGCTCGCGGCGTTTGCCCAGTCGAATCCGGCCGATCAGCCGCTCGCGCGCGCCCAGGTCCGCACCGAACTGATTCAGCTCGAAAAGGCCGGTCATGATCCGTCCAATGCGAACGTGATCGACTATCCGGCCAAGATCCAGGCGGTCGAAGCAAAGGTCGCGGCGCAAAACCAGGCCGCGCAGAATAGCGGCTACGGTGCGCCGTCGAATGGCTCGTCGCAGCGCAGTGGCCGCACCGATTTCGCGCCGACTTCGTATTCCGTGCCGGTGGTGAATTACACGCGTTGATTGCAGCGTGTACAACTATCGTCACTTCCGAAGTGCAGCAACGCGACGCCGTCGAATCTGACGAGCGGCGCGGCCGACAGCACGGGCTGAGGCTTCAGTTCACCGTTCGTCGTGAGCCCGATGGGCGCGGGCACCGACCAGCAGCGCATCCTCGGTGCGGGCCACGCGGCCAGCGCCGGCAGCGGCAGCAAGACGGCCGGAATGGCGGAGTGGATGATCGAAGCGAAGGGGCTTTGTGCGGTGGAAAGCGGCGGTATGAGGCGCGGAAGAAGTGTTGGCATTGCCCGGTGATCGAGATCACCCCCCTGCAGCACCGAGTGCAGGCGACGCGGAAAAAAACGGGCGGAGCGGCAGTGCGCTTCGCCCGTGCTGTCAGTTTTGAATCCGGCTGCTCAGTGCCGCGCGCGCGACGCGCGCCATCCTCAGATCACCCGTTCACGCAGCCACGCCGAGCCGAGATCGATCACCGTCACGACGACGATCACCATGATCATCACCGCGGCCGTCTGCGCATAGTTGAACGAGCGGATCGCTTCGTACAGCACGACGCCGATGCCGCCCGCGCCGACCATGCCGACCACCATCGCCGAGCGCACGTTCGACTCGAAGCGATACAACGCGTACGAGATCCACAGCGGCAGCACTTGCGGCAGCACCGCATAGACGATTTCGTCGAGGCGCGTCGCGCCGGTTGCGCGCACGCCTTCGGCCGGACGCGGATCGATCGCCTCGGCCGCTTCTGCGAACAGTTTGGCGAGCACGCCCGTCGTATGTACCCACAGCGCGAGCACGCCGGCGAACGGCCCGAGGCCGACCGCGACGATGAACAGCATCGCGAAGACCATTTCGTTGATCGCGCGGCACGCGTCCATCAGGCGGCGCATCGGCTGCACGACCCACTGCGGCGCGAGATTGTGCGCGGACATCAGGCCGAAAGGCACCGCGCAGACGAGCGAGAGCGCGGTACCCCAGATTGCGACCGCCAGCGTCACGTACATCTCGTGCACGTAGCTGCGCCACTCGGTGAAGTCGGGCGGGAAGAAGTCCGCGGCGAACTGGCCCATGTTGGCCGAGTCGCTCAGCAGATCGAGCGGCCGCATGTCGGCGCCGTGCCACGCGCCGCCGAGTACCGCGAGCACCGCGATCCAGCCGAGCAACGACCACCAGTTGCGCTTGCCGGCACGATCTTTATCTTGCGCCGTCCGCGCGGCGGCCGCTTCGCTCGCGCGCGCGGGCGACGTGCTCAGATCGGCGGAGTTCATTGCTTCGACTGTGCGTTGCTGAGCGCGCTCAGCTTCGCGTCGAGAGCGGCCAATTGCGTCTTGCGGTCGCTATCGGACAGATGTGCATCGTTCTCGATCTTCTGCTTCTGCTGGAACAGCACGATCTCGCGAATCGGCAGCAGTTGCCGATCCGACGATGCCTCGAAGCCGCTGTACTCGGTGATGCCGGCCATCACCGCTTTTTCGTGCAAATCGGTTTTCGCGTAGTTCAGGAAGAACTTGCGCAGCTTGTCCTTCGTCGCTTCCGGCAGATCCTTGCGCCACACGAGCGGGTCCGAAGGAATCAGCGGCGAGGTCCACAGCACGCGCACCTGTGCGAACTTGTCCGGATGCTCGCGCTTGAGCGTTTCCATCATCATGCTGTTGTTGGTCGCGATGTCGATCTTGTTGTTGACGACGGCCAGCAGATTCGCTTCGTGGCTCGACGGCAGCACGCTCTTGAACGACGTGTAGACCGGCGCGTTGTGCTTCGCGAACAGGTAGTAGCCAGGCACCAGCGTGCCCGACGTCGAGTTCGGATCGCCGAACCCGAGCGTCACGCTCTTCGTGTCCTTGAACACGTCGTCGAGCGTCTTGAAGCGGCTGTTCACGTTGGTGATCAGCAGCGAGTAGTAGCCGCTGTCGCCGTTCGCGTGCTGCGCTTTCGCGAATACTTCGCCATTCGAACGATCGACGGCTTCGATTGCCGACGCGTTGCCGAAATAGCCGACCTGCACCTTGTTGAAGCGCATGCCTTCGATGATGCCCGCGTAATCGGTCGCGAAGAATGCCTTCACGTTCAGGCCGGTCTGTTTCTTCATGTCATCGATCAGCGGTTCCCAGCGTTGCTTGAGCACCGCCGACGAATCGGTCGAGATGATCCCGAGGTTGATGTCCTCGGCGTGGGCCGCGGCGATGCAGGCGAAAGCGGCAGCGCCGGCCGCGAGCGTGATCAGGGAGCGCAGGAATTTCATCGGTTGAGATCCGGTTGAGTGGACGGAGAGAATCAAAAGCGCGCGATAGCGTGCGTGGTTCAGTTCGACGGCGCGGCGTTCAACGCGAACGCATAGCGCGCGGCGGCGGTGTCGGGGGCGTCAGGCTCGTCGTGAGTTTCGTCTGCGTCGTGCGTCGCGTCGTCGAGCAGTTCGCGCGCATCGCCGCCGTAGAGTTTCTTTAGCAGCGTCGGTGTCAGCGCACTGGAAGGGCCGTCGTAGACCACCTTGCCGCGACGCAGCGCGACCGTGCGCGGGCAGTACTGCATCGCGATGTCGACCTGATGCAGCGACACCAGCACTGTGATCCGGTGCTCGACGTTCAGCGCTTGCAGCATGTCCATCACGCGGCGCGACGACTCGGGATCTAGCGAGGCGATCGGCTCGTCGGCGAGTACGATTTGCGCACGTTGCACGAGCGCCCGTGCGAGCGCGGCACGTTGCTGTTGACCGCCCGACAGGTTCGCGGCCCGCTCGCGCGCATGTTCGCCGATCCCGACCTCGTGCAGCGCGGCCCGCGACAGCGCGCGTTCCGCGCGCGGGAAGCGGCCGGAGAGACGCCGCCACCACGGCAGGCGCGCGAGCGCGCCGATCAGCACGTTGGTTTCGACCGACAGCCGGTTCACCAGATTGAACTGCTGGAACACGAAGCCGATGTCGCGGCGAATGCTGCGAACCTCGCGCACGATGCGGCCGTTCTGCTGGATCGGCCGGCCGAGAATCTCGATTTGCGACGGCTGCGCGTCCGACGCGGTAAAGCCCGCGATAAGCCGCAGCAACGTCGATTTTCCCGAGCCGGACGCGCCGATCAGCGCGACCATTTCACCGGGCGCGACGCGCAGATCGATTTCGTCGAGCGCTTTGCGGCCGTTACCGAACGTCTTGCTCAAACGCTCGATTCGAATAGCTTCACGGATCGCTTCCATCTGTATTCCCTCTTGCATCCGGCCACTGCCGGCAGGTGTGGGCTCATTCTAGGAAGCGACTGTGACGGTTGAGTGAAGGCATCGCAACGTCTAGATGACTACATCTTTGTGCGTCGGGTTTTCCGCTGTGTCATGTGTCGTCAGGATGGCAAAACGAAGTCAGAGCGAAGTCAGTGATTCGAACGAAAAGTGACATACGGATGACACGATTCGCGTGCAGACGTGCGCGCTCGCGCGTGCTGACACACAGCCAGGCTATAGTGCGGGTTTTCCGGCCGTCCTTAATAATCCCGACACTCCGGTCACGCCGTCATGCCGACTCCTTTGAGCTTTCTTCCGGACAGTTTTGCCGAATATGAAGATCTCAAGTCGATACTCGACCAGGGCAGGGCGAGCTTCGAAATCCGCGCGGTCTGCGAGACCGAGGTACGCGGCCGGCGCTTTTCCATCTACACCGCGAGCATCGGTTCATCCGATCCGCTCGCGCCAGCCATTGGCTTTTTCGGCGGCATTCACGGGCTCGAGCGAATCGGCTCGCAACTCGTCCTCGACTATATGCGCGCGCTGCTCGCTCGGCTCGAATGGGACGAATTGCTGGTGCGCCAATTGCAGTCCATCCGGCTGATCTTTTTACCGATCGCGAATCCCGGCGGCATGTGGGCAGCGACGCGCGCGAATCCGCGCGGCGTCGACCTGATGCGCAACGCACCGCAAGACGCCGACGCGCGCGTGCCGCTGCTGGCGGGCGGTCAGCGCGTCGGCGCGTGGTTGCCCTGGTATCGCGGTCGCGCGGGCGAGCCGATGGAGGTCGAGGCGGCCGCGCTGCTGCATGTAGTCGAGACGCAGCTCGCCGCGCGGCCGTTGAGCATTGCGCTCGATTGCCATTCCGGCTACGGCTGGAGCGACAGCATCTGGTTTCCGTACGCCCGAACCCGCCGGCAGATGCGGCATCTGCCCGAAATGTACGTGTTGAAGAGCATGTTCGAACACGCGCATCCGCATCACGGCTACACGTTCGAGCCGCAAAGCCATCAGTATCTGGTGCACGGCGATCTGTGGGACTACGCGTATGACCGCACGCCGGCGCCGAACGTCTTTCTGCCGATGACGCTCGAACTCGGCTCGTGGCTGTGGATCAAGAAAAACCCGCGGCAGTTGTTTTCGCGGCAGGGCATGTTCAATCCGGTCATGGAGCATCGCACCGCGCGCGTGCTGCGGCGCCATGCGAACCTGTTCGACTTCCTCGCGCGCGCGGCGTTTTCGGCGCAGCGCTGGCTGCCGCAAGGCAACCGTCGCGAGCAGTTGCTGCAAAGCGCGCTCGATCACTGGTACAGGCCGGATCGCGTATGAGCACATGGATTCTGCTGCGCGGACTGACGCGGGAAACGCGGCATTGGGGGCGCTTGCCGGCGGCGTTGCGCGAAACCCTGGGTCAAATTTCGGGCGATCGCTTGCGCGATGCAAGCCCAGCCGCAACGAGCACGACCGGCTTGCGTTTGCTGCTGCTCGATCTGCCTGGCAACGGTGAATACGTGCGGCGGCGCGCGCCGGCGAGCGTCGCGGGCATGGTCGCATTCGTGCGGCAGGCAGCGCTCGAAACGGGCGTGCCGGGCCCCTACAACGTGCTCGCGATGTCGCTCGGCGGCATGGTCGCGACCCACTGGGCACAGCGTCATCCCGGCGAGATCGAACGGCTCGTGCTGATCAATACGAGCATGCGGCCATTCAGCCGCATGCACGAGCGGCTGCGGCCGTCGGCGTGGCCTGGTCTGCTCGGCGTCGCGGCGCATTGGAGCGATGCCGTCGATGCCGAGAGCGGCATTCATCGACTCACGTGCAATAACCTCCACACCATAGGCGCGGATCTCGCTGCCTGGACCGCGATTCGCCGCAGCGCGCCGGTGAGCCGCGCGAATGCGTTGCGGCAATTGTGGGCGGCCGCGTGCTTTAGCGCGGCGCCCGCCGCGCCGGAGTGTGCATTGCTGATTCTGTCGTCGGAAGCCGATGGGCTCGTCAACCCGGTCTGTTCGGCGAAGCTCGCGGTGGCGTGGGGCGCGCCGCATCGCAAGCATCCGTGGGCCGGCCATGATCTACCCCATGACGATCCCGCGTGGACGGCCGCGCAGATTCGCGCGTGGCTCACCCAGCGCGCCGAGAATAGCGATGCGGCCGCGCCGGCAGCGGCGCCCGCAAAGCCCGCGCGTTGAGCCGCGCACGGCGTTGCCGCGCCGCAGCGATGCGAGCAGAGCCTGGCGATTCTTCGACGACCGGTCAGCGGGTGGTCAGCGGGTATTACCTGACTGCGCGAAACGGCCGTATCGCGTACGGCAGGCGCATAATTCCAAGTCAGACGTTGCCTGCGAATCACGCGATACTCACCATTGCCGCCAGCCAGGGGAGTCGATCATGCAAGCAAAGAACGAAGAAGCCGTCACACACCTGCTGAACGATGTTGTCGAATTTGCGCGGGGGCGGTTGCCGGAGCCGGCCTTCAATATCGTCGAACCCTTCCTGCGGCATTACTACGATTTCGTCGACGCGGGCGATCTGCAAAGCCGCTCGATCGCCGATCTGTACGGCGCGGCGCTGGCCCACTGGCAGACCGCACAGCGCTTCGTGCCGGGCGAGCAGCGGCTGCGCGTGTATAACCCGATCCTCGAACAGCATGGCTGGCATTCCGATCACACGGTGATCGAAATCGTCAACGACGACATGCCGTTCCTCGTCGATTCGGTCTCGATGTCGGTCAACCGGCATCGGCTCGCGCTGCATTCGGTCGTTCATCCGGTATTTCGGGTCTGGCGCGCGCCGGACGGCAGCATCGCGCGCGTGAGCCAAGGTGCCGAAGAAGCCGGCGATACGCGCTCGCATCTGACCTCGTGCATCCATTTCGAGGTCGATCGTTGTGGCGATGCCGCAAAACTCGACGCGTTGCGCGACGACATCGCGCGCGTGCTCGGCGACGTGCGCGCGGCGGTCGAGGATTGGCCGAAGATCATCGAACGCGCGAAGCAGACCATTCAAGATATGAAGGTGCGCGAAACCGGTCCCGAGGGCGTCGAAGCGCGCGCGTTCGTCGAATGGATGGTCGCCGATCATTTCACGTTCCTCGGCCACCGTGATTACGAACTGGTGCAGCACGACGGCGGCTTCGGTTTGCGGGCGGTCGCGGGCTCCGGTCTCGGCATTCTGCGCGATGCGCTGCAGCCGGGCGGCGCGGCGGAAGTCACGCCGTTGCCGCCGGCGGCCGCGGAGATCATCTCCGGGTCGTCGCCGATCTTTCTGACTAAGGCCAATTCGCGCGCCACGGTGCACCGGCCCGGCTATCTCGACTATGTCGGCATCAAGCTGAGCGGCGCCGATGGCAAGGTGACGGGCGAGCGGCGCTTCATCGGCCTGTATACGTCGACCGCTTATTTCGTGTCGGCCGCGGAGATTCCGATCGTGAGGCGCAAATGCGCAAATATCGTCAGACGCGCCGCATTCCTGCCGAAAGGTCATCTGGCGAAATCGCTGGTGACGGTGCTCGAGACCTATCCGCGCGACGAATTGTTCCAGGCCGACGAGGACCAGCTGTACGACACCGCCCTCGGCGTGCTGCGTTTGCAGGAGCATCAGCGCACGCGGCTGTTCGTGCGGCGCGATCGCTTCGATCGCTTCGTATCGTGCCTCGTGTTCGTGTCGCGCGACAAGTACAACACCGATTTGCGGCAGCGCATCGCGAACCTGCTCGCCGACGCATTCAATGGTGAGAACGTCGAATTCACGCCGCTGCTGTCGGAGTCGACGCTCGCGCGAATTCATTTCGTCGTCCATGCCAAAGCGGGCGGCATGCCGAGCGTCGACACGCGCGAGCTCGAAGCGCGCCTCGTGCAGGTCGCGCGACGCTGGCAGGACGATCTGGCCGACGCATTGCTCGACGCGTACGGAGAAGAGCAGGGCAACCGTTTGCTGCAGCACTACGCCGATTCGTTCCCGGCCGGCTATCGCGACGACTATCCGGCGCGCACGGCCGTGCGCGATATCGAACTGATCGAGCGCGTGCAGGGCAGCGAGCGGCTCGCGATGAACCTGTACAGGCCGATCGAATCGGGACCGCGCGCGTTCCGTTTCAAGGTGTATCGCGCGGGGCTGCCGATCGCACTGTCGCGCAGCTTGCCGATGCTCGAACATCTGGGCGTGCGTGTCGACGAAGAGCGGCCTTATCTGATCGAGGCGCCCGGTGCGATGCCCGCGTGGGTCCACGACTTCGGCCTCGAACTCGCGGACGATACCGAGTTTGACATCGAGCGGGTCAAGGATCTGTTCGAACAGGCGTTCGAGCAGGTGTGGACCGGCACGATCGAAAGCGACGACTTCAACCGCCTCGTGCTGCGCGCGCAGCTCAATGCACGCGAGGTGACGATTCTGCGCGCTTACGCGAAGTACTTGCGACAGGTCGGTTCGACGTTCAGCGACGCGTATATCGAACGCGCGGTGACCGGCAATCCGGCGATTGCGCGCATGCTCGTCGACCTGTTCATCGCGCGCTTCGATCCGGCGCTCGGCGCGGTACGCGAGGCCCGCGTCAACGCTTGTCTGGAGACGATCGACAGCGCGCTCGACCAGGTGCCCAATCTCGACGAAGACCGCATCCTGCGGCAGTTCCTCGGCGTGATCAAGGCGACCAAGCGCACCAACTACTACCGCCATGACGCTCTGGGCCAACCGAAGCCGTATCTGTCGTTCAAGTTCGATCCCGCCCAGGTGCCCGGCTTGCCCGAGCCGAAACCGATGTTCGAGATCTGGGTCTATTCGCCGCGCGTCGAGGGCGTCCATCTGCGAGGCGGGCGCGTCGCGCGCGGCGGCCTGCGCTGGTCTGATCGGCGCGAGGATTTCCGCACGGAAGTGCTCGGCCTGATGAAGGCGCAGATGGTGAAGAACGTGGTGATCGTGCCGGTCGGCTCGAAGGGCGGCTTCGTCGTCAAGAATCCGCCGCCGCAGAGTGAGCGCGATGCGTGGATGCGCGAAGGCGTCGCGTGCTATCAGACCTTCCTGCGCGGCTTGCTCGACGTGACCGACAATCTGGCGAGCACCGACGTCGTGCCACCGCCTGACGTGGTGCGCCACGATCCCGACGACCCGTATCTGGTCGTCGCCGCGGACAAGGGCACGGCCACGTTTTCCGACTACGCGAATGCGATCTCGCAGGAATACGGTTTCTGGCTCGACGACGCGTTCGCGTCGGGCGGCTCGGTCGGCTATGACCACAAGAAGATGGGTATCACCGCGCGCGGCGCGTGGGAGTCGGTCAAGCGGCACTTCCGCGAAATCGGCGTCGACACGCAGAGCGAGGACTTCACGGTGGTCGGTGTCGGCGACATGTCGGGCGACGTGTTCGGCAACGGCATGCTTCTGTCGCCGCATATCAAGCTGCTCGCCGCGTTCGATCACCGCCATATCTTTCTCGATCCGAATCCCGATCCCGCGGCGAGCATGGCGGAGCGCGCGCGGCTCTTCATGCTCGACCGTTCGAGCTGGGCCGATTACGATCCGTCGCTGATCTCGGCCGGCGGCGGCGTGTTCCCGCGCAGCGCGAAGACGATTCCGCTGTCGACGGCGGTGCAGGCGGCGCTCGGGATCAGCGCGGCGGCGCTCTCGCCGGCCGAGCTGATGCGCGTGATTCTGCAGGCGCCGGTCGATCTGCTTTACAACGGCGGCATCGGCACCTATGCGAAGGCGAGCCGCGAGACCAATCAGCAGGCGGGCGATCGCGCGAACGACGCGATCCGCGTGAACGGCGCGGATCTGCGCTGCAAGGTCGTGGCCGAGGGCGGCAATCTCGGCTTGACGCAACTCGGGCGCATCGAGTTCGCGCAGCGCGGCGGCCGCATCAATACCGATGCGATCGATAATTCGGCCGGTGTCGATTGCTCGGATCACGAGGTCAACATCAAGATTCTGCTGGGCCTCGTCGTCGCCGACGGCGAAATGACGGAGAAGCAGCGCAATGCGTTGCTTGCCGAAATGACCGATGAAGTCGGTCTGCTCGTGCTGACGGACAACTACTATCAGACCCAGGCTTTGTCGATCGCGGGCCGTTTTGGCGTGGAGCTGCTCGATGCCGAAGCGCGCCTGATGCGCTATCTGGAGAAGGCGGGGCGGCTCAATCGCGTGATCGAGTTTCTGCCCACCGACGAGGACATCGCCGAGCGCGCGGCCGCGAAGCAGGGACTGACGACACCCGAGCGCGCGGTGCTGCTCGCGTACAGCAAGATGTGGCTCTATGACGCGCTGCTCGAATCGTCGATGCCGGAAGACCCGCTCGTCAGCGACATGTTGATCGAGTACTTTCCGAAACCTCTGCGGCAGCGTTTCCGCGAACCGATGCAGCGCCATCCGCTGCGCCGTGAAATCCTCGCGACGCATCTGACGAATGCGCTCGTGAATCGCGTCGGCTGCGAGTTCGTGCATCGGCTGATGGAGGAGACCGATGCACAGCCCGGCGACATCGTGCGCGCGTGCATCATGGCGCGCGACGTGTTCGATCTCGATCAGATCTGGCGCAGTATCGACGCGCTCGACAACCGCGTTCCCGACGACGTGCAGGCACGCATGTTCGCGGAGGTCGCGCGGCTCGTCGAACGTTCGGCGCTGTGGTTCCTGCGGCATCTGCAAACGGGCGCGGCCGGCGACGACGTGACCGGCCTGCTCGCGCGCTGTCGCGACGCCGCGCAGCGTCTCGCGCCACAATGGCCGGCGCTGTTGCCTGGCGCGGACCTCGAAGCGTTGTCGGAGCGGCAACGGGTGTTCGTCGATGCGGGTGTCGATAGCGATCTCGCGGTGCGGATCGCGAGCGGCGAGGTGTCGGCCGCTCTGCTCGATATCGCCGAAGTCGCGTCGACGTGCGGGCGCAATCTCGAACAGGTCGCGGGCGTCTACTTCGCGCTCGGCACGTTGCTGAATTACAGCTGGATCAGCGAGCGCGCCGCCTCGTTGCCGGCGCCGACGCATTGGGACATGCTCGCGCGCGCATCGGCGCTCGCCGAACTCGCGCGGCTCAAGCGCGCGCTGACCACGAGCGCATTGGCCGGCGCGACCGATGCGTCGACGCCCGATTCGCTGGTGCAAGCGTGGCGCGACAAACGCGCGGCACAGCTCGAGCGTTATACGCGTCTGCTGACCGATCTGCGCGCGACGGGCGGCGCGAGTCTTTCGGTGCTGCTGGTTGTCGTACGGGAGATGGCGGCGCTAGAGAGGGCGTGAGCTGCACGAATGGTGCAAAGGACGCCTGGGGAACTGGCGGCACGACGGCACATCAGGTCCGATTCCTGCGACCGGGTGTGTCGTTCATCCATAATATCGAGTACTTGCCGATCACTTCGCTCGTGCAATACCCAAAAATACCCAGCCCACTCACCGACCCCCGCCAGCAGATGAAAGAAGAATCGCCGAAAGCCATTTTCTACGCACTCGCCGCCAACTTCGGCATCGCCGTCTGCAAGTTCGCCGCGGCGGCGTTCACCGGCTCCGGATCGATGTTCGCCGAAGCGATTCACTCCACCGCCGACTGCGGCAATCAACTGCTGCTGCTATTCGGACTGCGCGAAGCGCGCAAGCCGGTGAGCCCTTTGCATCCGATGGGTAGCGGCCGCGAAATCAACTTCTATTCGCTGCTGGTTGCGTTGCTGCTGTTTTTCGTCGGCGGTGCGTTTTCGGTGTATGAGGGCGTGCATCGACTGATTGCGCGCGAGCCGTTGCAATATGAGTTCGTCGCGTTGGCGGTGCTCGGTGTGTCGGTGGTGCTCGAATCGCTATCGTTATGGGGCGCGGTCAAGGAGATTCGCAAGACGCATCCGGATAAAAATCTGTGGCACTGGTTTCGCGAGACGCGCGAGTCGGATCTGCTGGTCGTGGCCGGCGAAGATATCGCCGCGCTATTCGGTCTCGCGATCGCCTTCGTCGCGGTGCTATCGACGATGGTGACCGGCAGCCCCGTGTATGACGCGCTCGGCTCGGTGGGGATCGGTTTTCTGCTGATGACGATCGCGTGGCTCGTCGCGCGTGAAGTGAAGTCGATGCTCGTCGGCGAATCGGCGAGCCCGGAAGTGCGCAGCGCCATCGACGCGCATCTGCGCGCGCGTCCCGAGATTCGCGGCATCATCAACCTGATCACGCTGCAGTGGGGGCGTCACGTGGTGGTGGCGGTGCAGGCGGAAATGATCGACTACGCGAGCGGCCGCGCGATGGTCGATGCGATCAACGTCATCGAGGCCGATCTGCAGGCCACGTTTCCTCAGGTGCGCTGGGTGTTCTTTGAACCGGATGTGCCGCGCAATTAAAGAAGACTTCTCCACTCGGGCATGAATCGGGTCCATGAACCCCGCGGACGAGAGGAGCCGAGAGGAGGCGAGAGGAGGCGAAGCGACGCGCGCTGCAATCGTGGGTCATTCCGCCCGTCCCAACCGGATGCCAGTACGCTTCACAGCGTTTATTTGAACCCCGCCACCGCATGCGGCACATACAGTTCTTCGAGCCGGCGAACTTCGTCGTCACTGAGCTTCAACGAGAGCGCCGCAACCGCATCGTCGAGATGATGCAGTTTGGTAGCACCGACAATCGGCGCGGTAATCGGCTTCTTCTGCAGCACCCACGCTAGCGCAACCTGCGCGCGCGGCACGCCGCGCTCTTTCGCGATCTCGCTGACCCGCTCGACGATACGCCGATCCGCTTCCTGCGTGTGCGCGTACAGCGTGCGGCCGAATTCATCGGTTTCCGAGCGCGCGCTTTCGGTGTCCCAGTCGCGCGTCAAGCGTCCGCGGGCAAGCGGACTCCACGGAATCACGCCGATGCCTTCGCTTTCGCACAGCGGCAGCATTTCGCGCTCTTCCTCGCGGTACAGCAGATTCACGTAGTTCTGCATCGTCACGAAGCGCGTCCAGCCATTGCGCTCGGCCACCTGCAGCGCCTTGGCAAACTGCCATGCGTACATCGACGACGCGCCGAGATAGCGCGCCTTGCCGGCTTTCACGACATCGTGCAGCGCTTCCATCGTTTCTTCGATTGGCGTGCCATAGTCCCAGCGATGGATCTGATACAGGTCGACATAGTCGGTACCGAGCCGCCGCAGGCTGTTATCGATCTCCGCCATGATCGCCTTGCGCGACAGCCCCGCGCCGTTCGGGCCCGGATGCATGCGGCTATTGACCTTGGTGGCGAGCACGATCTCATCGCGCTTCGCAAAGTCCTTCAGCGCACGGCCGACGATTTCCTCGCTGGTGCCGTCCGAATAGACGTTGGCCGTGTCGAAGAAGTTGATGCCGTGATCGAGCGCCTGCTTGATGAAAGGCCGCGCGGCTTCGTCGTCGAGCGACCAGGGGTGCGTGCCGCGCGAGGGTACGCCATAACTCATACAGCCGAGACAGAGACGCGATACATCGAGGCCGGTGCGGCCGAGTTTCACATAATCCATCGTGTTGCTCCTATAGTGAAGCGCACAAATCCGCTGCGAGGGAAGGAAGTTCGATTATAGGGAAACGACGGCAAGCGCGTCGTCACAGGCCGCACCGCTTTCGATCGCGTCAATGCAAATGCGCCCGCGAAGCCACTTCGCGGGCGCATGACGGCGAGTGCCGTGAACGACAGCCAACGCTCAATGCTGTACCGGGCGATACGGTGTCCACACGGGCGTGTCGGTATTCCAGTTGTCGAGTTCCGACGGTGTCATGATGTGCTCCTCGATGAAGAGGCGCGCAGTTTTGCGCCGCAAGCGCGCCGGGTTCTGAATCAACTTCTTCTAACTCGTTACTGGCCCTTCGCAATGCGCGTCACTTCGCCGTTCGTTCCTTCCTGCAACGCGATGCGCGCGGCTTGCGTCTGGCCGATCAGGCCTTTGTCCGGATACGAGGTGCGATTCAGTGAGGGCAGCGAGCCGTCGCGATACGCGGCGACCAGTTCGGCCTTGACCTCGGCGCGTGTCTTCGTGCTCGCGGTCGGCGCCGGTTGCGTGTCATACGTTCCCGCGCGGCCGATACCGCCGCCGCCTTGCGCAAATGCCGGAACGCTGACGAGCAGCGACAGAGCGAGGCCCGCCAACAGATTGCGTTTCATGATTCACTCCTGTCGATTCATTGGCAGCGCGATGGCGCTGCGACAGGGTGAAATGTAGACGTCGACGCGGTGTGGATAAATCGCGGTTTTGCGAAATGAATTGTCGCGATTCAGGAACAATCGCGAGCGAGGCTTCACCGGGGCCGTGCGATTGCACGGGTGCCGCGGCATTGGCGCCGCGGCTGGAATTCACTGTTTCACTCCCCGTACTTCATGCGACCCATTCGGTCATCACCGGCGTGTCGAGTGCCGGCGCGGACTCGCGCTGCTCGAATGTGCGCTTCGTGCAGGTGGCGTCGAGAGTGCCACGTCCGCTCAGCAATGGGCAACGATCGAACAGCTCCGCGATCCAGTCTACGAAAACGCGGACTTTCGGCGACAGATGACGACTGTGCGGATAGACTGCCGAAATCGGCATCGGCAAGGGTTTCAAGTCAGGCAGTACTTCGACGAGCTGACCCGAGCCCAGATGCGGCAGCACCATGAAGCGCGCCGGCTGAATCAGGCCGAAGCCTTCGAGTCCGCAGGTCACGTAGGCATCCGCGTCGTTGACCGATACGATGCTTTTCATCTTCACTTCCACTTCGTTGCCGTTCACCAGGAACGCCCAGTCGAGCGTGCGTCCCGTGCGGCTCGAGAAGTAGTTGACGGCTTTGTGATTGTCGAGATCTTCGAGCGAAGCGGGCACGCCCGCGCGCTTGATGTAGTCGGGCGACGCGCAGGTCACGCCCTCGAACAGACCGATGCGGCGCGCGACCAGCGACGAATCCTGCAACGCGCCGACACGCACCACGCAATCGACACCTTCTTGCAGCAGATCGACGGGCCGGTCGGTCAGGCCCAGTTGCAGATCGATGTCCGGATAGCGCGTGTGGAATTCGCACAGCGACGGAATGACGAGCAGACGGCCAATCGAGCCTGGCATGTCGATGCGTAGCTTGCCGTGCGGCTTCTTGTTGCCGCTCTGGAAACTCGCCTCGGTCTCTTCGACATCCGCGAGGATGCGCACGCAGCGCTCGTAGTACGCGGCGCCATCGGGCGTCAGCGACAGACGGCGGGTGGTCCGGTGCATCAGCCGCGTGCCGAGAAACGCTTCGAGGTTCTGAATAATCGTAGTAACCGATGCGCGCGGCAGGTCGAGCGTTTCCGCTGCGCGGGTAAAGCTGTTGGTGTCGACGACGCGCGTGAACACTTGCATGGCCTGAAGCCGGTCCATTGCAAACCTCCAGAAGGGGCTGGTGCACAGGCGGGAATGGAGTCCGCGAAAACAATCACATCGGGATTGTTCAAAGGCACCGAATTGTGTTGCCGGATTATAGGCATTTATTTGCGAGTCTGCCGAACCCACAATTCGCACCATTGAAGTTCTATGCGCATTTGCGCGGCTCGACATGGATGCATTCAAATCGCCGTACCCGCCTTTTTCCACCGGCGTTTCCGCCGAAGACACTGGCGCTGAGGCCAATGACGCAACGCTTGAAGTCACCGACGTGGATATCGATGGGTACGCTCAACCCATTACGTTGCGCCTGTATCGGCTGACGAAAAAAACCGCGTTGCCGGTGCTGCTTTATTTTCACGGCGGCGGTTTTACGAAGGGTTCGATCGAGTGCGCGGACTTCGCCGCGCGGTATTTCGCAGAACACTTACCGGCGCTCGTGGTGTCGGTCGGCTATTCGCTCGCGCCGCGGTTTCCGTTTCCAGCCGCGCCGGAAGACGCGCATCGCGCGGCGCTGTGGGTGCAGACGCGGGCGCGGGCGTTTGGTGGCAATAGCAGAAAGATCGGCGTGGCGGGCCATGACGCGGGCGGCCAACTCGCCAATTGTCTCGCGTTCATCGCGCGAGATCGTGGCGACGTGCTGATCAGCGCGCAGGCGCTGTTCGGCCCGATGCTGGATCCGAGCCTGACGCGGCTCGGCGACGAGCAGCGGCTTGGTTCGGATATCACCGCGCGCGAGTGCGCCGCGTGTTATCGCGCGTATCTGCCGCAAGCGTCTCAGCGCATGCATCCGTATGCGGCACCGCTCGAATCGTCGCGGCTCGCCGGCTTGCCGGCCACGCTGATCGCGACCGCGCAGAACGACGTGCTGCACGTCGAGGCCGAGAAGTATGCAAGCAATCTGATCGACGCGGGCGTGCAGACCCAGGTGGTGCGCTTTCCGAGCGTGTCGCACGCAGCGCTCGCCGATCATCCGCCCGCTTTGCAGGAAGCGGTGCGCTTTTTCCAGTGGCGCTTCGACGCGCGCGCTCATCGATAAACAGAAATTCAATCAACGATACCGGGAGCTACACATGACTATCCTTCCTCTTTCCCGCCGCCGCGTGGCGTTAGCCGCCGTGGTCGTCGTCGTTCTTGCCGGGCTTGGCACGTTCGGCGCGATTCGTGTCGATGCGAGCTCGCCGGCCGCACCCACCATCGTGCCGGAAGTGGACG
Organism: Paraburkholderia sp. UCT2; assembly: GCF_014397665.1. Taxonomy (NCBI): domain Bacteria; kingdom Pseudomonadati; phylum Pseudomonadota; class Betaproteobacteria; order Burkholderiales; family Burkholderiaceae; genus Paraburkholderia; species Paraburkholderia sp. UCT2. The sequence continues at coordinate 19,769 of NZ_VZQO01000017.1, forward strand.
TGGCGACCGTCGTGCAGAAGACGATCACCGACTGGCAGTCCTATTCGGGCCGTCTCGAAGCCGTGCAGAAAGTGGACGTGCGTTCGCAGGTGCCGGGCACGATCGTGTCAGTCAACTTCAAGGACGGCGCGCTCGTGAAGCAGGGCGACACGCTGTTCGTGATCGATCCGCGTCCGTACGCGGCCGAAGTCGATCGCGCGCAAGCGCAGCTCGCGGCCGCGCAGGCACGTACCGGCTACACGCAAAGCGACTGGGAACGCGCGCAACGGCTGATCGTCGACAACGCGATCGCCAAACGCGACTACGACGAGAAGCAGAACGCCGCGCGCGAGGCGAGCGCGAACCTGAAGGCCGCGCAAGCCGCGCTGGAAACCGCGCGCATCAATCTCGGCTACACGAAGATCGTCGCGCCGGTGTCGGGCCGCGTGTCGCGCGCGGAGATCACGGTCGGCAACGTGGTGGCGGCGGGCGCCAGTTCGGTGCCGCTGACGACGCTCGTGTCGGTGTCGCCGATCTACGCGTCGTTCGACGCGGACGAGCAGACCTACCTGCAATACCTGAGCCGCGCGAAGGACGGCAGCAAGGTGCCGGTCGAACTCGGTCTCGCCGATGAATCCGGCTACTCGCGCAGCGGCACGATCGAGTCGGTCGACAACCGGCTCGACACGTCGTCGGGCACGATCCGCGTGCGCGCGAAGTTCGACAACGCGGACGGCGCGCTGATTCCGGGCCTCTACGCGCGCATCAAGGTGGGCGGCAGCGCACCGCATCCGGCGCTGTTGATCGACGATGCAGCGGTCGGCACCGACCAGGACAAGAAGTTCGTGCTGGTCGTCGATCAGGGCAACCACGTCGTTTATCGCGGGATCACGACGGGTTCGATGCAAGGCAATCTGCGCGTCGTCAAGGACGGCTTGAAGCCGGGCGATCGGATCGTCGTCAACGGCGTTCAGCGCGTGCGTCCCGGCGATACGGTCCGAGCGCACATGGTGCCGATGACGACCGACGACGACCCGAACAGCGCGGCGCTCGCGCAGTCGCGTGCCAAGGCCGAGGCCGGCGCGAAAGGCAATTCGTGAGCCGCGTGCTCCAACGCGCATGCTCCAACGTTAAGAGCTTCCAATGAACATATCCAAATTCTTCATCGATCGCCCGATCTTCGCAGGCGTGCTATCGGTATTGATCCTGCTCGGGGGCATCATCTCGCTGTTCAAGCTGCCCATTTCCGAGTATCCGGAAGTGGTGCCGCCTTCGGTGGTGGTGCACGCGCAGTATCCGGGCGCGAATCCGAAAGTGATCGCCGAAGCGGTCGCAGCGCCGCTCGAAGAGCAGATCAATGGTGTCGAGAACATGTTGTACATGCAGTCGCAGGCCAATAGCGACGGCAATCTGACGCTGACGGTCACGTTCAAGCTCGGCACCAATCCCGACCTCGCGACGCAGCTCGTGCAGAACCGCGTCAATCAGGCGCTGCCGCGTCTGCCGGATGACGTGCAGCGGCTCGGCGTGACGACGATCAAGAGTTCGCCGACGCTGACGATGGTCGTGCACCTGATCTCGCCGAACGATCGCTACGACATGACGTATCTGCGCAATTACGCGCTGCTCAACGTGAAGGATCGGCTCGCGCGGATTCAGGGCGTCGGCGAAGTGCAACTGTGGGGCTCGGGCGATTACGCAATGCGTATCTGGCTCGATCCGCAGAAAGTCGCGCAGCGCGGTCTCACGGCGACCGAAGTCGTCAACGCGATCCGCGAGCAGAACATCCAGGTCGCGGCCGGTGTGATCGGTGCGTCGCCGTCGGTGCCGGGCACGCAGTTGCAGTTGTCGGTGAATGCGCGCGGCCGTTTGAAGACCGAGGGCGAATTCGGCGACATCATCGTGAAGACCGCGCCCGACGGCGGCGTGACTTATCTGCGCGATATCGCCCGGATCGAGCTCGCGGCGTCGGAATATGGCCTGCGTTCGCTGCTCGACAACAAGCCCGCGGTTGCGCTCGCGATCAATCAGGCGCCGGGTGCGAACTCGCTCGCGATTTCAGAGCAGGTGCGCGCGGCGATGAAGGAACTCGCCGAAGACATGCCGGCCGGCGTCGAATACCGGATCGTCTACGACCCGACGCAGTTCGTGCGTTCGAGTATCGAGGCGGTGATCCATACGCTGCTCGAAGCGATCGCGCTGGTCGTGATCGTCGTGATCGTGTTCCTGCAGACGTGGCGCGCGTCGATCATTCCGTTGATCGCGGTGCCGGTGTCGATCGTCGGCACGTTCTCGCTGCTGCTTGCGTTCGGCTTCTCGATCAACGCGTTGTCGCTGTTCGGCATGGTGCTCGCGATCGGTATCGTGGTCGACGATGCGATCGTCGTGGTGGAGAACGTCGAGCGCAACATCGAAAGCGGGCTCAGTGCGCGCGATGCGACCTACAAGGCGATGCGCGAAGTGAGCGGGCCGATCATCGCGATTGCGCTGACGCTCGTCGCCGTGTTCGTGCCGCTCGCGTTCATGACGGGTCTCACGGGCCAGTTCTACAAGCAGTTTGCGATGACCATCGCGATCTCGACGGTGATTTCGGCGTTCAATTCGCTGACGCTGTCGCCGGCGTTGTCCGCGCTGCTGCTGCGCAGCCACGGCGAGAAGGAAGACTGGCTGACGCGTGTGATGAACCGTGTGCTCGGCGGCTTCTTCAAGCGTTTCAACAAGGTCTTTCATCGTGGTTCGGAAGCCTACGGCCGCGGCGTGACCGGCGTGCTGAGCCGCAAGGGCGCGATGCTCGCGGTGTACGCGATCCTCGTCGGTGCAACCGTATTGGTGGCGCGGGTCGTGCCGGGCGGCTTCGTGCCCGCGCAGGACAAGGAGTATCTGATCGCGTTCGCGCAGTTGCCGAACGGTGCCTCGCTCGATCGCACGGAGAAGGTGATCCGCGATATGAGCGCGATCGCGCTGAAGCAGCCGGGCGTCGAAAGCGCGGTGGCCTTCCCTGGTCTGTCGGTGAATGGCTTCACGAATAGTTCGAGCGCGGGCATCGTGTTCGTCACGCTGAAGCCGTTCAAGGAGCGCGGCAACAAGAAGCTCTCGGCAGGCGCGATTGCCGGTGCGCTGAACCAGCAGTACGGCGCGATCAAGGACTCGTTCGTCGCGGTGTTCCCGCCGCCGCCGGTGCTCGGGCTCGGCACACTCGGCGGCTTCAAGATGCAGCTCGAAGATCACGGCGCGCTCGGTTACGCGGAACTCAACAAGGCTGCCGAAGCATTCGTGAAGCGCGCGGCGCAAACGCCCGAACTTGGGCCGACCTTCTCCAGCTATCAGATCAACGTGCCGCAGCTGAACGTCGATCTCGATCGCGTGAAGGCGAAGCAGCTCGGCGTGCCGGTCACGGACGTGTTCGACACGATGCAGATCTATCTGGGCTCGCTGTACGTGAACGACTTCAACCGCTTCGGTCGCGTGTATCAGGTGCGCGTGCAGGCGGATGCGCCGTTCCGTCAACGCGCCGACGACATCCTGCAACTGAAGACGCGCAACGCGGCGGGCGAGATGGTGCCGTTGTCGTCGCTCGTCACGGTGACGCCGACCTACGGACCGGAGATGGTGGTGCGCTACAACGGCTACACGGCGGCCGACATCAACGGCGGCCCGGCGCCCGGCTTTTCGTCGGGCCAGGCGCAGGCCGCGGCCGAACGCGTGGCCGCCGAGGTGCTGCCGCGCGGCGTGAAGCTCGAGTGGACCGACCTCACGTATCAGCAGATCCTCGCCGGCAACGCGGGCATGTGGGTGTTCCCGATCAGCGTGCTGCTGGTGTTCCTCGTGCTCGCCGCGCTGTACGAAAGCCTGACGCTGCCGCTCGCCGTGATCCTGATCGTGCCGATGAGCGTGCTTTCCGCGCTGACCGGCGTGTGGCTCACCGGCGGCGACAACAACATCTTCACGCAGATCGGTTTGATGGTACTGGTGGGCTTGTCCGCGAAGAATGCGATCCTGATCGTCGAGTTTGCGCGTGAGCTCGAACACGACGGACGCAGTCCGCTGCAGGCCGCGATCGAAGCGAGCCGTCTGCGTCTGCGGCCGATTCTGATGACGTCGATCGCCTTCATCATGGGCGTGGTGCCGCTGGTGTTGTCGAGCGGCGCGGGCTCGGAGATGCGTCACGCGATGGGCGTCGCGGTGTTCTTCGGCATGCTCGGCGTCACGCTGTTCGGCCTGATGCTGACGCCGGTGTTCTATGTGGTGCTGCGTTCGCTCGCGGGCGGGACGATTCACGTCGCGCAGAAAGATGCGCCGCGCTACGGCGCGCCCGTTACGGACGCCTGAGGAGAAAACAACAATGAAACGCTTTGAATCTCGCTTTATATCTTTGCGCGGATGGGGCCGCGCGGCCGCGAGCGGTTTGCTGATCGCCCTGCTGGCCGCTTGTTCAGTCGAGCCGACGTACAAGCGTCCCGACGTCGATACGCCGGCGGCGTTCAAGGAAGCGCCCGCGATGGCGACGTCGGCTGCGGCGGCGTCGGGCGTGGCGGCTGGTTCGGCCGCGCCGGCGCAAAACACCGGCACGTGGAAGCCGGCCCAGCCCGCCGACGACGCCCTGCGTGGCGAATGGTGGAAGGTGTTCGGCGACCCGCAGCTCGACGCGCTCGAAGAGCAGGCCGCCGCCGCGAACCAGGACCTGAAGGCCGCAGCCGCGCGCGTGCAGCAGGCGCGCGCGGTCACGCAGGCGGCGAAGTCCGACTGGTTCCCGAAGCTCGACGCGGGCTTCGGCCCGACCCGGGAGCGCGCGTCGGCGGCGTCGCAATTCCAGCCGGACAGCGCAGGCGGCACGACGGGCACGATCTGGCGCGCGCAGGTCGGCGCGTCGTATGAGGCCGATCTGTTCGGGCGGGTCAGCTCGAACGTGAACGCGTCGCGCTCGGACGAGCAGCAGAGCGAAGCGCTGTTTCGCTCGGTGCAGCTGTCGTTGCAGGCCGACGTCGCGCAGAACTACTTCCAGTTGCGCGAGCTCGACACCGACCAGGATCTGTATCGCCGCACCGTCGCGTTGCGCGAGGACACGCTGAAGCTCGTCGAGCGGCGCTTCAAGGAAGGCGATATCAGCGAGCTGGATCTGTCGCGCTCGCGCAACGAGCTCGCGAGCGCGCGTGCCGATGCGGTCGGCGTCGCGCGGCAACGGGCGGCCTCGGAACATAGCCTCGCGATTCTGCTCGGCAAGCCGCCCGCGGATTTCTCGTTCGCGGAAGAACCGCTCGCGCCGGTGGCGGTGCGCGTGCCGCCGGGTTTGCCGTCGGCGCTGCTCGAACGCAGGCCGGACATCGCGGCAGCCGAACGCGCGATGCAGGCAGCGAATGCGCGCGTCGGGCTCGCGAAGTCGGCGTTCTTCCCGAAGCTCGACATCACGGGCGCGTTCGGCTTTGAATCGGCGACGCTCGGCGATCTGTTCATGTGGTCGAGCCGCGCGTTCATCCTCGGTCCGTTCGCGGGTACCGCGCTGACGGTGCCGATCTTCGACGGCGGCCGCCGCAAGGCCAATCTCGCGCAGGCCCGTTCGAAGTACGACGAGGACGTCGCGCAATATCGCCAGCAGGTGCTCGTGGCGTTCCGTGAAGTCGAGGACAATCTTGCCGATCTGCGCTTGCTCGACGATCAGATGCGCGAGCAGAACGACGCGGTCGATGCGTCGCAGCGCGCCGCGCATCTGTCGCGCACGCAGTACACGGAGGGCGCGGTCAGCTATCTCGACGTGATCGATGGCGAGCGGCAGGTGCTGCAGTCGCAATTGCAGGCGAGCCATCTGGCGGGCACGCAGGCGGTCGCGACCGTGAATCTGATTCGCGCGCTCGGTGGCGGTTGGGGCGATGTGACGGCGGGGGATACGGCGGTGGGGGCGGCGCCGGTGCCGGTTGGTGCTTCCGGCGGCGCGGCGGCTTCGCTGGCTGCGGCTTCCGGCTCTGCGGCCGGAGCCGCATCGGTTTCAGCGCAGCAGCAGGTGGCGAAGCGCTGAATTCCTAAGCCTGTTGGCAAGCGCTTCATCGACCACATCAACGACGCTTGGCATTATCGGCGCGACGGTGATGCCGCATAACCTGTATCTGCACTCGTCGATCGTGCAGACCCGCGCGGTGAAGCGCGATCCGGCCAGCATCCGCTCGGCGATCGGCATGTCACGCATCGACACGATCGCATCGCTCGTGATCGCGGCGCTGATCAACATGGCGATCCTGATTCTCGCGGCCGCCCACGACCAGGTCACGCAGATCGAGGACGCCTACCGGCTGCTAGCGCCGATCGTCGGCACCGGCTTCGCCGCCTTCCTGTTCGCGATCACGCTGCTCGCGTCGGGACAAAGCTCGACGTTCACCGGCACGGTGGCGGGGCAGGTCAACATGGAAGGTTTCCTGAAAATGAAGATTCCGTGCTGGCAGCGGCGCTTCATCACGCGAGCGCTCGCGCTGTATCCGCTGATCCGCATGACTAGCGACCGCTCGCTGATGGGCGAATTCGCCAACACGCTGCCGACGCGCCTGCTCGTGTGGATGCTGTTTGTTGCGATCAGTGCGGCGAATCTGTGGCTCGTTGTCCAGACGGTGGGGCTGGCCGGTTGATCTGAACGACCGGCCTTCGGCACGCCGGTTTGCCCGGCGCGAAGGCGAAAAAAATCCGCGCAGTTCAATCACTGCGCGGAATCATGTGAGCTTCGGTTTGAATCGGATCGAGCGCGTCTCGCGACGGCGAATCGATCGGTCAAGCGGCCTGCGCAACCTGCGCCGCATCGAGCGCTTCCCGGCGCGCGGCTGCTGCCTTCTTCGTCTTGCCGGCACGCGACGGCGGCTGGCAGGCGCCGCACACGACATTGTGCTGCAGGTCGTGCTTGTGCGCGACGAACTTGCCGGTACAGCGGCAGCATCTGGTCAACTGCAGGATGTCGGCGTCGAAGAAACGCACGAGCGTCCACGCGCGCGTCAGATCGAGCACCGGCTCGGTTTCGCTGTGCTGACAGTGTTCGAGATACAGCCGATAGCCCTTGGTGAGCGCATCCAGATGCGAGCAGCGCGCTTCGTTCTTGAGGAACAGGTACGTGTTGTAGAACAGCGACGCGTGAATGTTCGCGAGCCACGTCATGTACCAGTCCGCCGAGAACGGCAGCATGCCCTTGGGCGGCGATACGCCCTTGACCTCGCGATACAGGCGGATCATACGGTCGCGCGACAGCGTCAACTCGCTCTCGAGCACCTGCATGCGGGCGCCGAGCTCGATCAGTGCGATCGCGCGAAATACTTCCTGTGCATCTTCGGTCAGGCTTCGCTTGAGCATTGCAGTCACCTCGATCAGGCAAATTGCTCGGCGGGCTGGCCTGCAAGCAGGATCGCCGTGTGGGTCGGTGCAACTGCGGTGTGCTTCGTCGTTTGCGTCAACGCCGACAGCATCGCGTGGTCGTTGAAGCGGAAGAAGCACAAAAGCTGGTCGGAAGCGGCCAGCTTGACGATTTGCGCGAGCGACAGCCCGGCAAGCAAGTCAGCCAGTTCCGACGACAGTCCCAGCCGGAACATTCCGACCGGTTTGTCCTCGCGCAACATGCGTTGCGCGAGCATGATGTAAGACAAGTTGATCTCGCGGATTGAATCCAGCGTCTCGCTGCTACGGTCCATTTTGTCTGTTTCCGAAGCCCCGAATTACTATGTCGGCTTTGCGCCGTTATGTCTTTTCTGCCTCGCCGGCAACGTGGCCTCCGGCTACATGTTGCTACCTGCTACAGACAGCGAACATTTGATACAAGACGTTACATTTCGTAACAGCTCGGGACGAATTGTATGAAGGCTAAAACCAGAAATCAATCCCTTCTCAAAAAAATATCTCAAAAAACTACATCATTTTTCGGTAAGTTTTTCACGCCATTGTAATGAATGATGCCAAGTGAATTTATAGCCTTTCGACACTGGCCTCTATTCCATGAAAACCCTTGCTGGATGGGCATCCTACGCGACTGTCCGAGACGTGCGTGCGCACCGCGCGGCGATCGGTAAATTTGTTTTGGATTAGAAAGGAACAGAAAGCGATGGAATGGACGGTAATAAATACTCGTGCTGGGTGGCGCGTGAGGGGCGGATGGAGCCTGTAACCGTATGAAGCGTCCCCCGTTACAAACTACGCAAACGAGGGCCGGATTTGTAACGGCTCGATGAGGATGGGCAGCCGGTCTGTCGCACGCGTTCGACCCCGAGACCGAACAGCGGTGGCAGACGCGTACCGATCACGTTGCGGACGGAGGCTGCGAGAAGCCAGTGCCGTGCAGGCTGCCTGACATGATGTCTGTGCAATAGGACGACATTACAACGTTGACGAGGCGCCGGGAATGGCCGCAAGGAGGCGTTGTCAATGATTCCCGGGGGCGCTATGCGAGGAATCGCGCCATCAGATCCTCGTCATGGAACACCCCGTCGACGTTCAAGGCGCCGACTTCGCACGGCTTTGTCCGAACGAAGCGGGGTGCGCCTTCAGCCCGCGCAGACGAAGCTGGAAATAGGCGTCCCGGTCGGCGGGTCCGAGTTGGCGGATCAACAGGGTGTCGGCGTTGACGGACATCTCACTTTTTCGTGGTGAGTGGAGTCGAGGTACGCGAGCGGCTAGCCGCGCTGGTGTTCGACAAATTCGCGCAGCGCCGACGCGGTTTGCTGATCCGCCGGAAAGAACGCCTCGATGGCGAGTTCCGACAGCGTAACGTCCACGGGCGTGCCGAACACCGTGGTGGTGCTGAAAAACGACAGCACGCCAAGCGGCGTACGCAGCCGCAATGGCACGGCGATCTGGTTGAGGACTGCATCGTCCAGCGTCGAGGCGTCTGCATCCGGCGGCGCGGGGTAGCCGGCCAGTTCGTCGCGCAGTGCGCTCAGCGTGTCGTCGCCGCTGACGTCGATCTGCCGTTGCAGGCGGCCCAGCACATGCTCGCGCCACGCATGCCAGTTGACGATCGACGCCGCAATGCCTTGCGGATGCAGACTCAGGCGCAGTGCGTTGACCGGTGGCTTCAACAGTTCGGGACTCGCGCCGCTCAACAACGGCGCAATCGCATTGTTGGTCGCGACGATGGTCCAGTGCCGGTCGATCGCGAGGGCCGGGTAGGGCTCATGTCCTTTGAGCACCAGTTCGACGGCTTCGCGTGCGGCGGCGAGCTGCGGGTCGGAGAGGGGACGTTCGCGAAACAGCGGCGCGTAACCGGCCGCGACGAGCAGAGCATTGCGCGCGCGCAACGGCACGTCGAGGCGCTCGGCGAGATGCATGACCATTTCCCGGCTCGGTAGCGCGCGCCCCGATTCGACAAAGCTCAGATGGCGGGTCGAAATGTCAGCCTCCGTGGCGAGCAGCAACTGACTCATGCGCCGCCGCTGCCGCCATTCGCGGAGAAGTTCGCCGACCGCCCGAGTGCCGATCGGCGCGGATGATGGAGCCGCTTGTGCAATAGAGAGTGTGTTCATGCCACCGATCATAGTCAAAGCGTGCAAGCAATCGATTACCTGAGAGGTAATGCCCCGCCAATTTCAGTCAACGAGACGCGTGCCCGGCTCAGGCGGCAGCCAGGCGCAACGGCACGGCGGTGAATTTGACGCCGATCGCACTCGCCAGTTTGAGGACCGTGTCCATGCGTGGCTTGGAGCCGGGCGCGAGTGTCTTGTAGAGGCTTTCGCGGCCCAGGCCCGCTGCCGCGGCGATCTTCGTGATGCCGCGTGCCTTGGCGATATCCGCGATGGCGGCGAGCAGCAGATCGGAGTCGCCTTCGTCGAGGGCGGCGTTCAGATAGGCCGCGACCATTTCGTCGTTGTCGAGGTACTTCGATGCATCGAAGCGTGCCGTTTTGATCTTGCTCATGACCGTTCCTTTCCGATGGTTGTCCACATTGCTCCGGCATGCCTGATATCCGCCTGCTGCGTGGACTTGTTACCCCCGCAGAGCAGCAGATACATCATGCGTTCCTCGCGCGCGTAGTAGACCCGGTAACCCGGCCCGCAATCGATGCGCATCTCGAACACGCCGTTTTCCAGCAACTTCGCGTCGCCGAAAAGCCCGCGTTCCGCGCGGCGGATCCGCACGAGAATTTGCGCCTTCGCCTTGAGGTCGGTGAGGCCGTGAAGCCAACGGTCGAACTCTTCGGTGCAGTTGATCGTGTACACGCGCGGTGTTTCGATCTGCGGATGATTGTATCTCCGGGGATACGGTCGTGCAAGCGAGAAAAGCGTCTCGATAAAGCGGTCCAAGCGGCCCTCCTGTTCATTGCATTGCCCGCCTCGCGATGTCGTCGGCGGGCTTCGATGAGTCACTTGAGGTTAGCGGTGCGAAGGTTCTTTGACGACTCGGCCGAATGACCTATTTGGCGAGAAAAACAGTGAAAAGCGCTGCGTGACAGCGAAGGCTGCATCCGCTTGATTACCTCTCACGTAATCGACGCAATGCACGCGAGCCGTCAATCTTCATTCCGAGCCCGCCGCATGCGATGCGCATGCCGCGCGAAGTGCTCAGTCCTGTCAATCGAGGAGTTTGAGATGAATGCGCATACCGATTTGATCGACCGTTATTTCGATACCTGGAACGAGACCGATGGCGCGCGTCGTCGCGAGTTGATCGCGGCAACGTGGAGCGCCGATGCCGACTATCGCGACCCGCTGCTGGCGGGCGCGGGCCACGATGGCATCGACGCCATGATCCGCGCGGTGCATGAGCGTTTTCCGCATCACACGTTTCGCCGTACGACCGACGTCGACGGCTTCGCGAATCGCCTGCGCTTCTCGTGGGCACTGACGACCCCCGCGGGCGAGGCGATCGTGAAGGGCTCGGACTTCGGCGTGGTGGACGCGCATGGGCGTCTGCAAGCGGTCACCGGTTTTCTCGACGAAACCCCCGGCGCCGCCTGAGGCGTTTTTCACGGAGACGATCATGCATGAGCCCGCCGCTGCCAAGCCCGCACAAGTCCATCTCGCGTTGCTGCGCGTCGCGGCCGCGCTCGATGCGTTATCGAGCGCGATCGCCGGTTTCGCGCTGCTCGGCGGCGCGCGGGCGTTCATGTTCATCGCACTGCTCGGTTGGCGCGAGCCGGTGCTCGGCGGCGCGGGGCTCGTGCTGCTCGCTCTGGTCGGATGGCTGCGCTGGCAATGCGGTGCGAGCGCAGCGCCGCAAGACGTCCGGCGCGCTTGCTACAATCGATCGTCGTGCGGATGAAGCGTGACACGCATCGTCTTGCGCAAAGCTCACGACCTTACCCCCGCAGCATGTTCCCAACCGAACGACCTGGAGACCCCGTGCTGAAAAATCTGGACCCGCTACTGAACGCCGATATCCTGCACGCGCTGCGCTCGATGGGCCACGGCGACGAGCTCGTGATCTGCGACGCCAACTTCCCGGCCGACGCCGTCGCGCGCGATACCGTGCTCGGCAAGCCGCTGCGTCTCGACGGCGTCAGTTCGCCGCGCGCGATCCGCGCGGTGTTGTCGGTGCTGCCGCTCGACACCTTTATCGAGCATCCCGCGTCGCGCATGGAAGTGGTTGGCGAGCCGCACACGATTCCCGCGGTGCAGCGCGAAGCGCAAGCCGAGGTCAACGCGGGCGAGGGGCGCGAGGTGCCCTTCGTGTCGATCGAGCGGTTCGCGTTTTACGAGCGTGCGCGCCAGGCATACTGTGTGATCGCGACGGGCGAGGAGCGCGGCTACGGCTGCTTCGTATTCACGAAGGGCGTGTTGCTCGCGCCGGACGCGCCACGCGCATAGTCGCTACCACCTTTCTCGATTCATCACGACAAACCCATGAGCTTCCAGCTAGCCAGTCTCGATCATCTCGTTCTGAACGTCGCCGACGTCGAAGTGAGCGCGGCGTGGTACGCGCGGATGCTCGGCATGCGACGCACCGAGTTCGCGTCGCGCACCGGCACGCGCGTGGCGATGAACTACGGTAATCAGAAGATCAATCTGCGTCCCGCGTCGGCCGATACCGTCGCTTGGATCACGTCGCGCGAGGCGGTGCCGGGCACGGCGGACCTGTGCTTCGTGACCACCGCAAGCCCGGACGACGTCAAGGCGCACTGGCTTGCGCAAGGCGTCGCTATCGAGGCGGGGCCGGTGGAGCGCGACGGCGCGCGCGGCAAGATGACCTCGGTGTATTGCCGCGACCCGGACGGCAACCTGATCGAGGTCGCCACGTATCCGTCAGCTTGAGCGGGCTTGGAAATCGCGGCCATTGCTCATATGCTCAGGGGCGAGGCGGGGAACTGAGCCCGTCCATTCGGGTCTGCTGCTTATTCATTACAGGAGTCCCCCATGTCGCGTCCCGTCGATTTCGGCATTATTTTCATCGCCCGTCTTGCGCTTTCCGTGCTGTTCCTGTGGAGCGGGGTGATGAAACTGCTGGGCTATGCGGGCTTCGTCGGCTACCTGCATTCGAAAGGCGTGCCGTTCGTGCAGATCGCCGCGCCGATCGCAACCGCGATCGAGGTGCTCGGCGGCCTGCTGCTCGTGGTCGGCTTCAAGGTACGGCCGCTCGCGCTGGTCATGGCGGCGTATACGGTCGCGACGGCGGTGCTCGGCCACGACTTCTGGAATATCACCGACCCGGCCTTGCAGCACGACATGGTGATTCATTTCTGGAAGAACATCGGAATCGCGGGCGGTTTCCTGCTGCTGTTCGTTACCGGCGCGGGGCGTCTGAGCATCGACAACGCGCGCGCGCCGCGCGGCGGACTCGGCGGCCTGTAAAGCGGGCTGTAAAGCGTGAGCGCGCGCAGTCGGCGCGGCCCGCATCCTGCTACACAGCAGGATTTCCAATCCGCGCCAATCATGGGAGCAGATGATGATTCAGAACTTCGAGCAAATGATCGGCGGCAAGCTCACGCAACTGTGCGCGAGTCTCGGCGAAGGGCCGACGCCGCATCGTGTGATCATCAGCCTCGCCGAGTCGGCGAAGACGCTGGTGGTTCTGGATGCGTCCGGATTCATCGGCACGCTGAAGGCGGACATCGAGGACCCGGAAAAGCTGCTCGCGGATGCGATCGCCAAAGCGCGCAACGAAGGCCTGATCGAGCGCGCAATCGCTACCGGCACGATTCAGGAGGCGTCGCTGTAGGCGCCTGCATCACACACCGCTTACTTACTCGCGGCGCTCGCGCCGCGCGCAGACGATGCCGCCGCGTGCGGCTCCGGATGCACGAAACACCCGAGCACGAGACCCAGCACCAGCAGTCCCACTGAAATAGCCGTCGCCGCTTGCATCCCCGGCACGATCTGCGTCGCGGCCGCACCGCCCGCGAGCGCGCCGAAGGCCGCCACACCCACCGCGCCGCCGGCCTGGCGCGCCGTGTTCAATACCGCCGACGCCGTGCCCGCGCGCCGCGCTTCGGTCGATGCGAGCACCGCCGTGGTCATCGCCGGCACTGCGAGTCCCATGCCCGACGGAATCAGCAAAAACGGCAGCAGCAGGCCAATCAGCGGCGTCTCGGCGCCGACGAGATGCAGCAGGCCATAGCCGAGACCGGCCGTGATCGCGCCGAGGATCATCGGCACGCGTACTCCCAGGCGGCCGATCACCCAGCCGCTCGCGACGTTCGAGATCAGGAAGCCGCCCGTCAGCGGCAGGAACGCGAGGCCCGCCTGCAACGGCGTGTAGCCGCGCACGCGCTGCAGGTAAAGGCTCAGCACGAACACCATGCCGTAATACGTCAGATTCACGCAGATGCCGAACAGCACCGCCGCGCTGAACGTGCGCGTGCCGAACAGCGACAGCGGCAGCATCGGGCGCGCGACGCGCGCTTCGACGAACACGAACGCACCCGCCGCCAGCAGCGCCAGCAAGAAGCCGCCGGCGACCAGCGGATGCGCGAGCCCGAGCGGCCGCCATTCGATCACCGCGGCGACGAACGCGGTTAGCGCGACGATCGCGAGACACTGGCCGCCGAGATCGATGCCGCGTGGCGTCGCGCCGGTGTTGCCGCGAGCGGCGGCCGGCACGCCGCCTTGCGAGGTTTGCGGACGCGGAATCCACAGCAGTGTCGCGAGCAGGCCGGCCGCGCAGATCGGTAGATTGACGAGAAAGATGCTGCGCCAGCCGAACGCGGCGATCAGCAGACCGCCAGCCACCGGTCCGGCCGCGATCGAAATCGCGCCGGAGGCGGTCCACAGGCCGACCGCGCGTGCCCGCAGCTTCGGTTCGTGGCCGAACGACTGATTGAGCAGCGCGAGCGAATTCGGCAGCATCGCGGCCGCGCCGATGCCTTGCACCGCGCGCGCGGCGATCAGCATCGGGGCGTCGAGCGCGAGCCCGCAGGCCAGCGACGCGAGCGCGAACAGCACGATTCCGCACGCATACATGCGCCGCGCGCCGAAGCGGTCGCCGAGCGCGCCGGCCGACAGCATCAGCACCGCAAACGCGAGCGTGTATGCATCGACGACCCATTGCAGGCCCGCGACGTTCGCGTGCAGGTCCGCGCCGATTCGTGGCAACGCGATGTTGACGATGGTCACGTCGAGTTGCGTGACCACGAAGCCGACGCTGACGGTCGCGAGAACGCGACCGAGGGCGGGCGAAAAGGAGGGTGTGGATGAGTTCATGACTGCATCGTAAGCCCGATGCAGCGCGCCACGTTTCGGCGTGGCGTGAAGTATGGATGTCGCCGGATCAACGCGCCCGCGGCGCATCCTTGATGAACAGCGTGGTCAGTGCGCCCAGCACGCAGATCGCCGCGACGTACAGCGGCGCGGCCAGCGGGTTCGACTTCATCATCAGCGATACGGCGATCGGCGTCAGACCGCCGAACACCGCATACGCGACGTTGTACGAGAACGAGATGCCCGAGAAGCGCACCACCGGCGGGAATCCGCGGACCATCACGAGCGGAATCGCGCCGATCACGCCGACGAAAAGTCCGGCCAGTGCATACAGCGGCACGAGCAGGGACGTATCGACGGCCAACTGGCGAAACATCACGTAGTACGTGATCGCAAGCGCAACACCGCCGACGAAAATCGTGCGACCCGCGCCAATGCGTCCGGCGATCGAACCGGCCACCACGCAGCCGATCGTCAGGCACAGCGTCGCGACACAGTTCGCGAGCAGCGCGGTGGCCGGCTCGATGTGAAATTGCTTTTGCAGCAGCGTCGGCGTCATCAGGATCACGACGACGATCGCCGCCGACAGCATCCAGGTGAGCAGCATCGACACGATCACCGCGCGGCCGTGATCGCGCAGTACGGCCTTCAGCGGCACTTCCGCGGCGATCGCCTTGCGTTGCTTCAGTTCGGCGAACACCGGCGTCTCGTGCAGCCAGCGGCGCAGATAGACCGAGAACATACCGAACACGCCGCCGATGAGGAACGGAACACGCCACGCATATTCGAAAATATCGGCCGGCGTGAAATGGCGATTGACCGCCGACGCAATCAGCGAGCCGAGCAGAATGCCCGCCGTGAGGCCGGCCGTCAGCGTGCCGCACGCATAGCCGACGTGCCGCCCGGGCACATGCTCTGCGACGAACACCCATGCGCCCGGGACTTCGCCGCCGACCGCCGCGCCCTGCATCACGCGGAACAGCAACAGCAGCACCGGCGCGAGCACCCCGATGCTCGCGTAGGTGGGCATCAGGCCCATCAGCAGCGTCGGCACCGACATCAGCAGCACGCTCAGCGTGAACATGCGCTTGCGGCCGAACAGGTCGCCGAAGTGCGCCATGATGATGCCGCCGAGCGGCCGCGCCAGATAACCGGCCGCGAAAATGCCGAAGGTCTGCACCTGACGCAGCCAGTCCGGCATCGCCGCCGGGAAGAACAGCTGGCCGATCGCCGGCGCGAAGAAAACGAAGATGATGAAGTCGTAGAACTCGAGCGCTCCGCCGAGCGCGGCGAGACCGAGTGTCTTGTAATCGCTGTGCCCAAGCGGGCGGGGGGTGACAGCCTGCGCTCCACCCAGATTTGTCGCTTGCATTGCCATGTCTTTTGATGAATTGTGAGCCACGCGGGAGACGCGTGGACATACGGCGTTCGTCGGGCGAGAAGTGTGGCAGGCGCTGGGTAGAGCACGGGACACGGGCGCGCCGTCCTGATAGGGCGGGCGCGCTGACGACGGAGGCCGGCGCGGATTTTACAGGATGAAAGCGGAAGTCCTGCGGAAGCGCCCAGTTGGGCGAAGAAAGCGGCGGAAAATCGGAATGCTCCGAAGGGAGGGACCGGGGTGCGGCTCGGAGAATGGCCTGCATGTCCTTGTCGAGAGTCTATCCCATGCGCGTTGCAGTTCTTCAGCGTGACCCGGTCATGCGTCAGTCCATTAAATCAAGTCTGGTGAGAGCCGGCCATTTCTGCGCGGCCTATGACGACGGCGTTGCGATGTCGAGGTCGCTCGTGCGCTCCACGATGGATCTGCTGGTGCTCGACTGGCAGGAGATGCGGCCCGCCGGCGCGGACCTGTTGCGCTCGGTGCGCCGCGTGGCAGGCGAGCACGTGCCGATCATGTTCGTGTCGAACGACGGCTCGGAGGAAAGCATGGTGCGCGCGCTCGCCGGCGGTGCCGACGATTACCTCGCGTTGCCGCTGCGGGACGCCGAGTTTCGCGCGCGAGTCGCGGCGCTTCTGCGGCGCGCGTATCCGGAGCGTTTCAGCGCCGCGACCTGTTTCGAGATCGGCCCCTATTGCTTCGACACGATCCGCCGGGCGGTCACGCTGCGCGGCGAGCCGGTGCCGCTGTCGCCCACCCAGTACCGGATCGCGGCGCTGTTCTTTTCCAACGTCGATCGCGTGATGTCGCGCGACCATATCTTCGCGACGGTGTGGGGCCGCGAACTGCGCGAGTTCACGCGGACCATCGACAGTCACGTGTCACGGCTGCGTCTGCTGCTCGCGATCGAGCCGCACAATGGTTTCCGGCTGCAGCCGGTATACAGAAGCGGCTACCGGTTGCTGCAGCTTCACGACCATGTGCTCAGGGAGTGAAGATTCGCAGTCGGCGCGCACGGCATGAGGTCGCCACGGCCAGGTATATGCTGAAATCCGCGTTGCAGCCCGTCGCGCTCGCCAGCGGTGTTCATTCTCCTTACGTGTCCGTATCGGTTAGCCGGGTTGCCGCGTTTGTGCCGATGGTCATCGACGCCGATACCGAATAGCGGGACGTTTCGCGCGCCGCGCGCGCGGCGGCTCACGCATCGCGCCGCTATGCCGAGATCGTCTCAATCCGCGCGCACGCGCACCAAGACCCACCGGCCCGCGATTCCTACCATGGGCGACATGAAAACCCTCAACATCATCGACTCGCACACCGGCGGTGAGCCCACCCGCCTCGTGGTGTCGGGTGGCCCGGATCTGGGCGGCGGCACGCTCGCGCAACGGCTCGAGGTGTTCCGCACCCGCTTCGACGACTGGCGCGCCGGCATCGTCACCGAACCGCGGGGCTCGGACGTGGTGGTCGGCGCGTTGCTCTGCGAGCCCGACGATCCGACTTGCGCGGCCGGCGTGATCTTCTTCAACAACGTCGGCTATCTCGGCATGTGCGGGCACGGCACCATCGGGCTCGTCGTGTCGCTCGCGCACATGGGGCGGATCGGGCCGGGACGACACCGCATCGAAACGCCGGTCGGCATAGTGGAGGCGACGCTGAACGAAGACGGCGGCGTCGCGGTGCGCAACGTGCCCGCGTATCGCCACCGCAAGGCGGTGCAGGTCGACGTGCCAGGCTATGGCGCGCTGAGCGGCGACATCGGCTGGGGCGGCAACTGGTTTTTCCTCGTCGCCGAGCATGGGCACGAGCTCGAAGCCGCGAACATCGCGAGCCTGACGGCTTTCAGCTCGGCGATTCGCGACGCGCTGATCGCACAGAACATCACCGGCGCGAACGGCGCGCTGATCGACCATATCGAGCTGTTCGGACCGGGTTCGCGCGAGGGTCTCGACAGCCGCAGCTTCGTGCTGTGTCCCGGCAATGCGTACGACCGCTCGCCGTGTGGCACCGGCACGAGCGCGAAGGTCGCGTGTCTCGCGGCCGACGGCAAGCTCGCCGAAGGCGCGGTGTGGCGCCAGGAGAGCATCATCGGCAGCGTGTTCGAGGCGAGCTATCGCACGGCGGGCGACGGCGTCCACGTGATTCCGACCATCACCGGTCACGCGCACATCATGGCCGAAGGGCGTCTGTGTTTCGACGAGCGCGATCCGTTCGCGTGGGGTATCCGGACCGCATGAGCCCGGACGCGCTGATCATCGGAGCGGGTATCGTCGGTGCCGCGTGCGCGGCGGAACTGGCCGCGCTCGGCATGCGCGTCGACGTGCTCGATGCGCAGCGCATCGGCGGCGGCGCGACGGCGGCCGGCATGGGCCATATCGTCGTGATGAACGACTCGCCCGCCGAATTCGCGCTGAGCCGCTATTCGCGCGAGCTATGGCTCGAGCTCGCGCCGCAGCTGCGCGCGCGCGACGCGTTCGCGCGCTGCGGCACGCTGTGGGTCGCAGCCGACGACGAAGAACGGCAAGCCGCCCGCGCAATGCAGGCGGCGTTTGAGAGCCAAGGCGTCGCCGCGCAATTGCTGGACTCGGCCGAACTGCGCGCCTGCGAACCGGCGCTCGCACCATCGATGGCGGGCGGCTTGCGCATCGAGCACGACAGTATCGTGTATGCGCCGACCGCCGCCGAATGGCTGCTCACGCAGTCGCCGCATGCGGCGAATATCAGCGTGCGACCCGGAGCGCCGGTCGCGTCGGTCGGTGCGGGTGGCGTGACCCTGGCGTGCGGCGAGCGCACCAGCGCGGCGCACGTGGTCGTCGCGAACGGCCTCGGGGCGGCGCAATTGTTGCCGTGGCTGCCGTTGCAGCCGAAGAAAGGCCATCTGCTGATCACCGACCGCTACCCGGGGCTGATCCGTCATCAACTGCTCGAACTTGGCTATATCAAGAGCGCGCATCACGCGACCGGCACGTCGGTCGCGTTCAACGTACAGCCGCGTCCGACCGGGCAACTGCTGATCGGCTCGTCGCGCCAGTTCGAAACAACCGATCCGGCCGTCGAGATGCCGGTGCTCGCCCGGATGCTGCAACGCGCCGCGCAGTATCTGCCGCGGTTGCCGGCGCTCAGCGGCATCCGCGCGTGGACGGGGTTTCGCGCGGCGTCGCCGGACGGCCTGCCGCTGATCGGACCGGCCGGCGAGTTCGCGCCCGACGTCGGCGCTGGCTCCGCATCCCGCCTATGGCTCGCGGTCGGCCACGAAGGGCTTGGCGTGACGACCTCGCTCGCGAGCGCGAAACTACTCGCGGCGCAGATCGCGGGCCATGCCGCGCCGCTTCCGTGCGAACCTTATCTACCGGTGCGTTTTGCAGAGCAGGTGGCCCATGACCGACACTGACGCGGCCCGCATCCGTTTGAGCGTCGACGGCCGCAGCATCGAAGTGAAACCCGGCACGACCATAGCCGCGGCGCTCGCGATCGCGGGTGTGCGCGGCTCGCGGCTGTCGGTCAAGGGCGAGCCGCGCGAAGCCTTGTGCGGGATGGGCGTGTGCCAGGAGTGCCGCGTGACGATCGACGGCCACGCGCACGCGCTCGCGTGCCAGACGCTATGCCGCGACGGCCAGCGCGTGCAGACCCGAAACGGGACAGTACACGCATGACGCAGCACTTCGACATCGTGGTGATCGGCGGTGGTCCGGCCGGACTCAATGCCGCGCGAGCGGCGGCGCAGGCGGGCGCGACGGTCGCGCAGATCGATGACAATCCGCGCGCCGGCGGCCAGGTCTGGCGCCAGGGGCCCGCCTATCCGCCTCAAGCAGCGTTGCATGTGTTGCTCGCGGCGTTGCAATCGCAGCAAAACTTCACTTACTGGCCATCGACTCGCGTGATCGCGCCGCTCGGCGCGCAAGGCTTGCTGCTCGAATCCGCCGAACACGGCGGCGTGTCGATCACCTATGACAGACTGATTCTTGCGACCGGCGCGCGCGAGCGTCTTCTGCCGTTTCCCGGCTGGACCTTGCCCGGCGTGACCGGCGCGGGCGCATTGCAGGCGCTGATCAAAGGCGGCATGCCGGTGCGCGACGAACGGATCGTGATCGCCGGCAGCGGCCCGCTGCTGATGGCCGCGCTCGCCACCGCGCGAGAGGCCGGCGCGCGCGTGATCGCGGTGGTCGAGCAGGCATCGGCGGCCGAGGTCGCGCGTTTCGGCGTGTCGCTGCTGCGCGAGCCCGCGAAGCTGCGTCAGGCGATCAGCCTCACGCGCGGCTTCGCGGGACTGCGCTACTGGACCGGCAGCATCGTGAGCGAAGCCCGTGGCGCGCAGCGCGTGCAACAGGTGACGATCCGGCGCGGCGAACGCGAGGTGACGCTCGATTGCGACCGCGTCGCGTGCGGCTTCGGACTGCTGCCGAACGTCACGCTTGCCCAGGCGCTCGGCTGCGCGATCAACGACACGGGCGAAATCGTCATCGACGACGGACAGCGCACCTCGCTCGAACGCGTTTATGCAGCGGGCGAGTGCACGGGCGTCGGCGGCGCTGAGCTCGCTGGCGCGGAAGGCGAGATCGCCGGTCTCGTGGCGAGCGGCGCGGCGAGCACGCAACGCGCCGCGCTGGCGGCGCTCGTCGCGCAACGCGCTCGCTGGCGGGGCTTTGGCGGACGCGTCGCGGCGTCGTTCGCATTGGGCGAGGCCGCGCGCACGCCGCCCGCCGACGCGACGCTGTTGTGCCGTTGCGAGGACGTGAGCGTCGGCGAGGTGCGCCGCTGCGCCGACTGGCGTGACGCGAAACTGCAGACGCGCTGCGGTATGGGCCCTTGCCAGGGGCGCATCTGCGGCGCGGCCGCGAGCCTGTACTTCGGCTGGCCGGCCGCCGCGCCGCGTCCCCCGTTCAGTCCGGCGCAAATCGGCACGCTGATGAGCGCCGCCGAACCGCCGACTGCGGCGCCATGACGGCTCCGCGCTTACCCTCGGTAGATATTGGCGGGCGACGCGCGGCTCTATAATCGACCGCAATCAACCGCACGAGCGGGCTGCCCGGCCGCACCGGCGCAGCGATCCGCGCGCAACCTAACGCAATCAACCAGGCACGCACCCACGGAACCGCACGATGAACACGCTGGCGCATCCGCTCGAAACCGACGATACGACGCTGTCCGGCATGCTGTCGCATTTCAGGTTGCTCGAGCCGGTATTCGATGCAATGCCGGACGTCGTGTTCTTCGTCAAGGACGCCGACGCGCGGTATGCGCTCGTCAACCGCACGCTCGCTTCGCGTTGCGGCTTCAAGGAAAAGGCCGCGCTGCTCGGCAAGACCGCGGAAGACGTGTTTCCGCGCCGCTTCGGGCGCATCTATACCGCGCAGGACAAGGCGATCATCGGCGTCGGCAACCAGATGCTCGATCAGCTCGAACTGCATCTGTATCCGGGCCGTCAACCGGGCTGGTGCCTGACCTGCAAACAGCCGTTGCGCGATGCGACCGGCAAGGTGGTCGGCCTCGCCGGCATCTCCCGCGATCTGAAAGCCGACGAACGCAGCCATCCGGCCTACAGCCGGCTTGCCGCCGTCGTGCAGTCGATCCAGCAGAATTACGTGCAGCCGCTGAACCTGAAGCAGCTTGCGGCGATGGCGGACATGTCGGTCGCGCAGCTGGAGCGCTACTTTCACAAGGTGTTTCATCTGACGCCGCGCCAGGTGCTCCTGAAAACGCGACTCGATGCGGCGACCGCGCTGCTGGTGTCGCACGACAAGGTCACCGACGTCGCCGCGCGTTGCGGCTACACCGATCACAGCGCGTTCACACGGCAATTCAAGGCGACCGTCGGCGTCACACCGACCGAATACCGGATGTTGCTGCACGGTACGCTGCGCGGCTGAACGGCGTCGCACGTGTCATGGCGGGTCGCGCGCATCACTACTACGTATACGTCGTCGCGCTCGACGACAAGGTGTGGAACGAGGCGCGCTTTCGTCGCGCGAATCCTGGTTACCGTTTCGACAAGCCGTGCGTGTACGTCGGCATGACGGGGCTCGACCCGGACTTGCGCTTCGATCGGCACAAGGCGGGCATTCAGGCGAATCGCTTGTGCGCGACTACGGCCTGCGTCTGATGCCCGAACTGTACGACGTGTTCAACCCGATGCCTTACCGCGGCGCGCAGGATATGGAAGTGGAATTGGCGATCGGGCTGCGCGAGGCGGGGTATGGGGTATGGCAGGCTTGAAAGGCTGGACGCGGCCGAATTCCATTTTGACGAGCGTGCTCAATGTGCTCGCCGCCATGCGATGACGCTTGCCGGCACTACCAATGCGATGGCGACGATATATCCCGAAACGATCAGCACAAAATTGCCCCAAGCCTCGACATCGTAGGCGTCGGGCTCCCAAAGCGATTCGTGGCGCTTTTTAATGAGATCGAGAGACGCGTTACGAATTGGATGTTTCCTGGTTTCTAAGGCATCTGGCTTCTCGGATTATTCGAGCCGATATGGGTGCACAGTTTCTATGTGGTTTGCCAGCGATCATCTTGATCTTTCGTGCTTGCTTAAAACGCTTTATAAATTACAGCATGTTCTGTCAGAATCATCCGTCGCCCATAGCCAGATGGCGAATCGACCTGTTAGCGTGAAGATCCAATAGTAATAAGAGGATTTTTTGCATGTCACAGGCGAATGAATCAGACGGTGTCCGCATTGTACTGAGTGCCCCGCAACTGGCAGCTGTACTGGCCCGTCAGTCAATTAGCCCGACTGAGATGCTTGCCAACCGACTATGGGGCGGTTGGCAGGTTCTCGGCGGTGTACTGGAAATGGTCGGCGCGGGTGCATTATGCGTGCTGCCAGAGCCGACGATGGCAAGCAAGGTCGGTTGCGTCGTGTTTGGCGTGCATGGCTCGGACACGGCGGTGGCGGGTCTGCGACAGGTCTGGACTGCGCAGGATACCAGCACGCTCACCCAACGCGGTGCCGCAAAGCTTGCCGAGGCGATGAAAGCCAGTCCTGACATGGCGAACAATATCGGTCTGTCGCTTGAGATGATCGTGCCCTTCGGCTTCGCTGGCTCAATCAAAGCTGCACGCGCGGCGAGCGTCACGATGGGCCGGATCGATCTGGAAATGCACGAGGCGAAAGCGCTCCATCCAAGGATTGGTGGGCACACACACTCGAAAAGCATGTGGGGCGCACTGAAGTGCAGTTGCGCGAGCGACTAGTACGTGAACCAAAGCGGCAAACGGTTTCGTCGTTTAGGAATTTGCAGTGTGCGCAATGGGCAATTTCAGAGGTTATGCGGTACGACGCGTCTCGCATCAAAATATGGGCGCAGTCTGCATCTCGGAACAAGCCACTCGAATTGGAAAAAGATGTGGGGAGGAAGGTCGGTTACGGAATATCCAGAAAAACAGGTGTTTTGACAGAAATGAGTATCGTGCACGTGGTTCTGAAATATGAAACCTACAACGGCATGCCATACTACGTTCTGACGGCGTATCTATACTGAGGTCGGATAAATGCGACATTCTGAGTATCCTGAACTGAGCCAACTATTTGGTGTTTATCTGAATCAGGATTTCGATATATGGGGTGATACCATTCCTGCTATTGTTGCATGCTACAAAAGAGATAGTCCGGTGGCTGACCATAAATCAATGCTTGCTGAAATAGACAGGTTTGAGAAAAGGCACCCACATGATCTCGATGTTGCATTCGAACAGATGTATGGGCACGAGTTCGCTCCAGAGCCGTGGGGTCACACGACCGCCTCATTTCTTCAGGAGTTGAAGCGACTCCTAAGCGAGTAGTCCCCGATCGCACCATCTGACGGTGCGTCTACAACCTATGTGCGGGACTACGGCTTACGGCTGATGCCCGAACTGAACTATACGAAGTGTTCAACCCGATGCCTTACCGCGGTGCGCAGGAGATGGAAGTGAAGTTGGCGATCTCCGAAAAGGAAACAGCCCGATCAGAGTAAGCCGATCGGGCTGTTTTGGTCGGGCTGACCATCTCATTAAAGCCGCGTCAACGCAAAGCGCTGACGCGGCCTCGGATGACCGGGTCGCGAGCCGATCTGCTTACTTCACCCCAAGCCCTCGCAACACCGCATTACCCTCGGACGTCAGACGGATATGCGGCGTGCCCGCATCGTTCGAAACGGTCTCGACGAGACCTGCTTCGTAAAGCTGCGGAATTTCGGGTTTTGCGGATGCATCGATCGGCGCGTGCAGCAGCAGCAGCAGCGTCGCGAGTTCGTGATGGCTCAACAGACGGCGCAGGATAGTAGGCCGTTTCGCCGGTGTTTCGTTGGTGTTGATTTCGGGCTGATTCATGGAGCGCACCTCGTGCGGGGACATGTCCGGGGATCTTGCGGACGAAGTCTTAAACGATTCTTAAGACTCCATTGTCCTGTAACACCGTGACATGAACGTTGCAATGGATCAGATTCCGGCGCCTGCAACTTCGCCTTTATGCGCCACAAAGCCTTATGGCGCGCAGGTTTTGCTTGCCGATTCGATCCACAGGTTGCTTACATGACGCTTGCCCGCATAGAAACGGTAAGTTGTCGCGCCGTTGTCGCTGCGTACCTTGACGACGTTCGAGTCGCCGAAGTCGAGCATCTGACCCTGCGGGATCCCGGTCGACTTGAACGCGGCGTTGTGATGATTGGCCATCTGCGTCAGACAGGCGACCACGTCGTCGACGGAACGCTGTGTCGTCGTGTCCGTGACGGGTTCACCGGAATCCGGGTCTTTCTGGAAATACGCGCAAGCGCTGAGCAGTAGCGAAAGGGACAGGACTGCAGCGAACTTCTTCATATCTCTCCTGGCGTTGATTCGGCGATTCGGCTGAGCAGGCGCCATTATATCGAGACGGCGAGCCTGCCCCGATCGGGGACGCAGGTCGCGTGCCTGAAAAGACGAAATCCGTATCGACGCGGCGACCTCCAATGACGAAGCCGCGGTCGTGCCTCCGGTGTCCGCCCGTTACTTGCGCCGCTGCGCCTGCGCCGCGAGCCGCACCGCCGCATTGGCCGCGCCGTAGCCGTCATAGCCGCCGCGCCGCTCGACGATCTCGAGGAAGAAGCGCTGGTCGAGTTGCTCCGTATAAGCGTGGAAAAACTCGCCGCCGCGTTCGTCGCGGTCGTACAGGATATTGTTCGCGCGCATCGCTTCGAGCAGCGTGTCGGACAGCGCGTAGCGGGCCGCGAGGTCGTCGTAGTAATTGCGCGGAATGCGCAGGATCGGCACGCCGTCGGCGACGAACTCGGGGAGAGCGCCGAAGATGTCGCCGGTACTGAACGCGACGTGGTTCAGTCCGGAGCCGTGATACGTGTGCAGCGCCTCGGCCACCGCCGTATGGCGATCCACCGATGCATTCAGCGCGATCCGCACCGAGCCGTCGGGGCTGCGCAGCGCGCGGCTGCGCACGAGGCCGTACGGATCGGGAACGAGCACCCCCGGCTCGGCCAGGAAGCCGAACGCGGTGCGCAGAAACAGCACCCACGTATCGAGCGCACTCGCCGGCACCGACAGACACACGTGATCGATGCGCTCGAGCGGTCCCACCTCGGTCGGGCCGTTGACGTCGGTCAGCACGAAGTCGGCCTCGAACAGCGTGGGCTGATCGGGCGTTTCGTCGACGAAATAGTTGAGGCTGCCATCCGGCGCCTGCACAGCCGGCAGCACGCGCTCGTTCGGCCCGATCTGGCCGGAGAACGGCGCGTAGCCAAAGCCGGCCGCGCGCTCGAATGCGTGGCTCGCGTCATCGACACGAAATGCCGATGCGCACAGCGACAAACCATGCTGCTGAAAAAACGCGTTCGCGAACGAATCGGGCTCGGCGTTCAGCACGATCGAGGCCGCGCCGTGCTGATACAGCGTGACGTCCTTCGAGCGATGCTGGCCGGCCTGGCGAAAGCGCAGCTTGCCGAGCCAGTCGGCTAGCTGCGTGCGCGTGGTGTGATCGACCGCGAATTCGAGGAACTGATAGCCGACGTGCGCGGGCGCGGCGGGCGAGCGGTACAGGCCGCCTGTCGTTTTGCGCGGCTGCTGTTGCTCTTCGAGCAACGCGCGAGTTTGCTCTTCGAGGAACAACAACGAGCGATGGCCATCGGCGGCCGTGATCGTGGTGGGGGCGGCGCGAAAGCCGTCGTTGAAGATTTCCAGCGAAAGCGGGCCCTTGTAGCCAGCCTTGACGACCTGCGCGGTGAAGTTCGCGAGATCGAAGTCGCCCTGGCCGGGGAAGCAGCGGTAGTGGCGGCTCCATTCGAGCACGTCCATCGCAAGCTTCGGCGCGTCCGCGATCTGCACGAACGCGATGCGCTCGCCAGGAATGTCGGCGATCGCGTCGGGCGTGTCGTTCAGCGACAACGTATGAAAGCTGTCGAGCACGAGCCCGAGATTCGGATGATTCACGGCGTCGACAAGCTTCCACGCGTGGCGATAGGTCTTTACGTGCCTGCCCCAGGCGAGCGCTTCGTAGCCGGCGACCACGCCAGCCGCTTCGGCCGCGCGGGCGAGCGCGCCCAACTGGTCGATCATCAGCGAGTCGTCGCAGATCGTGTCCGGCGACACGTTGCTGCACACGAGGATGCGGTCCGTGCCTAGCTCGTGCATCACGTCGAACTTGCGCTTCGCGCGGTCGAGATTACGCTCGAGCCGTTCGGGACTGACGCCGTCGAAATCGCGAAACGGCTGGAACAGCATGATCTTCAGGCCGAGGTCGTCGGCGATGCGGCGCACGTCGGCGGGCGAGCCGTCGAAATACAGCAGGTCGTTCTCGAAGATTTCGACACCTTCGAAACCCGCCGCGCGGATCGCGCTCAGCTTCTCGACGAGGGTGCCGCTAATCGACACGGTGGCAATCGAACGTTGCATGAACGGCTCCTGCAAAAACGGACAAACGAGGGGGAAACTCAGAGAAAAACCGCGGCGGCGCGCCTGGAGGCGCGGCCTGCCGGGCTTGCTGCAATGCGCAAAAATGAGCTAGTTCGTTACGCACTGAAGCAAGACGCAGGCCAGAATACCCCACACTACCCGGGAGTTTCGATAGTCTATACAAACTAACTAGATGGTACAAATTCGTAGAAACCCCGAATGACGACGACGACCGATGCGCGCACACTTCGCCATGCGTCGAAGAACCGCCGCGGGTGCCGCGGTTCGAGTCGCGCCTTATTTTGCGGGAGTCGTTGTCATGAGCTTTGCCTCCGTACTGGTCCTGAACGGACCGAACCTCAATCTGCTCGGCACGCGCGAGCCGGCCATCTATGGCGCGCAAACGCTCGACGACGTCGCGAAGCTGTGCCGCGAGGCGGGCGAGCGCCTCGACCTCGCGATCGACTTCTGCCAGTCGAACGCCGAGCATCAGCTGATCGACTGGCTGCACGCGGCGCGCACCAAGGTCGACGGCGTCGTGATCAATCCGGCCGCTTACACCCATACGTCGGTCGCGATCGCCGACGCATTGAGCGCGATCGAAAAGCCCGTCATCGAGGTGCATATCTCGAACGTGCATCGGCGCGAAGCGTTCCGGCATCACTCGTACGTGTCGGCGGTGGCGGACGCGATCATCGTCGGCTGTGGCACGCAGGGCTATGTGCTCGCGCTGGAACGGATGGCGACGATTCTTAAGAATAGGGCGGCGAAATGAACACTCAAGCGAACACCCGGGGAAATTCCCGGACCGACGCGCAGATCGCCGCGTTGGCCAATGCGCAGGCGAGCTTGCGGGCCACTCCCCACTCCTTTCTGGTCGGCCTGATCGGCTCGGGCATCAGCGGTTCGCTCACGCCCGCGATGCACGAGGAAGAGGGCAGCAAGCTCGGACTGCACTATGTCTATCGACGCATCGATCTCGATGCGCAGAAGCTCGACACCGCCGCGCTGCCGGAGCTGCTGACGGCGGCCGAACGGATGGGTTACAACGGCCTGAACATCACGTATCCGTGCAAGCAGGCGGTGATTCCGCTGCTCGACGAACTGTCCGACGACGCCCGCGCGCTCGGCGCGGTCAACACCGTGCTGTTCAAGGACGGCAAGCGCATCGGTCACAACACCGACTGGTCCGGCTTCGCGCGTGCGTTCCAGCGCGGCTTGCCGGACGTGTCGCTGGAACGCGTCGTGCAGCTTGGCGCCGGCGGCGCCGGCGCGGCGGTCGCGCATGCGGCGCTGAACATGGGCGCGCAGTCGCTGACGCTGTTCGACGTCGATGCCGCCCGCGCGCAGTCGCTCGCCGACGAGTTGCAGGCGCGTTTCCCGAAAGCCAAGGTCAGCGCGGGCACGTCGCTCGAAGAATCGCTCGGCGCCGCGCAAGGCCTGATTCACGCTACCCCGACCGGTATGGCTAAAATGCCGGGCCTGCCGCTGCCGGCCGAATTGCTGCACCGCGACCTGTGGGTCGCCGACATCGTCTATTTCCCGATTCGCACCGCGCTGCTGCAGGCGGCCGAGGCGCTTGGCTGCCGCACGCTGAGTGGCGGCGGCATGGCGGTCTACCAGGCGGTCGACGCCATGCGTATTTTCACGGGCCTCGAGCCGGACGCCGAGCGCGTCTACTCCCACTTTCAATCGTTGTTGCAACGCTAACCGGCCGCGTAGAGACCGGCACCCAAGCTGATCGAGGAGACAAGCACGCCATGACGCAATCGTTCCAATCCAGCTCCGCGGGCTCGCCCGCGCAGAACAAGGCGGCGAGCCCCGCGCGCCGTTCGAAAGCCCGTTACAAGATCCTCGCGCTGCTCGCGGTCGGCACGATGATCAACTATCTCGACCGCACCGTGCTCGGCATCGCGGCACCGCAGCTGACGAAGGAGCTCGGCATCAACGCCGCGCTGATGGGCCTGCTGTTCTCCGTGTTTTCGTGGAGCTACGTGGCCTCGCAGATTCCGGGCGGCCTGTTTCTCGACCGCTTCGGCAGCAAGCTCACATACTTCCTGTCGATGACGTTCTGGTCGCTCTGCACGCTCGCGCAAGGGCTCGTGGGGAGCATCGGCGGGCTGTTCGCCTTCCGTCTCGGCCTTGGCGTTTCGGAGGCGCCATGCTTTCCGACCAATAGCCGCGTGGTCGCCACGTGGTTTCCGCAAAGCGAGCGCGCGATGGCGACCGGCACCTACACGGTCGGCGAATATATCGGCCTCGCGTTTTTCAGCCCGTTCCTGTTCATGCTGATGGGCGCATTCGGCTGGCGCTCGCTGTTCCTCGTGGTCGGCGGCGTCGGTATCGCGTTCGGCGTGGTGTGGTGGCTGCTCTATCGCGAGCCGCGCGATCATCCGTCGGCGAATCAGGAAGAGCTCGACTATATCGAGGCGGGCGGCGGTCTCACGCAACGCAACAAGGATGTCGCGGGTGCAGCCGCGGGTGCGGCCGATACTGCGGCATCGAAGAAGAGCGGCTTCCAATGGGGCACGATTGGCCAGTTGCTCAAGCATCGCCAGTTGACCGGCATCTGCCTCGGCCAGTTCGCGGGCAATTCGACGCTGGTGTTCTTCCTCACGTGGTTCCCGACGTATCTCGCCACCGAACGTCATATGGCCTGGCTGAAGATCGGCTTCTTCGCGATCATGCCGTTCATCGCGGCTTCGATCGGCGTGATGTTCGGCGGCGTGTTCTCCGACTGGCTGCTGCGCCGTGGCAAATCGCCGAACGTCGCGCGCAAGCTGCCGATCATCGCGGGTCTGCTGCTCGCGTCGACGATCATTCTCGCCAACTATGTCGAGAGCAACGTCGTGGTGATCGCGATTCTGTCGGTGGCGTTCTTCGCGCAGGGCATGGCCGCGCTCGGCTGGACGCTGGTGTCGGATATCGCGCCCGAGGGCTTGCTCGGCGTGACCGGCGGCATCTTCAACTTCGCCGCGAACCTGGCGGGTATCGTGACGCCGCTCGTGGTGGGCCTGATCGTCGCGGCGACCGGTTCGTTCGTGGGCGCGCTGGTGTTTATCGGTGTCATCGCGTTGATCGGCGCGCTGTCGTATATCTTCGTCGTCGGCGATATCAAGCGGATCGTGCTGGTGGATTGAGTCTTCCCGCTGAGCCGTCGCTTCATGTGACGGTCGTAGTTCCCTTCGAATCCCCGGTTGTCGTCGCGGTGCGGCGGCGACCACGTCGACTGCCGTCACCGGTTTGCCGGGGCAGTAAGCCGCTGAACGGGCTGCGTTTCTCGAAGCGATAAAAAACGGGATGTGGCTTTCACCACATCCCGTTTCCATTTCAGCCGGTCGCCGCGCAACCGGGTCAATCGTCCTTCTTCACGAACCGCAAGATCGCATCGACGATCATCGCCCGATGCCGCGCCCGCAGCCGCGGATGCGACGGATCGCGCCCAAACGCGGTGCCGAACGTATGCCGGTTGCCCACGCGGTGGAAACACAGCGAGCTGATCATCAGATGCAGATCGATCGGATCGATGTCGCTGCGGAACTGGCCCGCCGCGATGCCGCGCGCGAGCAGATCCTCGATCGTGTGAATCACGGTGACGTTGCGTCCTTTGAACGTCTTGACCTGCTCGACGTACTTCGCGCCGTGAATGTTTTCGATCGTCACGAGGCGCACGAAATCGCGCTGGCGGTCGTGGTAGTCGAACGTGAATTCGACCAGCGCGCGCATGCCTTCGACCGGATCGAGTTCGCTGATGTGCAGGTCCTGTTCGAGCGCGCGAATGTCTCCATACACCTTTTCCAGCACCGCCTGGTACAACCCTTCCTTGCTGCCGAAGTAGTAGTACAGCATGCGCTTGGTGGTGTTCGTGCGTTCCGCGATCGCGTCGACGCGGGCACCCGTCAGCCCCATCGCGGAGAACTCCTGGGTCGCGACGTCGAGGATGTTGCGCTTAGTCTGCTCGGGATCGTATTTGCGTGGGGCGTCCACACGCGGGGCGTCGGTACGTCTCGCGCCGGTACGTCGCGCGTCGGCGTGCGGCGTGCCAGACACGATGCCGTTGGTATCAGGCTCGGCGGCCTTGCTTCCCTTTTTCATTGTGGTTTCGAGCGGCAGTGACGGCGCATTCTAGCATGGCGAAACGGGCCTCTGGCGTGGGTCCCGGGCATCGACGAAGGCATCTCGAAGGAGCTTGCGTGGCGCTTACGCGACCGGGCGCGTGGGCCGGCGGCGCGCGGCGAGTGCGTCGCGTGTTTGCATCGCGGTGTACGTGAGCTGCGCGGCCGCGAGGCCGAGCGCGCCGTACGTGCGCGCGAGGCCGAAGGTCGCGAACGCGTCGGGCACCGGCCGCTCACCGGAGATAGCCGCGGCCAGCAGTTCGCCCGACACCGTGGTCGGCGCCATGCCGTGTCCGCCGAAACCGACCGCGTACCAGACGCCGTCCGTGCTTTGGCCGATCTGCGGCATCTTGTGTCGCGCGTAGCTCATCAGGCCGCCCCATGCGTGCTCGATGCGCACGTCGCGCAGCTGCGGATAGACCTTCAGCAGGTCCTGTCGCAACAGACGCGCGATCGCCTCGGGCTCGCGCTCGCGCACGGAGATGCGGCCGCCCCACAGGATGCGCGTGTCGGGCAACGGGCGGTAGTAGTCGAACGCGAAGCGGGTGTCATAGATCGCGGCGCGTGTGGCGATTGCGTCGTGCAAGCGTTCGCCGAGCGGCTCCGTTGCCATCACGTAGGTGGCAATAGGCAGCACCGCGCGCTCGACGCGCGCGTACACGTTGCGTGCATAGCCGCCGCCCGCCATCACGACGTGACGCGCGTCGAGCGCACCTTGCGGCGTCTCGACGACGAAGCCGGCGCCGTCGCGCCGCAAGCTGACGACCGGCGAGCGCTCGTGTATCGTCACGCCCGCTTGCGCGGCCGCCGCGGCGACGCCGACAACGTACTTGAGCGGATGAAAATGGAACGCGTTGCGCTCGAACAGGCCGCCGTGATAGCGGCTCGTTTTCAGATGCGCGGCGAGTTGGTTGGCAGCGATCGGTTCCCAATCGACGCCGAACGAATCGCGCATCAGACGCCGTTGGGCTTCGAGACGCGCAGGTTCGTCGAACCAGTTCGCGAGGATCACGCCGGCATCGGTCGCGTCGCAATCGATCCGATAGCGCGCAATTCGCTTGCGCATCAGCTCGACCGCGTCGGTGGTCAGCGCATAGAGTTCGCGCGCGCGAGTCGGCCCGAGCGTCTTCAGCAGGTCGGCGCAATCGAGGCTGTAGCCGCCGAACACGAAGCCGCCGTTGCGTCCCGATGCGCCGAAGCCGACCTGCTGCGCCTCGAGCACGACGACGTCTTCGACGCCGCGTTCGGCGAGGCCCAGCGCGGTGGAGAGTCCCGCAAGTCCGCCGCCGACGATGCAGACGTGCGCGCTGCGTCGGCCGTTGAGCGGCGCGCAGGCGGAGGAGCGGGTGACGGTGGCTTCGTAGAAACTTTGCATGGGGCGCGAGCTTGTGGATAGGCCCTAGGTTAGCGGCAATCGCGTGTGCCCGTCCAGCCCGCGTGAGCCCGCACGTCGACAGGCGCCCCGCCGCGCTTCGTTCTGCGTTATCGACCCCAGCGCAACACCAGCGGATCGAGCCGGCGTGCGATCTTCAACAGTCCTTCGCGCGTCGCCGGATGCATCTGCGGCAGCGGGTGACGCACCGCGTCCGAACCGATCACGCCGCCTTCCTTCATCAGCGCCTTGCACGATGCGAGGCCGCCCTGGCGATTCTCGTAGTTGATCAGCGGCAGCCACTGCTGATAGTGCGCGGCGGCGGCCTCGGTATCACCGGCCGCATAGGCATCGACGATCAGGCGGATGCCATCGGCATAACCGCCGCCCGTCATCGAGCCGGTCGCGCCCGCATCGAGGTCGGCCATCAGCGTGATTGCTTCCTCGCCGTCCCACGGACCGACGATCGCGTCGCCGCCCAGTTCGATCAGCTCGCGCAGCTTGTTCGCGGCCTGCGGCGTTTCGATCTTGAAGTACGACACGTTGTCGATCTCGCGCGCCATGCGAGCGAGGAACGGCGCGGACAACGGCGTGCCGCTGACCGGCGCGTCCTGGATCATGATCGGAATCTGGATGGCATCGGACACCGTACGATAGAACTCGTAGATGCCGCGCTCGCCGATGCGGATCGTCGCGCCGTGATACGGCGGCATGACCATCACCATCGCGGCGCCCGCGGCCTGCGCTGCGCGGCTGCGCTCCGCGCACTGGTACGAGCTGAAGTGCGTGGTCGTGACGATGACCGGCACGCGGCCCGCGACGTGTTCGAGCGCGAGATGCATCAGGGTGTTGCGCTCGTCGTCGGACAGCGCGAACTGCTCGGAGAAGTTCGCGAGAATGCACAGGCCGTTCGAGCCGGCGTCGATCATGAAATCGAGGCAGCGCCTCTGGCCTTCGAGGTCGAGACGCCCGGCGTCGTCGAAGATCGTCGGCACGACGGGGAAGACGCCGCGCAGGGCGGGAGAGTGTGACGCTTGGCTCATGGCGATGTGGTCCGTACGGGGATGGAAGGATTGCGCTCGAGCCCGCGAACGGGCGGCGCAACTGGATGAATGTCTCCTTCGGCGACTATACGGCGCTGGGCCTCGCGGGTATATTGAATTGTTTCCATATCGTGATCGCTTTTGCGACTCACCCCACCGATGAAAGACACGCTCAACGTCCTGCTGTCGAAGCTGCGCATGAAGCAGCTGCATCTGCTGATCGCGCTCGACGATCACAAATCGCTGCACAAAGCGGCCGGCGTGATGTCGATGACGCAATCGGCGGCGAGCAAGGCGCTGCAGGAGCTCGAATCGATGCTCGACGCGCCGCTTTTCGAGCGCTCGAAAAGCGGCATGATCCCGAACCAGCTCGGTCATTGCGTGATCCGATATGCGCGCGTCGTGACGTCGGACCTGACCGCGCTCTGCCAGGACGTCGCCGAAATTCGCTCGGGGCGCGGCGGGCGGCTCGCGCTCGGCGCGATCATGGGCGCGATTCCCGACTGCGTGGTGCCCGCGCTGAATCAATTGCATGCGGCGCAACCGGGTCTGGCGATCGAAGTGGTCGAGGACACCAGTGCACGAATGCTCGCGCAGCTCGACGACGGGCGGCTCGATCTGGTGGTCGGCCGAGCGGCGGTCGCGGCCGATCCGTCGAAGTATCAGTATCGTCCGCTCGGCGACGAGCCGTTGGCGGTGGTGGTCGGTTATCAGCATGCGCCGTTGCCGCGCCGCGAGATGATGTTGCGCGATCTCGCCGGGCATCGCTGGGTCATGTATCCGTCACACATGCCGCTGCATGCGCTGCTCGAACGCGAGATGGATCTCGCCGGCCTCGACATGCCCGACAATCCGATTTCGACGGCTTCCACATTCGTGACAGTTGCACTGCTGCAAAGCAGCGCCGAACTCGTTTCGCTGCTGCCGAGCGCAATTGCTGGGCCGTTCGTGCGGCACAAGATGCTGCGCGTCGTGCCGGTCAGGCTCAAATCGCCATCGCAGACGTTCGGCATCGTCACGCGCAAGGGCGGCGTGCTGTCGCCGCCGGCGGAACGGTTTATCGCGCTGTTGCGGGCACAGACGAAAGCGCGAATTTAGGCGCTGCGCAATCAAATTGCTCAGCCGTCCGCCCGGTTGCCGGTAAGAATGCAGCCAAAAAACGACTTTCTTTCGGCAAGGCCCGCCAGAAACGGCAAAACCGCCCGAAAAGGCGGTTTGTTATTCGTATGAAAAGAGCTTCAATATCTCATGCCGGTTCGCGTTTTGTCATCCGACGCCAGCAGGTGTTGTAGCCGCGACACTGTCACACCAATCCGAACCGATGAGGGTTTCTCGTTCCGAGCTACACTGGTTTGAATGAACTGAGCCAGGCTCGACACCCTGGCCATCGCTCGGGGAGAGCAGCCATGAATCGGCCACCGCTTCGGTTTCCGCTTCGCGTGACCAGCACCGTGCCCGTGCGGAGTTGGCGTTGGCTCAAATGGGGGCTTGGCGCGTTTTTGCTGCTCGCGGTGGCGCTGATTGCGCGGCTCGTGCAGATCGAGATCGAGACCTCGCGACTGCAGGCGCGGTACCTTTCCGAGCTGACCCGCGACGTCGCTTTTTCGGTCACCGACGGTCCCAGTCATTCCATCCGCTTTCCGCAAGCCGACAAGGGCCCGTACGACGCGCGCCTCGGCTACGCGCTGTTGCCGGCTATCCAGCAGCGTCTGTTGCAACATGGCTTTGAAATCAGCTCGCAGGCGCGCGATTCAGAACGCATGCTTTCGCTAGCCGATGACGGCCTGTTCCTGCCTTACGACGAAAAAGACACGGCCGGCCTGCAATTGTTCGACGGCACCGGCGTGCCGCTATACAGCGCTCAGTTTCCCGGTCGCGTGTACGACAGCTTCGGCGCGATTCCGCCGCTCGTAGTGAACTCGCTGCTGTTCATCGAAGACCGCTATCTGCTCGATCCGGATCAGCCGAACCGCAATCCGGCGATCGACTGGGGGCGCTTCAGCCGCGCGCTCGTCGACCAGGGCGCGCGCGTGTTCGATCGTCATCGGCAGACGCCCGGCGGCAGCACGCTCGCGACGCAGATCGAGAAATTCCGTCACTCGGCGGGCGGCCGCACCGCGACGCCGCCGGAAAAGCTGCGGCAAATCGCGTCGGCGTCGGTGCGCGCTTATCTGAACGGACCGCAAACGCTGCCCGCGCGCGAACAGATCGTGGTCCATTATCTGAACTCGGTGCCGCTTGCCGCGCAGCCCGGCGTCGGCGAAATCAACGGTATCGGCGATGGGCTCGCCGCCTGGTATGGGCGCGATTTCCGCGAGACCAACCGGCTGCTGAAGGCGCCGTCGACCGATGCAAATCTGCCCGACCAGGGTCTGGCGTTTCGCGAAGTGCTGTCGCTGATGATCGCGCAGCGCGCGCCGTCGTTTTTTCTGCAGCGCGGCTATCCCGACCTCGAACGGCTGACCGACAGCTATCTGCGGCTGCTCGCGAGTGGCGGCGTGATCACTGAGCAGTTGCGCGACGCGGCGCTGGCGGCGCACGTCGAACTGCATCGCGCGCCGCGCAGCACACCGGATCTCGGTTCGTTCGTGTCGCGCAAGGCCGTCACGTCGATGCGCTCGCATCTGCTCGCCGCGCTCGGCGTGCGTAGTTTCTATGAACTGGACCGCCTCGACGTGCAGGCGACAGGCACGCTGAACAATGACGTGCAACAAGCCGTTGCCGAGCGCCTCGCCGCCGCCGCGACGAAAGACGGCGCGAAGGCCGCGGGTCTCGTCGGCTACGAAATGCTGCGCGGGTCCGACGATCCGTCGCATATCGCCTACAGCTTCACGCTGTTCGAGCGGCACGGCGACGCGAACCTCGTGCGCGTGCAGACCGATAGCGTGAACCAGCCGTTCGACATCAATTCCGGCGCGCGCCTGAACCTCGGCTCGACCGCGAAACTGCGCACCGTCATCACGTATCTGCAGATCGTCACCGATTTGCACACACGTTACGCATCGCTGAGCAATGCCGAGCTGAAGGCGATCACGCCCGATCCGAACGATCGGCTGACGCGCTGGGCGATCGACTATCTGCTGCACACGCGCGACCATTCGCTGCAGCCTATGCTCGACGCCGCCGTCGAGCGTAAATACTCGGCGAGCCCGGGCGAAACGTTCTTTACGGGCGGCGGCGCGCAGACCTTCACGAACTTCGAGTCCGACGACAACAGCCGCATCCTGACCGTGCATCGCGCGTTCCAGCATTCGGTGAACCTCGTGTTCGTGCGGCTGATGCGCGATATCGTGCACTATGAAATGGTGCAGACCACCGGGCCGTCGTCGCAATGGCTCGGCGATCCGGCGACCCGCAAGATGTACCTGACACGTTTCGCCGATCAGGAAAGCCGCGTGTACATGAAGCGTTTCTACACGAAGTACCGCGGCAAGACGCCTGATCAGCAGATCACGCTATTGCTGCTCGGGGTGCGCAAGTCGCCCCCGAAAGTGGCGACCGCGTTGCGCAGCGTCGCGCCGGATCAATCGAACGCGTGGTTCAACAGGATGATGTACGCGGCGCTGAAGAACACGCCGGCGGCTTCGATGCTCGACGACGAAGATCTCGCGAATCTGTACGACAAGTACGGCATCAACCGCTTCAACCTGAACGACCGCGGCTATATTTCGAGTGTGCACCCGCTCGAACTATGGACGCTGAACTACCTGCGCTCGCATCCGGATGCGACGCTTGCGCAGATCGAAGCCGCGAGCCAGGACGTGCGCCTGTCGACTTACTCGTGGCTCTTCAAGACGCGCTATCACGTGACCCAGGATCACCGCATCAAGCGCATGGTCGAGCTGCGCGCCTACGACGCGATCGGCAAATCGTGGCAGGCGCTCGGCTATCCGTTCGCGACGCTGACGCCGTCGTATGCGGCGGCGATCGGCGCGTCGGGCGATCGTCCGGCGGCGCTCGCGCAACTGATCGGCGTGGTCACGAACGGCGGCAACAAGGTGCCGACCGAAACGCTGACGCAAATCGACTTCGCGAAGGATACGCCGTACGAAACGCATTTCAGGCGCGCGGTGGTCGCGCCGCAGCAGCAGGTGTCGCCGGAGATTGCCGGGGAGGTGCGGATGCTGTTGCGCGACGTCGTGACGGGTGGCACCGCGAGGCGTCTCGCGCAAGGCATGACGTTCCCGAACGGCGAAACGCTCGAAGTCTATGGCAAGACCGGCACCGGCGATCAGCGCTTGAACGTGTATGCGAAGGGCGCGCGGTTGATCGAGTCGCGCAAGGTGAATCGCAGCGCGACCTTCGTGTTCGCGCTCGGCGACCGCTTCTACGGCACGTTGACCGCGTGGGTGCACGAGCCGTATGCCGCGCGTTACGACTTCACGAGTGCGCTGGCGGTGCAGTTGCTCAAGTCGATGGCACCGGCGTTGCAGCCGTTGCTCGATAAGCCGGTTCAGAAAACGGTGACGGCGGCGCCGGCGGGATCGACGCCTGCGGCGACGAAAGTTGCCGCGCAGTGAATCGCTCACCGCTCGTCATAACCTGCCTCCGACGCCGCCGGCTTCAGGAACAGCTCATGCACCGGCGCGAAATGCGCATATAGCGGCAGAATCGCACCGCCCATCGCGCGGGCATCGGCGCCGATCGCGCCTTCGAGCAATTGCGGCCGCACCATCCCTTCCCATTCGAAACGATCGAGCACGCGCTCGGTGCGGCGAATGATCTCGCGCAGCAGTAGCCGGTCGAACTCGCCGTCGATCACGACGGCTTCGAGATCGAGCAACGCGGCCGCATTGGTTAGCGCGTTCGCGATCGCCGGGCACGCGCTGTCGAGCCATCGCTCGGTATGCCGCCACAACTCGGGCGACAACGCGCGATGATCATGCGCCGCGGCCGCCGGCGCGCCCGCATCGCTGAACAGTCGTTCGAGCACGAAGCCCGATGCCGCGTGCAGCAACTGCCGCGCGGGTTTGCGTGCGCCGCCTTCGCGCAGCGGGATCGAACCGACCGCGCCCGCGTTGTCGTGCGGACCGCCATGCAGACGTCCGTCGATCACGAGACCCCCGCCGATGAACGTGCCGACGAACAGATACAGGAAGTTGTGAATGCCGCGGCCCTGGCCCATCACGAGTTCGGCCGCGCAGGCGGCCGTGGTGTCTTTGGCGAACTCGACGGGCAGGCCGGTTATCGTCGCGATGCGCGCGCGCAGATCGATGTCGTTCCAGGCGTCGAGCGCGTCGGGCGGCGCGCCGAGAAAGTCGCGCCAGCCGCCGAGCCACAACGGCGCCGCGACACCGACGCCGACCACCTTGCCCGCCTTCGCGCCGAGCGTCTGGTTCACGCGCGCGAGTTTGTTTTCGAGCGCGGGGAACAGCGCGCGCGGATCGGGATACGCATACTCGAATACGTCGCGGCATACGATGCGCCCGGCGAAGTCCATCGCGAGCACGTCGAGACTGCGGCGTCCGACCTTGATACCGATCGTGTACGCGCCGTCCGCGCACAACGCGATCGGCACCGACGGCTGGCCGATCTTGCCGCGCACGCGCGCGTGCTTTTCGAGCAGGCCGTCGGCGATCAACCGGTCGACGATCATCGACACCGTCTGCATCGAAAGACGCGTGAGGCGGCCGACCTCGGCCTTCGGCAGTGGTCCATGCAAGCGGATCGTTTGCAGCACGATGCGCTCGTTGAATTGCCGCATGCCGACCTGATTCGAACCGACCGTGCGTTTGACCGGCGAACGCCTGCTGGTGCTGGGGGTGTCCATTGTCGTGTACCGGCCTCGTGGCTCAGCGGATTGGGCGGCGCGTCATGCGATCGCCTTCACGTCGGCTTCCTTCGCCCCGGTCATGATCGCGACCGCTTCCGACATGTGCACGTCCTTCGTATTGACGAGCGCCGCGCGCCGGCCGAGCCGCTGGATATGGATGCGGTCCGCGATCTCGAACACGTGCGGCATGTTGTGGCTGATCAGAATCACCGGCAGGCCACGCTCGCGCACGCGCCGGATCAGTTCGAGCACCATGTTGCCTTCCTTCACGCCGAGCGCGGCGGTGGGCTCGTCCAGAATCACCACGTGGCGCGCGAATGCCGCGCTGCGTGCAACGGCGACGCCCTGGCGCTGGCCGCCGGACAGCGTTTCGACCGCCTGGCGCATCGAGCGGATGCCGATTTGCAGATCCTTCATGGCCGCGGTCGCTTCGTCGAGCATGCGGCGCTTGTCGATCATCTTGAACAGCGAGCCGCGCCAGCCGGGCTTCAGCAATTCGCGGGCGAGAAACAGGTTTTCGGCGATGCTCATCGCCGGCGCGACGGCGAGTTCCTGGTACACGGTCTCGATGCCTTGTGCGCGCGCATCGAGCGGACTGCGGAACTTGACCGGTTTGCCGTCGAGCAGAATCTCGCCTTCGTCGGGCACCGTCGCGCCCGAGAGCGCCTTGATCAGCGACGATTTGCCCGCGCCGTTGTCGCCGATCACCGCGAGGATCTCGCCGGGCAGCACTTCGAAATCGCAACCGTCGAGCGCGGTCACGTTGCCGTAACGTTTGACGAGCCCGCGTGCCTGCAGAACCGGCATCGCAGCGGACATGGAAGAGGAGGTGGAGGTCGACATGACAAGGCTCCTGTGCGGGATCAACGGCCGCGGTGCGAGAGTTTATCGGCGGCGACCGCGAGAATCACGAGGATGCCGGTGATCAATACCTGGTACACCGAGGAAACACCGATCAGCGTCAGGCCGTTACGGAATACGCCGACAATCAGCGCTCCAAGCAAGGTGCCGACGATCGAGCCGCGTCCACCGAACAGACTCGTGCCGCCGAGCACGACCGCGGTGATGCTGTCGAGGTTCTCGGTTTGCCCGGCCTGCGGATCGCCGACACCGGTGCGCGCTACCGACAGCAGCGCGGCGATGCCGTAGATCGCGCCGGCAAGCGTGTAGACGGTCAGCAGAATCCGCTGCGACGACAGGCCCATCAGTCGCGCGGCCTCGGCGTTGTTGCCGAGCGCGTACAGATGCCGGCCGGGCACCGTGTCGCGCAGCACGAACCACGTGGCCAGATACATCAGCAGCGTCAGCACGGTGCCGTACGTGACTTCCGCCGGTCCGAGCCTGAACGTGCTGCCGAGGAACATGATCGCGTCGGGCAGGTTCGACACGCTTTCCGCGTTCGAGTAGATCTGCGTGAGCGCAAACGCGATGTTCAGCGTACCCAGGGTGACGATGAACGCCGGCAACTTGATGCGCGTGATCAACAGACCGTTCAGTAAGCCGAACAAGGTGCTGGCGCCGATGCCGCACAGAATCGCGAGGATCGGCGGCACGCCGAGCACGACCGCGAACTTCGTCATGATGATCGAGCCGAAGGCCATCACCATGCCGCAGGACAGATCGATGCCACCGGTCAGCACGATCAGCGTCTGGCCGATCGCGATGACCGCGACGACCATCGTCTGTTGCAGGATCAGCGACAGGTTCTGGAACGATAGAAAGCGGCTGCTCTGCGAGATAAAGAATGCGCAGGCCAGCACCAGCGCGATCAGCGGTCCGATTTCGGACAGCGACGGCAGGTGCTCGGTGAAAGACGGGCGCGGCCGGCCGGCGGGCGCGGAAGGGGTCGACATGATGGCAGTCCTCGGTACATGAGCGTGACGTGAAGGTCACGCGGCAAATCAATTGGCGGCCCGGTACGACGCGCAACGGGCCGCTATGCAATGCGCGTTACTTGTTGCCCCAGCAGTTGTCGAGGCCGAATTTCGTGTCTTTGCTGTCGATGCCGGACATCGGCTTGTCGGTGATCAGCGTGACGCCGGTGTCGTGATAACCGGAGACCTTCTTGCCGGTTTTCGCGTAGTCGACGCCGGCGGTGACGCCGAGCGCGGCCATCTTCAGCGGATACTGCTGCGAGGTCGCCGCGATCGCGCCGGCCTTCACGTTGCGCACGCCTTCGCAACCGCCGTCGATCGACACGATCATCACGCCCTTGTCCTTACCCGCCGCCTTCAGCGCGCGATACGCGCCGGCCGCGGCCGGTTCGTTGATCGTGTAGACCACGTTGATGTCGGGCGCTTTCTGCAGGCAGTTTTCCATCGCCGTCTGACCTTTCGCCTGATCGCCGCGCGTGTCCTGGCTGCAGACGATCGACGGATCGCCTTCCTTGACGCCGAAGCCTTCGAGGAAGCCGTTGTGGCGCAGCACGCCGACCGACACGCCCGGCGCGAGATCGAGCGTGGCGATCTTCGCGGGCTTGCCGTTCAGCGCGGCCTTCGCATATTTGCCGATCAGCACGCCGGCCTTGAAGTTGTCGGTGGCGAACAGG
This sequence comes from Paraburkholderia sp. UCT2, assembly GCF_014397665.1. Lineage (NCBI taxonomy): Bacteria > Pseudomonadati > Pseudomonadota > Betaproteobacteria > Burkholderiales > Burkholderiaceae > Paraburkholderia > Paraburkholderia sp. UCT2. The sequence goes on from NZ_VZQO01000017.1 coordinate 61,421, forward strand.
GCGTCGGTTGCGTCCTGCGGATCGGTCGGCGTATCGAGGGCGATGACCATCACACCGGCCGCGCGTGCCTTCTTGATGCTCGGCACGATCGCCTTGGTGTCGCTCGGCGTGATCAGGATTGCTTTCGCGCCGGCCGTCATCATGTTTTCGATCGCGGTGACCTGACTCGCGTTGTCGCCGTCGAACTTGCCGGCGGCCGTGATCAGTTTCGCGCCGTCTTTCGACGCGGCCGCGTCCGCGCCCTGGCGCATCTTGACGAAGAACGGGTTCGTATCGGTCTTCGTGATCAGGCCGATGACGGGCTGGTCGGCGGCCTGACTCGCGCTTGCGCACCACAGCGCCGCTGCCGCGGCGCACATCGACGCGATTGTCCTGGCGACAGGACGCCTGTGGGAATTCAGATTCATGAGACGCTCCTCCGGTTATTGGCAACGACGTATGGGACTGCAGATAGATCGAAACTGCGAAGCTGCGGGCTTGACGTTTGGCGATGACGCTTCGACGTAATGTGGTCCGAAGCAAATCGCCTAAATCACTTTGGTTGATTTAGTACAGCAGGCGCGCGACTGCTCGTCAAGGAAATGTGAACGCGGAAAATCGCTGCGCAGCGAACCGCGTGCAGGCTGAGATCCTTGTGTGGTAACGCTTTGGCGTCGTGCTGCAGTGCGAAGCGGCGCTTCTCGGCTTGGGGAAAGTCCTGGCCCGTCTGAAAGCGGGTTGAAATGTCAGCGGCGGTTTTTCAACGCAATTCGCGGTGCGTAACGCGCTTTTTCGGTGGGCGCTGAATGTTTGCGAGAGGTTGCGGCGGAACAGCGCTTGCTCGCGTCGACTGAATGCGAACCTTTCGGAGAGACCCATGCCTTCGCACTGGTGGTAGCGACGACTTTCTGGTCACCGTGGCGTTGGCGGCGCTCGCATGCGAAACGGTCTAGGCGCGCGCCCGGACGTTTGCACAGATGTCGTTCGCGCCACGCATCGGCGTGCCCGCGCAATTGCGCGTTACTGCAACCTTGCGGCGCGGCTGTAACCGCCACATCAACGCGAACGCGGTGCGGCCGTCGATGCGCGCACGACCAGATTCGGCTCGGACGAAATCCGCATCGGCACGGGCGCCGGCATGTCCCGCGCGGCGCGTCCCGGCTGTCCGTACGAAGTCTCGATCAGCTCGCGCAGCAGTTCCACTGCAAGTCCGGCGACCTCGACCGTCGGCACCGCCACCGTCGTCAGTGCGGGGCGCGACTCGCGCGCGAGCTGGATGTCGGTGATGCCGATCACGGACAGATCGTCCGGCACGTGCCGGCCGAGATCCGCGGCCGCGTGCATCGCGCCGAGCGCAGGCAAATCATTGGTCGCGAAGATCGCGCTGAGTTGCGGATCGGCTTCGAGCAGCGCGCGGGCCGCCAGGTAGCCGCCGTGGATCGTGTCGGCCGCGTGTCGCACGCGATTTCTCGTCACACCGGCCGCGCGCAACGCGTCGACGAAACCTTCGAAGCGCGCCGCGTGAATGCCCGATGCCTTGCTGCCGACGATCGCACCAAAGCGCCGATGCCCGAGCTCGAGCAGATGCTCGCCGGCCAGTTGGCCGGCCAGCCGGAAATCGACCGCGACGCACGGCAGCCCGGGCGGCTCGGTGGGCCGCTCCCACATGCACAGCACGACCGGCGTGCCGCGCGCTTCGGTCTTGTGCAGATCGGCGAAATCGAGGTTCGCGTTGGTCACGAGCACGCCTTCGGACAAGGTGCCGGCGATCTGGTCGAGGTACGCGCGGCCGCTTAGCGGATCGTCGTTGGTATTGCAGATGATCACGAAGTGGCCGCTCGTACGCGCTGCGCGTTCGACCGCAAGCGCGAACTCCGGATAGAACGGATTCGCGATGCTCGACACCATCAGCGCGAGCGTCGGCGCGCGGCCCTCGGCGAGCGCGCGCGCGGCGAGATGCGGGCGATAGCCGAGCGCCGCGACTGCCTCGAGCACGCGTTGCCGGGTCGTTTCGCCAACTCGGCCGCGCTTGCGCAGCACGTTGGACACCGTCGCTGGCGTGACGCCGGCATGACGCGCGACTTCGCTGAGTGTGGGCATGATATGGCCAATATTTGGGATGGCTGTCCGACATTTGCATCGCGGCGCGAGGCGCGGCAACATCTGTCGTCAAACCAACGTACAAAACGATATCGGAGACAGACCAACGATCGCCTTGCGATCGATTTTTCGGTCATGCTGATTAAGCGCTTAATCTCCGACTTCGCGCCGATTAAATCACGGAGTCGATGCAATGGCGAGCATTTCGTTACGAGGCGTGCAGAAGGCGTATGGCGACGGTGCGCCGGTGATTCGCAACGTCGATCTGGACATCGGCGAAAACGAGTTCTGCGTGTTTCTCGGCCCGTCGGGTTGCGGCAAGTCAACGCTGTTGCGCATGATCGCCGGGCTCGAGGATGTGACCGACGGCGACCTGTCGATCGGCGGGAAGATCGTCAACGACGTGCCGGCCGCGCAGCGTGGCGTAGCGATGGTGTTCCAGAGCTACGCGCTGTTTCCGCACATGAGCGTGTTCGAGAACATGGCGTTCGGCCTGAAACTCGCGAAGACCCCGAAGGATGAAATCGAGCGGAAGGTGCATGAAGCCGCGCGCATCCTGCAACTCGAGGCGCTACTCGAGCGCAAGCCGAAGGCGCTGTCGGGCGGGCAGCGGCAGCGCGTCGCGATCGGCCGCGCGATCGTTCGCGAGCCCGGCGTGTTTCTGTTCGACGAACCGCTGTCCAATCTCGATGCAACCTTGCGCGGACAAACGCGCGTCGAAATCGCGCGTCTGCATAAGCAGTTTGCCAAGGCGAGCGTGGTCTACGTGACGCACGATCAGATCGAAGCGATGACGCTCGCCGACAAGATCGTGCTGCTGCATTCGGGCAAGGACACCGAGCGTTACGGCAGCATCGCGCAAATCGGCGCCCCGCTCGAGCTGTATCACCGCCCGAAAAGCCGCTTCGTGGCCGGCTTTATCGGCTCGCCGCGAATGAATTTCCTGCCGGGCAAGGTGGCGTCACTCGATGCGCAGGGCGTGCTCGTCACGCTCGATCACACCGGCGAGAACGTGCGTGTGCCGGTCAGCAGCGCCGGATTGCAGCCAGCGCAGCCGGTCACGTTCGGCGTGCGTCCCGAGCATCTCGAGTTCGTCGATGCATCGGCCACGACGAATGCGGCTGCGTCGCAAGACGGCGTGCTCGCGCGCACCGTATCGCTCGTCGAGCAGCTTGGCGAACACAGCTACGTGCACCTCGATCAACCCGGCGGCGCCGTTCTGATCGCCAAGGCGCCCGGCAACACGCGCCTCGCTCCAGGCGATCGCGCGAGCCTGCGGGTGTCGCGCACGGCCTGTCATCTGTTTACCGAGGACGGTTTCGCGGCCGCGTCGCTCGAATCCGTCGAACACTACGCTTGAAAAACACTGGGGACATAGGGATGCGTCTTGGAGTCTGTTATTACCCGGAGCACTGGCCCGAGTCGATGTGGGACGACGACGCGCGCCGGATGAAAGCGCTCGGCATCGAGCAGGTGCGGATAGCGGAATTCGCCTGGAGCCGGATCGAGCCGACTCCCGGCGAATACGACTGGGGCTGGCTCGATCGCGCCGTCGACGTGCTCGGCGCGGCTGGCCTGAAGGTCGTCATGTGTACGCCGACCGCGACGCCGCCGAAGTGGCTGATCGATCGTCATCCGGAGATCCTGCCGGTCGGCGCCGATGGACGTCCGCGCGCGTTCGGCTCGCGGCGTCATTACGACTTCTCGTCGCCCGCGTATTTCGAGGCGTCGCGTCGTATTTGCACGGCGGTGGCCGAGCGTTACGGCAAGCATCCGGCGGTCGCTTTCTGGCAGACCGATAACGAATTTGGCTGTCATCACACGGTGGTCAGCTATTCGCCGGCCGCGGTCGCGCGCTTTCGCGAGTGGCTGAAGGCGCGTTATCGCACGATCCAGGCGTTGAACGAGACGTGGGGCACAGTGTTCTGGAGCATGGAGTACCGCGGCTTCGAAGAAATCGACGCGCCGGTCGGCACCGTGACCGAGGCGCATCCTTCGCATCGCCTCGACTACCGGCGCTTCGCATCCGACGAAGTGGCGCGCTACAACCGCATGCAGGTCGAGATCATTCGCGCGCATTCGCCGGGGCGGCCGGTCGCGCACAACTTCATGCAGCTCTTCACCGAGTTCGATCACTACAAGGTCGCGGCCGATCTCGACGTCGCAACGTGGGACAGCTATCCGCTCGGCGCGCTCGAAGAGCAGTGGTTCGCGCCGGACATCAAGGCGCGCTGGTTGCGCAGCGGTCATCCGGACTTCGCGTCGTTCAATCACGACGTCTATCGCGGCATGTCGAAGCTGCCGTTCTGGGTGATGGAGCAGCAGCCGGGACCAGTGAACTGGGCGCAGTGGAATCCGGCGCCGCTGCCGGGCATGGTGCGGCTGTGGAGTTGGGAAGCGTTCGCCCACGGCGCGGGCTGCGTGTCGTATTTCCGCTGGCGTCAGGCGCCGTTCGCGCAGGAGCAGATGCACGCGGGGCTCAATACGCCCGACAACCGGCTCGACGTCGGCGGCAATGAAGCATCGCGGGTGGCGTCCGAAATTCACGCGGTGCTCGCCGCGAACGCCGATGCCAATGCGTCGATCCGCTCGAAAGTCGCGCTCGTCTACGACTATGAAGCGAAGTGGTTGTTCGAGATTCATCCGCAGGGCGCGGACTTTCACTATCCGCGGTTCGCGTTCGAGTACTACTCGGCTTTGCGCGCGCTCGGACTCGACGTCGATGTCGTGCCGGCCGATGCATCGTTCGATGGTTATAGCCTCGTCGTCGTGCCGCCGCTGCCGGTCGTGCCCGACGATTTCGCCGAACGTCTCGCGCGCTCGGGCGCGCAGGTCGTGCTCGGTCCACGCACCGGATCGAAGACGCGCGAGCTGCGGATTCCGGCGAATCTGCCGCCGGGCGCATTGACGTCGGTGCTGCCGCTGCGCGTGTGGCGCGTCGAATCGATGCGGCCGAACGTGACCGAAGCGGTGGTGCTGGAACAGCAGGGCGGTGCCGCCGAGGGCTTCGCGCGACACTGGCGCGATTTCATCGACAGCGATGCATCATCTTCATTCGACGTGCGCGCGCGTTTCGCGGACGATCATCCGGCGTACGTGCGAAGCGGCGCGTATCACTACTTCGCGAGCCTGTTCGACGACGCCTTGACCGTGCGCCTGTTCGCGCGCATCGCGCAGGAAGCGGGCCTCGAAACGCAGGCACTCGGCGACAGCGTGCGCATCAGCCGTCGCGGCGGACTGACGTATGTGTTCAACTATGGCGATCGAACCCACGCGCTCGACGACATTTCCGACGACGCATTCGTGATCGGCTCCCGGGAGGTGGCGCCGCAAGGGGTAGCGGTCTACCGCTCGCAATAGAAGTCCGGCCTTGGCAATTCCACGCAGTCATTCGATATAGAAGCGACAACGACGTAAAAACCATGGAATGAAGGAGACAGTCAGGATGAAACTGAAACCACGCAAGATTCTGTTGGCGCTCGCGCTGGCCGCGGTTGCCGCGGGGACCTCGGTCGTCAGCACCGCGCAGGCGGCCACGCTCGCGCTGAACATCGCGTACAAGGGCGCGAGCCAGCGCGCGGTTTGGCAGCAGGTGGTCGACGAGTTCAAGAAGGCGCATCCCGGGATCGACGTGAAGGTATCGTTCATCGATGAGGAAGCCTACAAGGTTCAGTTGCCGGGTTGGCTTTCGACTGTCGCGCCCGATATCGTCAACTGGCACGACGGCGAGCGTATGGCGTATTACGCGCAGCGTGGCCTGTTCGAGGATCTGACCGGCGACTGGCAGAAGAACGGCTGGAACGACATGTATGCGTCGACGAAGGAAGCATCGTCGTACAAGGGCAAGCAGTATGCCGCGCCGACCGTGTACTACTCGTGGGGGATGTTCTATCGCAAGGACCTGTTCGAGAAGGCCGGCATCAAGGGCGAGCCGAAAACGTGGGACGAGTTTCTCGACGCCGCTAAAAAGCTGAAGGCCGCCGGCATTACGCCGATCGCGGTGGCGGGCCGCGATGCCTGGACGCTGGCCGGCTGGTTCGATTATCTCGATCTGCGCCTGAACGGCAATGCGTTTCATCAGAAGCTGATGGCCGGCGAAATTCCGTACACCGATCCGCGCGTGAAGAAGGTCTATACGACGTGGAAGCAACTGATCGACGACGGCTACTTCATCAACAATTCATTGTCCTACGATCTCGACGCGGTGCAGCCGTTCCTGTTCCAGGGCAAGGCTGCCATGATGCTGATGGGGACGTTCATTGCGGCGGGTTTCCCGGACAACGTGAAGCCGCAAATGGGGTACTTCCAGTTCCCGATCATCGACTCCAAGGTGCCGACCGCCGAGGACGGGCCGGTCGAATCGCTGCATATTCCGTCGAAAGCGAAGAACAAGTCCGATGCGCACACGTTCCTTGCGTTCGTCGAGACGCCTCAGATCGGTGCGCAACTCGCAAAGGGACTCGGCTCGTTGTCGGCGAACAGCAAATCGCCGGAGCCTGAAGATCCGATTTCGAAGATCGGCTTCCAGATCCTGTCGAACACGAAGGGCGGCATTGCGCAGTTCTACGATCGCGACATGACGAAGGAAATGGCCGACGAAGGGATGAAGGGGATGCAGCAGTTCGTCTCCGATCCATCGAAACTGGACGACATCCTCGCGCAGCTCGAGCAGACGCGTCAGCGTATCTACAAGAAGTGAGCGGCGGCGGCCGCAAGGCCGCTGCCCGATGCATCGGATTGGATCGGGAGATTGATCGTGTCGCATTCCGTCAGCCGTCATAGCGTCGACGGTCCTGTTGAACCCGGCGGCCCGGGCTTGCCGGCGTCGAGCGGTGCGCTGAGCGGCGCGTCGGTCGCGTCGCGCCGGCGCGGCCCCACGCCGACCGCACGGCGGCAGCGGCGCGCCGCGTTCCTGTTTCTTGCGCCGGCCTGCTTCATGGTGGCCGTGTACGTGGTGTGGCCGATCCTCTCGACGATCCGTCTGAGCTTCTTCAACTGGGATGGGATGACCGAGCCGACCTTCGTCGGCCTCGCGAACTATATCGAGCTGGTCCATACGCCCACGTTCTATACGGCGCTCAAGAACAACCTGATCTGGCTCGTGCTGTTTTTGCTCGCACCGCCGATGGGCCTCGCCGTCGCGCTGTATCTGAATCAGGCGGTGGCGGGCATCCGCATCGTCAAGTCGCTGTTTTTCGCGCCATTCGTGTTGTCGGGCGTCGTGGTCGGACTGATCTTTTCATGGTTCTACGATCCGACCTTCGGCCTGCTCGCGATGATGCTCGGCCACGGCGTGCCGGTGCTCGGCGATCCGCGCTATGCGACGCTCGGCATCGTGTTCGCGGCGCTGTGGCCGCAAACCGCGTACTGCATGATTCTTTATCTGACCGGCTTGACCACGTTGAACGCCGAGCAGATCGAAGCTGCGCGAATGGAAGGCGCGCAGGGCTGGTCGATGCTCTGGCATGTCATCCTGCCGCAGTTGCGGCCCACGACGTTCATGGCGATCGTCGTGACGATCATCGGCGCGCTGCGCAGCTTCGATCTGATTTCGGTGATGACGGGCGGCGGTCCGTTCGAAAGCTCGACGGTGCTCGCCTATTTCATGTACGACCAGGCGATCAAGTACTACCGCATCGGCTATTCGGCGGCGATCGCGGTGGTGCTGTTCGGCATCATGCTCGTGTACATCGTCTATCACCTGCGGCGGATGCTGCGCGCCGAGCAATGAGGAGCCGCTGATGTTTCCGATTCCGATCGACAAATGGAAGCCGGCCACGCGCCGCGCATACAAACTGACGTTGCCGATTGCACTCGTGATCTGGCTGTTGCCGATGATCGCGGTGCTGGTCACGTCCGTGCGTTCGACCGAAGAACTGAGCGAGGGCAACTACTGGGGATGGCCGAAGCACTTCGCGATGTTCGACAACTATCGCGAGGCATTGACGACGTCGCCGATGCTGCATTACTTCTGGAATAGCGTGCTGATTACGGTTCCTTCCGTAGTGGGTTCGATCGCACTCGCGGCGATGGCGGGCTTTGCCTTGGCGATCTATCGCTTTCGCGGCAATTCGACGTTGTTCGCGACGTTCGTCGCGGGCAACTTCGTGCCGATCCAGGTGCTGATGATTCCGGTGCGGGATCTGTCGTTGCAACTCGGTCTGTTCAATACCGTGAGCGCGCTGATTCTGTTTCATGTGTCGTTCCAGACCGGCTTTTGCGCGCTGTTTCTGCGCAACTTCATCAAGCAGCTGCCATTCGAGCTGGTCGAGGCGGCGCGCATCGAAGGGGCGAACGAGTGGACCGTGTTCTTCAGGATCGTGCTGCCGCTGATTCGTCCCGCGCTCGCGGCGTTGGCGATCCTCGTGTTCACGTTCGTGTGGAACGACTATTTCTGGGCCTTGTGTCTGACGCAAGGCGACGACGCCGCGCCGATCACGGTCGGCGTGGCCGCGCTGAAAGGGCAGTGGACGACCGCGTGGAATCTCGTTTCGGCGGGATCGATTCTGGCGGCGCTGCCATCGGTCATGATGTTCTTTGCGATGCAGAAGCATTTCGTCGCGGGCCTGACGTTTGGCGCGACGAAGGGGTGATGCTGTTCACGCGCGGCGCTGCTGCGTAGAGAAGGGTTGCCCGCGGAAGCGGGCTTTTTTTCGGCGCGGCGAACCGCTGCTCGCACGCTGACTTCTCGATCAACGCTTTTCAGCTGACGCCGGGTTGACCCGCTGCATAACGGCATTCAACGCCGCGCGCGCACTATCGAGAGGCCGCTTCGGGATATAGGTTTTGCCGTTGTACGTGACCTGCGGAATCATCAGCGCATAGCCGACGTCAGTCGTGCCATACGCGAGATTGTCCGAGAACGGCGCCGGATAGTACGGCGTGTACGAGTTGTAGTCGGGCGCCTGGCTCAGGTTCAGGTTGATCACGCGCTTGCCGTCGCGCACCGTGATCAGCGCGGCGCTATACGGATGCGCGGTATCGCTCGGCGGGTTGCACCAGGTCAGCGCGTAGTGCGGGAACGCGTCGAGGTAAGACTGCATGTCGAAGCATTCACTCGTCGTGGAGCCGACGCATTGCTTTCGCCTCCATGCCGACTTCCTTCGCTTTTCTTTGATATGTCGAGGCCAGGGGCGATGCGAAAAATTACTAGGAATACACCAGGTATCAGATGCGCGTGCCGATCCGTCGTGGCCACCGATTCGCCCGCTCGCCGCCCATCGGATAAGATACGGCCCGCCATGCATTTTTTAGAACGGAAGGAGTGGTTTCAATGATCGAACCGAGCAACGTTTTCAAGGAAAATCTCGCCAGAATGCCGGCGATCGACGGCATCGCACGCATCGATCTGGTCAACGGCAGCGGTACCGTGGTCGCTAGCATCGAGAACAAACCGGGCAAGCAGGGCTCGCTCGCGGTGTACAACTACCTGCGCGGCGCGTTCGGCACGCTCGACCCGAAGGCGGCCGAACACGGCCTCGCGCTGTTTGCCGAGCATACGGCCGACGCGCGCAACCGTCCGGGCGCGCATCCGAACGTCAATCACCTGCTGGCGATTGCCGCTGGCGGCGAGGCATTGCGCATCGATGTTGTTCCGGCAGCTTGAGGCCGCTCAAAGTCTTTTCCGCGCCGGCAAGGTAGACGTTTTCCTGCCGCTGCCGCGAATTCCAATGCCCCGGCGACGGGATTTGCGGTCCACCTGCGCTAATTGCTCGGTAAAAACCCTCGTTTTTCCCGAAGCCCCCGGATTGGCTTCAGATTCGGCTTCTGTTCGGTGAATTGAAACGCGGGGGGCGGCGCACACTGGGTTCGTCCCGTCGCGTATATCGCGCTTTTCCGTCAGGAGCCCCGGATGTCTTCCCGTCACAACAAACCCCGCCGGTTCGACGCCGACCTGCCGGAACTCACCACCTCGGAACGGGATCAGCCGACGCCCGGTCCGGACGACCCCGCGATGCGCGAACTGCAACGCGGTTCCGAAGCCATCGTGCGTCTGGCCACGCAGGCACACGCGGCCGTCGCCCGAAGCGACGAAGCCGGCGCGCAAGCCGCGCGCCAGTCGCTCGAAACGCAGCTGACGTTCACGACCGCCCTGATCGATGAACTGCTGTTCGGTGCGCCCGAGCGGTCCACGCTGCATTGACAGCCTACGCGGCAGCATCACCGTACTATCCCGAAGTACCGGAAACTGACATGAGCGCTTTGACCGTCATTCTTTGCATCTGGGCCATGGTCGCGTTTTGCGCGGTCCTGTTCATCCGCGGCGCGAGTCCGCGCGTCGAGCGTGAGGCGGAGCAGCCGCGTGCTCGTCCGTCGCGCTATTCGATCGCAGAGTAACGCGCACGACCAACGACGCGGAACCAACGGGGTAACATGAGGAGCGCCGGCGCCACTGCCGGCCGGCACCGACGATGTTCCCCACGGAGGTTCCCGTATGGACACACATTCGATTCTCGGCATGCTGCATGCCGAAGAGGCTTTGCTGGTCTCCATCGTGCGGTCGCTGCCCGACGATATCAGGCGCAGGATCGCCAACGACTTTCACGAGCAGGCGCAACTCGCCGAAAGCTCACATCTGAATCCCACCACGAACCGCGAAACGAGCGACGCGTTCAAGGCCCATGTCCGACGGCTGTCGAACATGCTTGCTTCGTTGTCATAACCCGCTCCACGTCCGCGCGGCCGAGTCGAATATCCCGGCTAGTTCTCTCGTCGGCGCAGCGCGATTGCGCCGTCATGCCCGTCGTGCCTCAGCGGCCAAAGTTCGAGCGCGCGCCCTCGCCGCATCGCAGGCTCATTTGGGGGCAGCTTAAGGCTGACTTAAGAAAGCAACCATAGGCTGCCCCGAGCCTCATGCAGCGTCTTACGCAGTGCCTGGAGACGCTGATTCAACGAAACCACCTCGCCGTGCGTGCCTTTCGCGCATGCGATGGTCGACAGTCGTTCCTGACCATGCCTCTATCTGTAGCTCGTCTTCTGTCGGGGCGCGCCAGCAAAATCATTGTCGTATGCGCAATGAGCTCGGCGTGCGCCGCCTATCTCGTCACTCATGAACGCGCCGCGCGCAACGGCGACCCCGACGTCTCGCTCCTGAGCAAGGACTCGACGCAGGCCGTTGCCCGTGTGCCGATACCGGCGTCGGCACCCGCACCGGTTGTGCCCGCTGCGCAAGCTCCCGCGTACACCGTGAGGGAAGCGCCGGTCGAGCGTACATTCGCGGCGGCCGCGCAGAGCATCGGCGTCGATGCGGGCACCACAGCCATTCTGTCGCGCGCGTTTCACGACGAGCTCGATCTGTCGCGCGATCTGCAACCTGGCGACCGCGTGCGCGCCGTATTCGACACCGGTAGCGACAACAGCAAAGACGCATCGCGCGAACCGCTCGCGGTGCGCATCATGCGAGGCTCGACCGCGCACAACGTGTTCCTGCAGAAAAATCTTCACGGCCAACCGCTCTACTACTCGAAAGACGGCGTCAGCGCAGGGCCTGCGTTCGAGCGCTATCCGCTCGACTTCACACGCGTGTCGTCGGCTTTTTCGTTGCGCCGCTTCGATCCGGTGCTGCATCGTTGGCAAAGTCATGACGGTGTCGACCTTGCCGCGCCGGTTGGCACGCCCGTGCGTGCCACCGCGCGCGGCGTAATCCGCTTTATCGGCCGTCAGACCGGTTATGGCAACGTGGTCGTCATTCAGAACCCCGCACCGTTTTCTACGACGTTCGCGCATCTGTCGCACTTCGCGAAAGGACTGCGCTCCGGCAGCCGCGTAAGGCGCGATCAGGTGATCGGCTATGTCGGCAAGACCGGTTGGGCAACCGGACCGCATCTGCATTTCGAGGTCCACGTGAACGATGTGCCGCAGGATCCGCTCAAGGTCGACCTGCCGCAGAAGAGGTCGCTTGCCGGCGATGAATTACGGCAGTTCGAGTCGCGTGTCGCGCAATTGACCGCGCTGCTGTAAGCCGCTTGCCGTCTCAACTTTGCGACACGCCGGTCCGCATGATTCAGGCGCGCTTTCGTCGCATGACGTGTCGGCATGTTGACTGGTACGGGTCGCAAACCTTGGTCCGTCAATGCGCGTTCGGGTTTTCCCGCGCGCGTCGAACGACGTGTACGAGCCAGCACGAAGGCGTCGGGGCATCCCCGCGGCGTCTCATTTCCGATGCATTGCGTGCGATCAGGCCCGCTTCGAAGTGCCCCGGCAGGCATTTCTCCATACGTAGCAAGCCTTCATTCCAGCATGGCATAGCCATTGCAATGACGAATGCACAAAAACTACACATGTTGCAGCCGGGATTTCACGCAGTGAACAAATGCCGACGGCAGCAAAAATCTTCGCGATTCGCGCTCGGGGAGCGTGGCGCAACTTGCGAGGTGCGGCGGGGCCAATAGCAAACGGATGTCGACAAACAACGACGACGCGAGCGGACGATACGGCTGCATCTAACGTCCGCTCGCGATCGTGACGGCGTGAAGCGATGACCCCGCCATTTTTTTTCCGTGCTTGCGGGTGAAGCCGAATTCGCGGCGGGCCCCCGCTAAAGGGCGCTTGCGCGCGGGCCGGCGGGCTGCGAAGATCATGCTAACGACCGCCGCATCAGGGAATTCCATGTTAGCGTCGAGCCCGTTTCCCGCCTTGCTGCACCACGCGAGCCTGTGGCTGCAAGCCTACGCGCTCGTGCTGGTCATGATGGGCGTCGGTGCGTTGCTTGAGCGTCGCTGGCCAGCCGCATTGCTGCAATCGCGCGCGGGGCAGCGTCTGAACATGGCGTATGCGGGTCTGTATCTGGCGTTGGCGGAAGCCGCGAAGCCGCTGACGGCGGCCGCGAGCGTCGCGATCGTCAATGCACTCGGCGGCGGGATGGTGGTGCTGGTGTCGCGCGGGTGGGGCGCGCTCGCTTCGTTCGTGATCGTGCTGCTGACGATCGATTTCCTCGAATACGCGTTTCATCGCTTGCAGCACACATGGCCCATCCTGTGGAAGCTGCATTCGCTGCACCATAGCGCGGTGGATTTCAACGTGACGATCACGTTGCGGCATCATTGGATAGAAGTGCTGCTCAAGGGCTGCCTGCTTTATCCGCTCGTCGGCGTACTGTTCAAGGTCGAGCCGTGGATCGTCGGTGCGACCTCGATCGTGTTCATGTTCGGCAACTACTTCGCGCATCTGAATCTGCGCATGGACCTTGGCCGCTACGTCACGTGGGTCAACAATCCGCAGTATCACCGGCTGCATCACTCGATTCGCGCCGAGCATTTCAATCACAACTTCACGCAGCTATTGCCGATGTGGGATCACGTGTTCGGCACGCGTTGGGTGCCCGCGAAACACGAGTGGCCCGCCACCGGTCTCGACGATGGTACGCAGCCGAGCTCGCTGCTCGGCGCGTTCAGCTGGCCATTGGGTCAGCATGCGGCACGCGATGCGTTACCCGTTCGCAAGCCGCTTGCCGTGCTCGACAAGAAAGCGAAATAACGCTGGCTACGCGGGTTGCGCGGCGCGCACCGCGTTGCCGCCCAGCAGCGACACGATCAGCGTGGCCATCACGAGCACGCCCAGCGCCGCGCGCAGGCCAACCACGCCGGCACCGAAACCAATCAGCGGCGGCCCGACCAGAAAGCCCGCATAGCCGAACGTGGCCGCCATCGACACGCCGATCGCCGGCGTCGCGCTCGAGCGACCCGCCGCGCTGAAAATCACCGGAACGATATTCGCGAGACCGATGCCGACCATCGCGAAGCCGACGCACGCGGTCAGCACCGTCGGCAGGCTCAGCACGAGCGCGAGTCCGGCGAGCGCGATCAGACCGCCGAGCGCGACGACCTTGCTCGAACCGAAGCGCCGCACCGATGCGTCGCCGGCGATCCGGCAGGCCGCCATCGAAAACGCGAACGCGGAGTAGCCGATCGCGGCGACGCTCGCTTCCTGGTTCAATGTGGAGCGCAGGTACACCGCGCTCCAGTCGGCCACCGCGCCTTCGACGAGCATGCACATGAACGCGAGCAGCGCCAGTTTCATCACGCTGCTGTCGGGCCATGCGAAGCCGCTCGACGCTGCGGCCGCGCGCGGACCGATATCGCGCAACGCAAACGACGCGGCGAAAATGATCAGGGCCGCGATCAACAGATCGGGCGCGAACAGCCCGCCCACGACGCCGACGCCGCCTTTCTGCAACATCGCGCCGCTCGCCGCGCCAAGCAGGCCGCCCGCGCTCCACGCGGCATGAAACGACGACATGATCGGCGCGCGCCAGCGTGTTTCGATCGCGCTCGCATGTCCGTTCATCGACACGTCGAGCGCGCCGTTCGACGCGCCAAGCGCAAACAGCACCACGCACAACGTCAGCATGCCCGGCGCGAGCGCGGGCAACGGCAGCGCGATCGCGAATGCCGCGCCGAGCAGCGCGGTGGCGCGGCCGCTGCCGACGCGCGGCGCGAGCTGTCCCGCGAGCGGCATCGCAACGATGGCGCCGAGCGCGAAGCAGAACAGCGCGATGCCGAGCGAGGTGTCGCTGAGCGCCAGGCTTTCCTTGATGCGCGGCACCTCGACCGCCCATGCGCCGATGCCGAAACCGTTGGCGAGAAAGACGGCGAGCGTTGCGATGCGTTCCCTGACGAGTGAGTTCATGGGCGTGCCGCCATCACGTTATCGCAGACGGCCTGGAGGCTCGCGACACGCGCGTGCGGCACGTCCGCTTCGACGAACAGATAATCGACGGCCGAAACAGGCGCTACCGCGAACGGCGCCGCTGTCATGAGCTTTTCCGAGGTCAGCGCGATGGCGATCTGGCTGCTCGCTTTGACCATCGCGCGTTTCAGTTCGGCGTCCTCTGCGTCGAATACGGCGACGCCTTCGTCGGGGTCGAAGGCGCAGGCGCCGAGAAAACAGAGGTCCGCGCGGATCTGCTGGATCTGCAGCAGCGCGGTCGCGCCGAGCGAGCCCGCCGCGCCGCCGGCGACGCGGCCGCCGATCAGGATCACGTCGATACCCGGGCGGTTCAGCAGCCGCGCGCAGGCCTCGGGCGAATTCGTGACGACGGTCAGGCCGGCGTTGTCGGGCAGCGCCGCCGCGATCGCGACGTTCGTCGTGCCCGCGTCGAGCAGCACGATCTGCTTCGGACGAACGATCGATACGGCCGCCGCGGCAAGGCGTGCCTTGCGATCGACGGCCTCATGCATGCGCAGCGCCGCGGGTTTGTCGGCGGGCGACATCAGTAGCGCACCGCCGTACACGCGCTTGCAATGCCCCTGATCCGCGAGATCGCGCAGATGACGGCGCACGGTGTGCTCGGAGATCTGCAGCTCGGCGGCCAGCTCGGCCGCGAGCACGCGACCATGCGTGCGCAATCGCTCCAGAATCAGTGCTTCGCGCTGCTCGGGCAGTAGCCCGTTGATCGCATCTTCCCGGGTTCGCTGCATGTCTCGTCTCCGTTTCGGCGTGAATCGATCATAAGCGAGCAAAATATATCGTAAACGCTCGTGGGGCGCAAGCGGTGCGCCCCGGCTCGTCTTGATCTCACGCGACGCCGTGCGGTTCCGGTCGTGAGTCACGGCCGAAAACCAGCCGGTCGAGCAGCCACACCGCGACGAGCGTTGCGCCCATCAGCGGGAAAACGACGCCGAGAAGCGCGAGGCCGGTTTTCCAGCCACGCATCGGCGGCGCGGCGCGCTCGCGCGACGGCGCGCCGAGCGAGCGTTGCGGCCGACGTTTCCACCACATCACGAAGCCGGTCACAGCGAGCGCGCCAAGGCCGAGCGAAATGGCCGCGCACAGTATCTGATTCGCGACGCCGAAGTAGCGACCCATATGCAGCGACGTGCCGTACGACACGGCCTTCGCGATCGCGCCGTAATCGCCGTAGCGAATGTCCTTCAGGATCGCGCCGCTGTATTGGTCGACGTACAGCGTGCGTTCGTCTTTGGGATTCGCGGGGAAATAGGAGAGCGTGTAGACGCCGGCTGCGGAGTTCGGCAGCACGATGCGGTAGCCGTCCGCGATACCGAGCGACGCGGCGAGCGCGACGATATGCCCGAGCGACAGAGGCTGCGCCGCGTCGGTGGCCGCGGAAGAGGGCACGCTCGCGTTGCCCACGGCCCATGGCGTCAGCGGCAACGGCAGGTCGTCCATGACCATGCCGGGCATCGAGCCCATGTCGGCGCGCGTGGCATGCGCGAGCGTGGCGCTCGCGTGGTCCGAGGGCGTTCCCGGCACGATGGAGCGCAACGGCAAACCGCCCCACGCGCCCGGCGGAGCGCCAAGCTGCGTCGCGGTCGCGAACGCCTTGAACTGCTTGCCCCACGAGCCGGTCCACGGCAGCCCCGTCAATACGAACGCAAGTGCGCCGAGGGCGAGCCAGATGCCGATCACCGCGTGAAGACTTTTCCATAGCGGACGTCCTTTCAGCGCCAGGCGCGGCAGCAGCACAGCGCGCGTGGTCGTTTTGCCGCGCGGCCACCATAGTGCGACGCCGGTGCCGATCATCACGAGCGTCCAGCATGCGGCCAGTTCCATCAGCAGTTCGCCGGGCTTGCCGAGCAGCAGCTTGCGATGAAGCATGCGATCCACCTGCATCAAGCGATGCTCGACGCTCAGCGTGCCCAGCACCTCGCCGCTATACGGATTCAGATAGATGCTCTGCTGCGTGCCGTCCGCGAGACGAAATACGAATTCCGCGCTGCGTTGCGGATCGCGCGTGATCACGGCGGTCGTCGCGATCGAGCCGGGCGGCATCGCCGCGCGCGCTTTCACGAGCAGCGCGTTGTCGGCCAGCCTCGGCACGGCTTGCGGTGCGACGACCAGTTGCTGTCGATAAAGCAGCGGCTCGATCTGCGGCTGGAAGCAATACAGCGTGCCGGTGATGGCGAGCACGAGTAGAAAAGGCATCACGAAGAGGCCCGCGTAAAAGTGCCAGCGCCACAGTGTTCGATAGCCTGGATGTGTCGGGCCGCTCGTGGCGGCGGTTGTACCGTTCTGCGCGCGCACGCGTTCGGCGGTTCGAGTCGTGGACATGAAATCCTCGTCGGGCAAATGGGTCGATGGTTCGTGTGCGACAAGCGGTTTGCCGCGTCTTGCGTCAGGCTCAGATATGCAGCTTCGCTTCGACATAAAACGTGCGGCCAGGATACGGGTGGTAGACGAAGTAGCGCGCGTCGAACAGGTTGTCGACGCCGATGCCGAGTTCGCTGAGCTTCGTCGGCTTGAACGTGAACTTCGCGTCGGCGACCGTGTAGGTGCTGGTGCCGCCGAACACGTTGGGGTTCGTGTCGGTATTCGTCAGCGTGTTGTATTGACGACCCGAGTAACGCGCAGCGAGCGTCAGCGCCGCGCGCGCGTCGAAGTGATACGTCGCGGCAAGATTCGCGCGCCACTGCGGAATGCGGTAGAAGTACTTGCCGACCGAGGCCGGATTCCGTGCGTTCTCGAGGATCTTCGACTGCGTGTACGCGACGCTCGCGAGCAGATCGAGCCCGCGCACGAACACGTCCTCGCCCGAATAGCTTGCTTCGACGCCGCGCGAGCGAACCTTGCCGATGTTCTGGAAGTTCGTCACGTTCGGAATCACGGTGGTGTCGGTCTGACTGAAGATCGTGTTCTTCACGTCGTCCTGAAACAGCGAGAAGCGGAACACGCCATTCCAATGCGCCCATTCGGCGCTCAGCTCTTTCGACAGATCGTCTTCGGGCTGCAAATATGGATTGTTGTTGACGATCGCGGAGCCATTGATTTGCCCCTGGAACAGTTCGCTCGCGGTCGGAAAGCGATACGCGCGAGCGATCGACGCGCGCAAAGTCAGCTCGTCGCTGACATCGAACGATAGCGACGCCTTCGGCGAAAGGTGGCGCTGGCTGGCATCGCTGTACGCGATCGTCGCGCCGGGCAACGACTGTGCGCCATCGTAGGCTTGCCAGTCTTCATAGCGCGCGCCGTAGACGAGCTTCCAGCGCGGCAGAAAGCGCCACGCGTCCTGCGCATAAAGAGCTTGCGTCTGCGTCTTGCCGGTGAACGCGTTGGCGAACGAGGTCGCGTCGCCGTCGCGCCAGTTCAGCGTGTTGTAGGTCTGGTTGTCGACGAAGTAGTTGTCGTAGTGGTAGCCGACGCTCAGTGCGTGATTGGCCAGTCCTGGCTGGTTCGTCGCAGGCGTATAGGTGCCGCGGAGGTCCAGCGTCTTCCAGCCGGTGCCGTCGTTGAACAGCACGGTGCCGGGGCCATTGCCCGGGCCGCCGGCATTCGCGGTGCGTGCGACGCCATTGCCGATGTCGTAATACGAGGCGATCGCCTCGCCGTTCCAGCCGGTCGCGTTGCGCGTTTTCAGCGACACGCCGTAGAGCCAGTTCTCGCTGTGCCCGACACCCGGCGCAAACGCGGCCGCCGGAATCGTGTAGTGGTAACCGTTGATCGATACGTTGCCGCTGTACACAGGGTTGCCGGCCGCGTCGCGCAGGAACGTCGATGTTTCGCTGTTGTACGTCTGGTGCCAGTAGCCGAGCGTGAAGCCGCCCTGCAGCGTCGGCGTGAAGTCGTACTGCATCTTCAGCTTGAACTGGTCCTGCACCGTGTGCTCGATGCCTTCGCCGTTCACACCGAGCACGGCCGTCGGCGCATTGGTCTGGTTGTTGTAGAAATAGGCGCCGGTGACGGGCGTGTCGCCGGCCTTGGCGGGCGTGGTCGATTTAGCGAGTGTTGCGAATTGCAGCGGCTGACTCGTGTTCTCGAGATGATTGACGCCGAGCCGGTACGAGAACTTGCCGATGCTATCGCCGATCGACGCGCTCGCTTCGCTGCCGTTGAAGCTCTGGTTCACGCCGAACAGGCTGAAGTGCTGCGTGAATGCCTTCACGTCGGCGTTGGCCTCGAACTGCTTTGGCATGCGCGTGCTGATCAGCACGGTCGCGCCGAGCGAATTGCCCGGATACAGCGCGGAAAACGGCCCGTAGATGACGTCGACCTGCTGGATTTCGTCGGGATACACCATCGACCAGCGCGGTGGAAACGAATAGCTATTGCCGAGCAGGTTGCTCAGCAGCAAGCCGTCCGCATAGACGAGGCCGCGCGCGCTCTGCGTATTGCCGGTGCCGCGCACCGCGATGATCGAATTCAGATCGCCGGTAAAGCGCTTGCGTACCGCCAGGTTCGGCATGTACTTGAGCACGTCCTCGGTGTTGACGACGTTCCAGTTCGCGAACTGATCGCGCGTCACGGTTTCGACGGAGGCGGGCAGGTTCGGGTCGACGGCGCGCGGTGCGGCGCTCGCGCT
Source organism: Paraburkholderia sp. UCT2 (assembly GCF_014397665.1). NCBI lineage: Bacteria > Pseudomonadati > Pseudomonadota > Betaproteobacteria > Burkholderiales > Burkholderiaceae > Paraburkholderia > Paraburkholderia sp. UCT2. Next base: position 80,754 of record NZ_VZQO01000017.1, read on the forward strand.
TGCGCTCGCACTGACGCTGACGGCGGGCAGCGTCGCGTCGGTGTTTGCGTCGGCGGCATGCGTGGGTGTTGCGACGAAAGCCGGCACGAAGGCAGGCATGAGCGCGGGCCAAAGAACGGAACGACGAACCGCGCGATGAGCGGAAAAGACAGCGTCACGACGGACGCAATAAGAGAGCCTTCGCAGCGCGAAGTTGAACATGAGCGTTTCCTCGATGCATTGAACAGGCGATCGCAGGCCTCGTCGATGTGGGCGACGAAGGCGCGATCAGAACCGGTAGCGATCAGGAAACGGCAGGTGGGGCGCGCGGACGTCCCGACGGGAAGGCGCCAAGCGGGGTGAAGCCGGTGGACAGCGTTGGCGGCGCGGTGCCGGCCAGCGGCAGCGCGGCCGGCGGCTCGACGGCGGCGAGCGTCGGCATCGCGACGTGATGTTCGAGCAGATGACAGTAGCCGCAGGCGCCGAATGCATCGTCGTGGCTCAGATGCACGTGCGCGGGGCTGGTTTGAGCGACGACGCTCGCATCGCTCACATTGCTTGCGCCAGCCGGATGAAGCGCCGAACATAGCGCGGCAATCGGCTCGTGGGCGCGGCCCGATTCGAGCAACTGACTCACGAGCGGCGCGAACACGACGAGCCACATGGCGACGAGGCCAAGCCATGCGGTCAGGTGGTTGCGCGAGTGTCGAGTCATGATCGTCGAAGAAAAGACGGGCGCGATTCTAGCATCACCGCGCGATCCTTTCATTCGCAATGACGGGCATAACGGCGGATTAGACGGTGAAGAAGCGTTTATTTCGGGGCGCTGAGGCCGAGGCGACAACCAGCGCGAGCCGTGGCGCTATGTTCGGCCGGGCAGTTCGCCGACGCGTTGCCCCTCGTCGCGCCGCTGCTCGAAGATTCCGCCTTGCCAAACGATCAGCGGGCCGAAGCGTTCAATATTGCCGGTGCGTGTTCGTTCGCGCTGGGTCACTGGGCGAGCTCGGTCGAGCGCGTGCGGCAGGCGTGCGTCGAGCGATTCGGCGGCGCGCTATGACGCCTCTGTGAGCTGCATGTGATACAGGCCCCACGGCGACAATTCGAAGCGGTCCTTCAGTGGCTTGGCCGCGAGTTCGGGAATCTGATCGGCGTCGTAGATCGCCCATAACGGCCCCACGCCGCCGAGCGCCAGCGGCTTGCCGTCCATTTGTGCCGCGACGATGAAGTGATACTCGCGCACCTTGTCGAGCGTCGTCAACACCGCGTAGCCATCGACCGCGTGCATGACGATTTGCGTGCTGCCCGCGTCGGGCGCGCCGACGTTTGCGAGCACGTCGGAGAGCAGCGGGCCGCTAACGTATGCATGTGCGCATCGTATTCGATCGTCGGATGGATCGTCACGGTCTTCATGCGGGCGAGCCACGGCAGATCGACGCCATGGAAGTGCTCAGTTCGCGCCGATACTGACGGTGCGCGTCACATCGACGACCGACAGCCGGATCGCGTCGATCAATGCGCGCGCGGCCGGTGACGGCGTGCCCGCCGCGCGCATCGTCAGGCCGATCTCGCGCCGCGTGTTGTGCAGCGGTACATCGAGCACCACCAGTTGCCCGGACTGAATCTCGTGATGCAGCTGCTGCGCCGACAAGGCCGCCGCCATGTCGGTACCGAGCAGCAGGCCGCGAATCACCGCGAGGTCGGCGGTCTCGACGGTCGGCAGAGGCGGCTTCACCTTCATCCGCTTGAATTGCGTTTCGAACAGCGCACGCGCCGGCGCGTTGCTGCGCGGCAGAATCCACTGCGCGTCGCGCAGACCCATGATGGTCAGATCGTGCGCGTGAGTCAGCGGATGACCGCGGCGCACCAGCACCACCATGTCTTCCGACATTAGCCGCTCGTTTTTCAGGCCGCTCGTCGCGTCGTTGTCGCGCAGCGCGCCGAGAATGAAATCGATGTCGCCCGCTCGCAGACCGGCCACGAGCGTCTCGTAGGCGCTTTCGTCGGTGACCACGCGCACGCCCGGATTCTCCGAGGTCATTCGCGCGATCGCCTTCGGCAGGATCAGCGTGCGCCCGAGCGGCAACGCGCCGACTGTCACCGAGCCCTGAATCTTGCCGTGCAATGCGGCGATATCGTCGGGGACGTGGCGCAGTTCGTTTAGCGCGCGGCGTACGTGAAGCAGGAACGTTTCGCCCTCGGCCGTCAGCAGGATGCCGCGCGGGCTGCGGTGAAACAGACTCAGTCCCGAGCCGCTTTCGAGTACCCGGATCGCGGTACTCACCGCGGGCTGGCTGATGCCGAAGGTTTTTGCCGCGCTCGGCATATGCCGATGCCGCGCGAGCGCCGCGAATAGTTGCAACCGCCGCGTGTTGAGCAGATACGCGGGCAATGCGCCTTCCGCGACGGGCCGGCGGCGCGTCTGTCGCGCGGTGCACCATCGGGCGAGTTCTTCGAGTTCAGCGAAGATCCGCTCGCAGCGATGCAGCACCGCGCGGCCGACCGGGGTGGGCAGCATGCCCGAAGGACCGCGATCGAACAGCGGTTCGCCGAGCGCCGACTCGAGCTCCTGCACGGAGCGCGTGACCGCCGACTGCGCGCGAAACAACGCGGCCGCCGCGCGCGTCGCGCTGCCCGTATCGGCGACGAGCCGGAATGCGCGCAGTTGCGCGAGATTGAGCAGGTCCTTGCTGCTGACCGATAGCGGCGCTTTGGCGCTCGCCTGGCTGGTTGAGGCGGAAAGCGTGTCGTTGCTCATGCCGCGCCCGCGATCAGATGCAACGACGGCAGCGACAGATTCAGACTTTCCTTCGAGATATGCGTGTGCTCCTTCATCAACGCATCGACGCGCGCGCCTTCGCCTTTTTTCAGCGCGTCGACGATCGCGTGATGCTGGCGATGCGCGTACATCAGCATCATGAATTGACGCTCGCGCGTGGATTCGTCGAACGCGATCGTAAACGGCGACACGAACGGCACCTTGTCGTTCAGACTGAGCGCGGCCGTGACCGCCTGGTTCTGCGCCGCGTCGACGATCAGCGCATGAAAGCGGCCGTTCATCTGCGCGTAGCGCACGTCGTCGCCTGGCTGCAGATGCTTTTGCTCGAAGATCGCGTCGCCTTCACGCAGGCAGTCGTCGAGCGCGGCGGCGAGCGCGGGGCTCACGCCGTTTTCGGCGACCGAGCGCGCGGCGAGTCCCTCGAGCACGCCGCGCACGTCGCGCACGCTGAAGCGGCGCACGACGTAACCGCGCGAGCCCGAACGATCGAGCAGGCCTTCCGACGACAGCACGCTCAATGCATAACGCAGCGGCGTGCGCGACACGCCGAGCCATTGCGCAAGCTGCGCTTCGACGAGCCGCTGCCCGGGCGACAGTTCGCCCGACAGGATCTTCTCGCGCACGGTCTGCACAATCGCTTGCTGGGTGGTCTCGTTCATCGTTTCGTCGCTCGTCGGAAGCAGCGCAGTATAGCCACGCGTGCAGCACCGCTCCAAGCCTTGGAAATGTGCGTTGCGAGTTGTTTTCCGGGCCATCTGTTTTATTTATCGCGTGACGAGATGCCAAGGCGTCGCGGAAGGCTTGCCTCACGGGCTTGGGATACCGAGGAAGCCCTGCGCGGCGTGGGTCGGGGTGCGCTTCATCTGGGCTCCGGGCGCGCAAATACCGGGTTTTAATCATCAACCCGGCGCTGCTTGAGGTATACCCGTGCTTCCCGTATCGCGGCACAATTTCTATCTTTGTATCCCAAGACGGTCGTAGTGACTAGCGCGGTCAACCTGGCGACCTATCCGATTGGCAGCAGCACGAAGTGACGGAAGAGAACGAATATGGCAAGAATCATTGGTGGTATCGGCACGTCCCATGTGCCCACGATCGGGTTGGCGTACGACAAGGGCAAGCAGAACGAACCGGCTTGGGCGCCGATGTTCAAGGGTTATGAACCGGTGGCGCAGTGGCTGGCCGAGCAGAAGCCCGACGTGATGGTGATGTTCTACAACGACCACGCGAACAGCTTCTTCTTCGACTGCTATCCCACGTTCGCGCTCGGCGTGTCGCCCAACCACGAGTTCGCCGATGAAGGCGCCGGCAAGCGTCCGCTGCCCGACATCGCCGGGCATCCGGATCTCGCGATCCATATCGTCGAGCAACTGGTCGCCGACGAATTCGATCTGACCGTCTTCCAGGACCGCCCGCTCGATCACGGCGTCAATTCGCCGCTGTCGCTGATGCTGCCGCATCAGGGCGGCTGGCCGCTGTCGCTGGTGCCGCTCGAAGTCAACGTGCTGCAGTATCCGCTGCCCACCGCGAATCGCTGCTACCGGCTCGGCCAGGCACTGCGTCGCGCGATCGAATCGTTCGAGCAGGACCTGAAGGTCGTGGTGGTCGGCACGGGCGGGCTGTCGCACCAGGTGCATGGCGAACGCAGCGGCTTCAACAACACCGAATGGGACATGGAGTTCCTCGACCTGATCGTCAGCGATCCGGAGCGTCTTGCCGCGATGAAGCACGTCGATTACGTGCGCCTCGGCGGCGCGGAAAGCGTCGAGACGATCATGTGGCTCGCGATGCGCGGCGCGCTGGGTCAGAAGGTCCTCGAACTGCATCGCAGCTACTACCTGGCGACCAGCACCGCGATGGCCGTGACGATCTACGAAGAAGAGGTGGCGTAATGAATCCGCAACTGGTTGGCGTCGAAGAACTGACCGGCACGTATCCGTTCGATATCCGCCAGAGCATGAAGGCGATGCGCCTGAACCGCTTTTTCTGGCAGATGCGCGAAGCGTCGGCGCGCGCGCTGTGGCTCGAAAACCGCACCGCCTCATACGATGCGGCCGGCCTGACGCCGGAAGAACGCACGCTGGTCGACAACACCGACTGGATCGGTCTGATCCGTTATGGGGTGTCTTTCTTCGTGCTCGAGAAGTTCGCGCGTGTGGTGAAGATCACCAATCTCGGCGTGTACGCGAGCATGCGCGGCGAAACGCTCGAAGCGTTTCTGAAGACTCGTCAGGTACCCGACGCCGTTTAAAGGCCGCGCATCAAGGCAGCGCTGTCCGCTGGGCAATCCGATTTGACGCCCCCGCCAAGCCCCGCGACACGACGATTCTCGAACTCCGCGAGTTTTCCCGCCGGCTGGTGCTTGCCGCGACGGAAGCGGGGTCCGCGGCAATCGTGGAAGGCTACCAACCCGGCTGCATCGGCGATATCGCGAGTCTGCACGGGCGCTATTACGCGCAACACTGGGGTTTCGGCGCCTTCTTCGAAAAGAAGGTCGCGACGGGGCTGGCGGAGTTCGCGGGCGCCTTGCCGGCCGAAGGTAAAGGGGCTTTGGCTATACGTCGAAAACGGCCGCACGCTCGCGTCTGTCGTGATCGACGGGGATAACGACACGGGTGTCGCTCATTTGCGCTGGTTCATCGTCGACGATTCTTTGCGCGGCTCCGGGATTGGACGGCAATTGCTGCCGCATGCCATGCGTTTCGTCGACGAGCGGTTCGACGAAACCTATCTATGGACGTTCAAGGGGCTCGACGCGGCGCGTCATCTGTACGAGTCATTCGGCTTTCGGCTAAGTGAAGAATCGGAAGGCACGCAATGGGGAACACGCGTGGTCGAGCAGCGTTTCAACCGGCTTTCCGCAAGGGAAGGCGATAACGGTACTGCGTGATCGGCGCGGCAGCGAACTCGACACCGTCGGTCAGTGCGCGAGGACCGACCCCGCGATCCGGTCGGCCAATTCGCCGAGAACGCGGCTCAACGCGGCCGCCTGCGCGAGCGCACCGTGTCCATTGATTGCGGAGTCGAGCGTCACCTGCTGCCGCAGCGGCGCCTGATCCGAGTGCCCGGCCAGCAGCGTCCACTCCGCTTGCAGCGTCAGCGTGCCGCTCTCGTCGGCCGTGGCATTCAGCACGGTGACGACCAGCCTGCGCGTGCCGGGCGGCGCGGGTGCATCCGGAACGACGAACGATCCGGCGGGCAGCCGCGTGAGCAAGTCCTGGGCAAGCGTTTTGCGCATCATCTGAGCGAGCGGTGCGCCCCACCGGTCGCTATCGTCGATCGTCAGCCGGTTCTGCGAAGCCAGCGTGACGACTTCGAGCCGATCGAGCACCGCGGGAATATGCACGGCGGTCAGTTGAATCGGTGGGATCGGCGCCGTGGCGGGCGGCGCGTCGGCGGGCATCGGGTTCAACGTCACATAGCGTGTCGGTATGCTGTGTCCGCATCCGGCGAGCGTCATCGCCGCGACGGTTACGACAAACGCAGCCGTCCTGACGCTCGCGAGCGATGCCGCGACGGCGCGTCCGACGGGGAACGTGGACCTCGTCATCATTGAGCCTCCTGCTGCCTGCCATGGATCAGCGCCTCCGGATGGCGGTCGAGATAGTCGGCCAGTGCCCGAATCGAGCGTGCGGTGTCGGTCAGCTCCTGCATGGCGGCAGGCAGGTCGTTCTGGCTCGACGCGTCGCCGCCTAGCGTCCGGTTCGCCGCGGCAACGGTGCGATCGGCCGCGTTCGCCGTCTCGCGCAATTGCGCGACGAGCGGACCGATCTGTGGCGAGACCTGCTGCAACGTGTGATCGATCTGCGCGACCGAGTGGTCGATGTGCGTCAGGCTGTCCTTGATCTGAGGCGAGGAACTGAGCGCGTTGATATGCGCGGCGATACTGCGGACCTGTTCGCCGGTTTGCCGGATCGGAAGATCGTCGATTTTCTGGATCACCTCGTTGGCCTTGGCCATCGTCGTGTCGAGATTCGCGGCGGCGACACTCGGAATGACGGGCAGGCCGTCCTCGCTGGCGAGCGTCGCCACCGGCGCGCCTTGCACGAAGTCGAGGTTGATCTTGTCCGCGCCGACGAGCGGCGGATCTTGCGATAACCGCGCGCGCAAGCCTGTGGCGACGAGGCGGGTGAGCATGCCGTCGACGAGCGGTCGCCAGTCCCCGTTGGCCGGTGGCGGCGCGCCGACGATGCCAAGCTGCGACGGGTTCAGCGCGATCTGCACCGGGGTGCTCAGCGCGCCCGTGCGTGCGTCGTAGTTCAGGCGCACGCTGGTGACGGTGCCCACGTCGAAACCGCGCAATTGCACATCGGCACCACTCTTCAGGTCGCCGACCGCACCGTCGAAGCGCACCAGATAGGTGACGACCGGGCCGTGCCCCGGCGCGAGCGCGGGGCGGCGATCGACACCGTCGAAACGCGATGCCGGCTCGCCGGGCCCGGGCTCCATCACGATCTCGGGGCCGGACAGCACTCCCTTGATCGACGCTGGATCGTTGAGATCCACGTGTGCGCCGCGCAGGAAAAACCTGGTCTCGCTGCGCAGATACTTTTTTTCAGCGCGATCTATCTTGAGCTCGGCTTTCACGTGTTGGCCATCGGGCGCGAGCGTAATCTCCGAGACGGCGCCGACCTTCACGCCGCGCAGCGTGACGATCGTGTCGTCGGGCTTCATGCCGTACGCGTTGTCGAAGGTCACCGTGACCGTCTCGCCCTGATGCAGCAACGCGCGAACGCCGAGCCATCCGGCCATCGCGAAGGCTGCGACCGGCACCGCCCAGATCCAGCCGGGCCACGCGCTGCGCCGCACCTGAGCTTGCGAACGACGGGGACGCGTGCCGCTCATCGCTTGCTCCGCGGGTGGACGTCCCACATCAGGCGCGGGTCGAATGCGCGCGAAGCGGCCATCGTCAGCAACACGACCAGCGCGAACGCGGTGGCGCCGATGGCGGGTCTGGCCGCGGCGATGCCGTCGAACCGGATCAGCGGCACGAACGCGGCGATCGTGAACACGTCGACGTACGACCATCGGCCGAGTTCGTCGATCAGGCGGTACAGATGCGCCTTGACCCGCAGATGCCGGCGCGAACGGCGCCGAACGGAGACGACGAACCATGCCATGCCGAGAATCTTCGCCACCGGAATGACGATGCTCGTACAGATGATCAGGATGCCGATCGGCCACAGGCCAGCGTGAAACAGCTGATAGACGCCGTCGATGATCCGGTGCGACTGGGTCCGCCCGAGTTGCATCGAAGTGGTCATCGGAAAGAAGTTGGCCGGGATCGTCAGAACGAGCGCGGCGAGCGACAGCGCAGCCGCGCGCACGACGGCGTCGGTTTTGCGAGCGCGCAACGTCAGTCCGCAGCGAGGGCAGGGGCGCCCCTCCTGCGACATCGGCACGACCAGATCGCAAACCGTGCAGGACAGCGGCGCTTCATGTTCCGGCAACTCGTTTTCCGCGGCGATCGCGCGCCACACGGTTCTCCGGTCGAGCGACGCGCGCGTGAGCATCGACAGCAGCGCCGCGGCGATGAAGCAGTAGCCGCCGGGGGCGATCGTGCCGGTCAGATTCTGCGTCACGCGCGCGTAACCGACGAAGCAGCCGACCAGATAGACATCGGGCATGGTCCAGATATCGAGCGAGGTGGTCCAGCGAAACAGCGCACCGATTCCTCTGGTACGCCGGCCGAGCCGCAGCGCGACGAGGACGATCACGAGGCCGCCGAAGCGGATGAATGGCAGCACGATACCGAAGGTGCCGAGCAGTACCGCCAGAATGAACCAGCCATCGTTCCACATCTCCACGATGCCCGACGACAACAGTGATGAGCGTTCGACGCCGAGCATATGGACATACATCAGGGGCGCGAGGTTGGCCGGAAACAGCAATACGAAGGTCGCGCTCGCGCAGGCGAGCGCCGCGGTCTGGCTTCGGCCGCTACGCCGCTCGAGCGGAAAGTGACAGGCGCGGCAACGCGCGTAGGTATGGGCGGTGAGCGGCGGGATGTCTTCGAGCGCGCCGCATTCGGGGCAGCCGATCGTCATGCGACGTTCTCCATCGGCTGTCCGTTTTCAGGCGGGCAGCGCGTTGCGAATGAGGTTTCGCCGATCATCCCTCGACCCCCGGGCGCCGTTTGGCGCGTGCATGTACGGCAGACGCGCTGGCGCGCGCCAGCTCTTGTCCTGCACCAGCATGGCGCGTTCCCGGCCGGCCTCGGCGCGCCGGGCAGCACGGACCGTCGGCGGCTGCGGGGTGGCGTCAGTCGGGTGAGCGGTTCCGATCCGCTTCGCTTTGCGAGCCGGGCGGCGTGCCCGGTTTGGTGTTCGGCGCCGCTGACGGAGCGGCGTCGGCAATGATCAGCAACCTCGACGACAGCGCGTCGGGATGGCCCGGCTTGAACCAGTTCATCTCGGGAATGCGTGAATCGGTCAGGTAGATCGTGCCGTCCGGCCCTTCCGCGAACGTATCCGGCCATCGCAGGCCGGGCTCGTGCAGCAACGTCGTCAATGTCGCGCCGTCCCATACCTTCACCGCATGTTCTTCGACCGCGGTAATCAGCAGGCGTCCCGTCCGGTCGATGTGCAGCCCGTCGGCGGGGCGATGCTCGAGCACTTTCTCGACGCGGTTGCCGACTTCATCGGTCGCGAGCGTGGTATCGCGAAGCGCTTCGGTGGGCACGCGGTAAAGCGTTTTGCCCTTCACCGCCTGCCAGTACAGATACAGTCCATCGCGAGTGAGCGCGATGCCGCCGGCCGCCAATTCGACGCCGCGTCCATCGGGACGCCGCAATGGTGCGCCGCCAGCATGGACCGTGACGCCCGGATCCGTTTGCGTCGACGGATGCCCGTCGAGCACGCGGCGCGCTTGACCGGTGCCGAGATCGACCACCACGATCGCGCCGCGTGTTCCAGAGTCCGTGATGTAGGCGAAACGGCCGTCGGGACTGATGCGCACGTCGTTCAGATAGCTGCCCTGAGGTGCGATTTCGAGCGTGAACGCAATGCAGCCGACGACGCTATCCGTCGCAAGATCGATGCGGACCAGTTTAGGGGCACCCGGCACGACGAACGCCTGGGCCGGCGCGCCGGGGTCGAGTACCCACAGGTTGTTTTGGGAATCGCACAGCATCGCCTGCACGCAGACCCAGCGATCCTGCGGGTTCAACTCGTCACGCCTGGCATTGCGCCAGCCGTTCCATCGATCGTCGGGATAGGGACGGACGTCGCCATCGGGCGTGAGTACGCCGACGGAGATCGGCGCGTCTTCGGTCCAGCGCGGGAAGTTGACGAAAATGCGTCCGTCCGCGGCGACGGCGACGCCGGTCACCTGGTGCCCGAACGACGCAATCTCGCGCAGATGCGGCAGCGAGCCGTCGTCACCGGCGCTCGATGCAGGCGCGGCGGTCAGTGGAACCCGATCCGCGGCGGTTGGCGTGGCGGTGTCTTTCATGGGCTGCCTCCGGGACAGGACGGAAATGTCCGTATTCAGCAAAGCGAATGCCGCGTGCAAAGATAAAGTGAATCGTAATCCGCGAATCTTTCGGAAGGTATTCAACGTGAATTGCCGACCGTCCTTTATGCGAATTGTTTGACTTTCGCGCGAGCAGAGAACGGGAGTGCGCGCAATAGGGAAAGCCGAGTTGTCGCGTGGCGCTTGATACGACATGGCGCGCTAAAAGGCCGCGTTGCTACTACCTCATTCAGGGCGAACAGAATCGCTCCGCGGCGGCGTGCAGAGCCGCCGTACCAGGCGGTCCATTTCGGCAACTTTGACTCTCAGGGTTTCTCCTGCCTCCCCTTTGGACCCGCCGTGTCACTCGTGCGCTACACCGCTCATTCGCAAAGAAAAAATAATGCCGACGTCAAAGGAATGTGCTAAAAAATAACAATTGCACGCGCAGACGAATAGCCACACCTGCAAGTAAAAATTTCGGCTTTCAATACTCTTAATCGGCCGTGAGGTGGATCATGAGAACAAGGACGCTTTGGGGGCTCGGGGTGACGACGGTCGCGTCGGTGCTAACGCTGCAGTGTTATCCAGCGTGGGCCGACGGGCCCGAAGCGGCCTATGCGTCCGACGACGAGGTGCCGGCCGGCTCGCTCAGTCCGAACGAGTACAAGGTCAATGCGGATGGCATGAAAGAAGATCCGAATGCGAAGATGTCGGACGTGGCCCGCGCGTATCGCAATGGCTATATCAATCGCGGCAAGCAGGATCAGGCCGATTACCAGGCAATGATCGACTCGCATAATCACGGTCAGCGGCAACCCGCCAGGACCGACGTCGCGCGGGTCGACGTGCCGCCGCTGCCGCCGGGCGTTCCCGAAGACGATAACTCGAAGTACACGAGTATTCCGCCGCAGCCTCAGAAGCCGCGGCCGGTCCAATACGCGCAGCGTCAGGTGCCGCAACCGCCCCCGCAACAGCAATATCAGCAGGTGTACCAGCAGCCGCAATACGCGCCGCCGCCAATGCAATACCAGCAGGCGCCGGCCTACGCGCAGATGCAGCCGGTCTACGACAACCAGCCGGTATACGTGCGGCAGGACTATCCTCAGCCGCCCGTGCAGTACGTGCCGGTTTATCCGCAGGCGCAATACGATGAAATGCCGCAGGTCGTGGAAACGGTGGTTCAACCGGCCGCGCCTGTCGCTTATCAGGTTTATCGTCCGCCGGTCTATTGGGCGCAGCCGCGCGTGTATGCGTATCGCGCGCCGGTCTACAGCTATCGTATGTGGCGTTGAGGTATTGCGCGAGTCGTGGCGGCGTTGCGCAGCAATGGAACGCCGCGGCGAATACTCGCACGCATCGAATGATTGGTCGATAGAAAGTACTCAGCCCGCCGCATTCGTGGCGGGCTGAGTACTTTCTTTTATTCGTTTTGCGCTAGTGACCGCTGGCACCTCTCGTGCGCACATTCAGATGGTTATTCACCTGTCTGACTCCGCGCACCGACCTCGCGACACTGCCCGCGCGTTGCACCTGAGCGCGCTGCGGTACCCAACCGGTCAGCGTCACGATACCGCGGCGCGCCTGCACGTGAATCGACGTTGAATGCAGGTTCGGTGTGCGTGCGAGCGCGCGCCGCACGTCGCGCGCGAGCTCGCTATCGGGTCTGTTGCGAGCCGGCGATGCCGCGATGGATTGGCTTTGCGCGGAAGCATCGTTCGGCATGCCGCCACTGGTTTGCGCATTCGCACAGGTCGCAGTGCCGATCGCAATCGCTGCCGCGGCAATGGCGCCAATTAGGGCGCTCGAGCTGTCTTTTCTCACAAGTCCTCCTGGTCCACCTGATTGTCGCTCGCCGCGCAGCAGATCGACGTTGCGGCTATTGCGGTTGCCCGTTGCCCAATAGCGCGTCCGTCGTGACGACCGTGCAGTACTCGTGATCGAGATTGGCCAGTGACATCGCGTGAATGTCGTCGGCGCTGCGCGGCGTTCCGTGCCAGTCGGTCCGTGCAAAAGTGAAACAGCCGTCGGCCACGAGATACGTATCGAAACCGAGGTTGCCGGCCATCCGCACCGTGGCCTCGACCGAGTTGTTGGTGATGACACCCGCCACGACCAACGTCGTGTGGCCGGCGGCGCGCAGGCGGTCCTCGAGTCCCGTGCCGATGAACGCGTTATTCGTGCGTTTCGCAATCACCGGTTCGTCGGGCAACGGCACGTTCGACGCCTTGAATTCGTGTCCCGCCTGACCCGGCCGATAGTGCGACCCAGGCTCCGTCGAGTCGTGCCGCACATGCCACACCGGCCAGCCTCGGCTACGCCAATGCGCGAGCAAGCGGCTCACCTGCGTCTCGGCGGCGGGATTGTTGCGCTCGCCCCAGCTCGGATGATCGATCGCGCGTTGCAGATCGATCAACAACAATACGGCGCCGGCGGAAGGAGCGGGAGAGCGCATGGGTCGAATGAGTCTGTGTGGGTGTCGATATGATTCTGGCAGACTTTACCGTATTGCCGCCATCAATAGCCATGTATGATGGCGCGCTCGCGCCCGGCAGGGGCCCTGCGCGGGCGGCTTGCGCGGATCGCGCGCCGTCTGCCGCGCCCACCGGGCCGCAACGCATCCATTCACGATGATCCAGAGGAAGACCGCCATGACGGCTGCAACGCAATTCGACCAGGTTTCTGTTGTCAAACGAGCCAACGTGTACTTCGACGGCAAGTGCGTGTCGCACACCGTGCTGTTCGCCGACGGCACGCGCAAGACGCTCGGCGTGATCCTGCCCGGCACGCTGAACTTCGGCACCGACGCGCCGGAGCTGATGGAAGTGCAGGCGGGCAAATGCCGCATCCGTCTCGACGGCAGCGATGAGTGGAAGACCTATGGCGCGGGCGAATCGTTCTCGGTGCCTGGCAAGAGCCGCTTCGATATCGATGTGGTCGAAACGCTGGACTACGTTTGCAGCTATCTGTAAGCGGCTTTAAGGCGCGTGCAGTGGGATAAGAAAGACCTGTTGCAAGCAGCCGGGACGGCTTGGACAATGGACCCAGGCTATCTTTGCTCAGATGTGTTGAAGAGACAACACGCAAGCATTCGCGAGTGCATGCGTGAGCCAGGTGCTCAGAATGGGCCGTCCATTACGCTTCGCTTCGACGATGAACCTTACGCTGTCTCTTTCGCCACGATCTCCTCGATCACCTGCACGAATTGCTCGACCGGCTGGCCGCCGGTCACCAGATAGCGGCGGTTGAAAATGATCGACGGCACCGATTGAATGCCCATTTCCTGATTGTTCTTTTCCGCTTCGCGCACTTCATCGGCATACGCGCCGCTCGTCAGCACGTCGCGCGCTTCGTTGGCGTCGAGTCCTACCGACTGGGCCGCTTCGACCAGCACGTCATGATTGCCCGGATTCTTGCCGTCGGCATGATACGCGCGCAATAGCGCGAGCTTCAGCGGTAACTGGTGGCCTTTCAGGCCGGCCCAATGCAGCAGGCGGTGCGCGTCGAACGTGTTGTAGGTGCGGATGCGCGGACCGAAATCGAAGCCGACGCTCGCGCCGCGTTCGCGGATCATCGCCTGCGTTTCGGCGATCTGCGCGGCCGTGCGGCCGTATTTCTTGCCGAGATACTCGACGATGTCTTCGCCGTCCGGTCCCATCTGCGGATTCAGTTCGAATGGATGCACGACGATACGCGCGTCGATTTTGTCCTGAAGCCGCGCGAGCGCGAGCTGCAGCGACGACAGGCCGATCGCGCACCACGGGCAGGCGATGTCGGAAACAAAATCGATGGTGAGCTGCTGTTTCATGGTTGTCCCTGGCGGAATGAAGTGCGATGCGGCGGCGGCAAATGCGGCCGCAACGATACCGACAGCGTAGCGGGAATCGTGCGTCCGTGCAGTGCGGCTGAATTTGACCGCAAGACCCGGAGTGTTTTCCCGCCACCACACTCGTACACTAAGTTCATCGAGCTACCTACCTTGATGGCGCGGGCGACGAGCCCGCGCCGCCCACTCATCGACGATGAACGCAATCGCTCCCACCCAAACGATCGACCAACGCGTCGACGCACTCGACTGGCCGCGGATCGAACACGATCTCGATCAGTACGGCTGCGCCGCCGTGCCGCAACTGTTGACGCCCCGCGAATGCGACGCGCTGAGCGCGCTCTATACACGCGACGCGCTTTATCGCAGCCGCGTCGTCATGGCGCGCCACGGCTTCGGTCGCGGCGAATACAAGTACTTTGCGTATCCGCTGCCGTCGCTCGTCGGCGGCTTGCGCGGTGCCCTTTATCCGCACCTCGTGCCGGTCGCGAACCGCTGGAACATGGCGATGGGCATCGACGTGCGCTATCCGCCGAAACATGCGGATTTCATTCGACGCTGCCATGACGCGGGCCAGGTGCGTCCGACGCCGCTGATCCTGCAATACGGCGAGGGCGATTTCAACTGCCTGCATCAGGATCTGTACGGCGAACACGTGTTCCCGCTGCAGGTTGCGGTACTGCTGTCGGAGCCGGGGCGCGACTTCACAGGCGGCGAGTTCGTGATGACCGAGCAGCGTCCGCGCATGCAGTCGCGTGCCGAAGTCGTGCCGCTCGCGAAGGGCGACGCGGTCGTGTTCACCGTGAACAGCCGGCCCGTGCAGGGTACGCGCGGGCCGTATCGCGTGAATCTGCGGCACGGCGTGAGCCGCCTGCGCTCGGGACATCGGCATACGGTCGGCATCATCTTTCATGATGCGCTGTGAGGACCGCTGTCGGCGCAATGGCGCAACACCGCGTGCCGTGAGACGATAACGGCCACGATTCCAGCGATCTGCCGCCATTGTCGTAAGATCCGTCGCCTCGTCCCATGGAAAACCTGCTCAAGAAACTCGATCTGACTTCGCTGCGTCTGTTCGTCGCCGTTTGCCAGGAGCGCAATATCGCGCGCGCGGCGCAGCGCGAGTTCATCGCGTCGTCGGCGGTGAGCCGGCGCATCGCCGAGATCGAGGCGCTGATCGGCCTGCCGGTGATTCAACGGCAGTCGCGCGGCATTACCGTGACGCCGGTCGGCGAGACCGTGCTGCGCTACGCGCTCGCGATCATCGGCAATATCGAGCAGATGAGCGCGGAGTTGTCGCGCTTTTCGACGGGCGTCAAAGGGCGCGTGAGGGTGGTTGCGAATCTGTCGTCGATCGTGCAGTTTCTGCCTGAAGACGTGGCCGCGTTCGGCCGCGCGTTCCCGGATGTAGCGATCGAACTCGAAGAAGAAAACAGTGCGGACGTGCTGCGTATCGTCGACGAACACGGCGCGGACTTTGGCATCTGTAATCCGGTTGCTGGCAGCGAGGCGTTCGAGCAGATGCCGTATCGCCAGGACCGGCTCGCGGTGCTCGTGCCGGGTGGGCATCGGCTCGCCAGCGCGGCGCGGGTGAACTTCGACGATCTGTTGCACGACAGCTTCGTCGGCTTGCGCAGCGAAAGCGCGCTCACGCGTTTGCTCGCGCAGCAGGCGGCGAGCGCGGGCCAGCAGCTCGAGGTGCGGATGCGCGTGAGCAGTCTCGATGCGCTGTGCCGGATGGTGCATGCGGGGCTCGGCATCGCGATCGTGCCCGAGCCGGTCGGCCTGCTCTACGTGAACACGCTCGACGTGCGGCTGCTGCCGCTTGCCGATGCGTGGGCGGAGCGTCATCTGATCATCATCTTCAAGGCGCGCGAGCAGTTGAGCGCGAGCGCGGCCGCGCTGGTGTCGTTCCTCGGCAATCCGCCTTAGACGATTCCACCACCCGCACTGCGCGCCGCGGCTCCGCCATCGAGCATTCGCGAAACGAGACGGCAGCGTTGCCGCACCGGCACTTCGGCATCCACCTTGCGCGCCGTATAGTGAGCGCAAGGAGAATGCAGTGATGAGCGATACGATTCGTTTGGACGGCCGCGTGCTGTACCTGTCGCAAGACCCGGCCGTGATCGAGGCGCAATTGGCCGGCGAAAACTTCACTCGCGACACGGCGGGGCCGTTGCGCGACAACGTGTCGACGGACGAGATCACGCCCGTCACCGTAATGCTCACCTACGACGAGCGCCTCGGCCAGTACCCGTACGTCGGCTTCAAGGCCGGCGAGTGTCTGCCGATCGGCCGCAATGCGGTGAAGGACGGCGGCTTTCGCGTGACGGTGGCCGGCAAGCGCTACGGCAAGGGCTCGTCGCGCGAATCGAGCCCGCTCGCGGAGTTGTCCGCAGGCATTCGCCTGATCGTTGCCGAGAGCTTCGAGCGTATCTATCAGCAGAACTGCGACAACATCGGCATTCTGACCACGACCGATTTTTCCGTGCTCGATCGCCTGCTTGCAGGCGTTGCGGTGCCGATCGACGAATTCCTCAAAGGCCGCGACTCGCTCACGCAGCAGATCATCCGCAGCGGCGGGCTGCTCGCGTATAGCCGGTTTGCGGAGTGGCCCGCGCCGGGCGGCCGCGCGAGCGATGCCCCGAACGAGGCGCCGGGCGCCGAGCCGAAAACGCTGGTCGAGAAGATCATCGACCGTCATCTGCATCCGGGCACCGCGAGCGCGCAGCGCGGCGACGGCGTGTTCATCGCCGCCGACTGGCGCTTCAGCCACGACTATTTCACCGGCATGTGCGCGCATCTGATGCATCGGGCGTTCGGCAAGCCCGCGCCGCTGCATGCGCCGGATCACATCATCGCGTTCCAGGATCATCTGGTGCTCGCGCCGCAGAGCATCCCTCACGTGCGCGACGGTCTGTTGCCGGGCGTCGCGAATCTGATGGAAGGCCACACGTCGTTTTCGCGCGGCTACCCGGTGCGCTCGCACGGCGCGCTCGATGGTGTGCCCGGCTCCGAGGGCATCTGTCATGCGTTGATGGCCGAGCAATACGCGCTGCCGGGCCAGGTAGCATGCGGTACCGATTCGCACACGCCGCATTCGGGCGCGCTCGGCTGCCTCGCATTTGGCGCGGGCGCGACCGAAATCGCCAATAGCTGGGTCACGGGCTACGTGCGCTGCAAGGTGCCGGAGACGCTGCGCATCGAGATCGACGGCCAGTTGCGCGACGGCGTGACCGCAAAGGACGTCGTGCTGCATCTGCTGCGGATGGAGGCGATTCGCTCGGGCGGCGCGATCGGCCTCGTGTTCGAATACGGCGGCGCGGCGGTGCGTGCGATGTCGATCGACGAACGCGCGACGCTGACCAACATGGTCGCGGAACTCGGCGGCTTCACCGGCATCGTCGAACCGGACGAGCGCACGGTCGCGTTCCTGAAGGAGCGGCGCGGCGTCGATTTCGTGCTGGAAGGCTGGATGAAAAGCGACGCGGACGCGACCTATCGCGACACGATCCATATCGATGCGAACGCGATCGAACCGATGCTCGCGCGTCCGGGCGACCCCGGCAATGGCGTGCCGGCGCCGCGGCTCGAACAGGACGTCGCGATCGATATCGCGTACGGCGGCTCGTGCACCGCGGGCAAGCGCGAGGACTTCGATTTCTATCACGAGGTGCTGCGCTGGGGCGTCGAGCACGGCCTACGGGTGCCCGAGCGCACGCGTTTGTATCTGCAATTCGGCACGATGGCGGTGCGCGCGTATTGCGAGGAGCAGGGCTATCTGCCGGTGTTCGAGCGCGCGGGCGTGACGCTCGTGATGCCTGGCTGCGGCTCGTGCGCGAACTGCGGACCGGGACAATCGGCCAACCCGAACGACGTGACGATCAGCGCGATCAACCGCAATTTCCCCGGCCGTTCGGGACCAGGCGACGTCTGGCTCGCGAGCCCGTACACGGTCGCGGCGAGCGCGCTGGCCGGGAAAATCACCACGTTCGAACAATTGCAACGCGGGCACGGCTAGAATGCTGGCCGGAGTCCGGCCGACCCATCGTGGCGCGTGCGACGCGCGACAAGACACAAGGCCGGCATCGAACCGGCCGCGGTAAGCGATCAGCCCTGCCGTAAAAGCAGTCGCAACAGAAGGAGACAGACAACATGGCATTCCCCGATCCCGCGGGGTCCGTCGCGCGCAGCGGCGGTACCGTGGCGCATTCCACTGACGCGGCCGGCAGCGCCGCCCGCAGCACGCCCGCGCAGGTGGCGGGCCACGCATCGCTCGACGCCGGCAGCATTTCGGCGCGCCTCGACCGCTTGCCCGCCACGCGCTCCGTCTGGAAGCTGGTGGTGCTGCTGAGCCTCGGCTTCTTCTTCGAACTCTATGACCTGCTGTACTCCGGCTATGTTGCGCCGGGCCTCGTGAAAAGCGGCATGTTGACCGCGACCACGCATGGCCTGTTCGGCTCGACCGGCGTCGCGAGTTTCATCGCTGCGCTGTTTAGCGGCCTGTTTATCGGCACGATCGCGTGCGGTTTCCTCGCGGATCGCTTCGGGCGGCGCGCGGTGTTCACCTGGTCGCTGCTGTGGTACACCGCGGCGAACCTCGTGATGGCGTTTCAGGAGACCGCGACGGGCCTTAATTTCTGGCGCTTCGTCGCCGGTGTCGGCATCGGCGTCGAGCTGGTGACGATCGGCACGTACATCTCCGAGCTGGTGCCGAAACAGATCCGCGGCCGCGCGTTCGCGTGCGAGCAGGCGGTCGGCTTCACGGCCGTGCCGGTGGTCGCGTTTCTATCGTTTCTGCTGGTGCCGCGCACGCTGTTCGGTCTGGACGGCTGGCGCTGGGTCGTGCTGATCGGCGCGCATGGCGCGCTATTCGTCTGGTGGATTCGCCGCGCGTTGCCGGAAAGCCCGCGTTGGCTCGCGCAGCAAGGACGTCTCGCCGAAGCCGACCGCGTGATGAACGCGCTCGAGGCGAAGGTACGTCACGAATATGGCCGCGAGTTGCCGCCGCCGGCGCCGCCGGTGCCGATCCCACCGCGCGGCAGCTTCCGCGACATGTGGGTGCCGCCGTACCGCAGCCGCACGCTGATGATGACGATCTTCAACATCTTCCAGACGGTCGGCTTCTATGGCTTCGCGAACTGGGTGCCGACGCTGCTGATCAAGCAGGGCATCACGATCACGACGAGCCTGATGTATTCGAGCGTGATCGCATTGGCCGCGCCGCTCGGTCCGATCATCGGGCTGTTTATCGGCGACCGCTTCGAGCGCAAGACGGTGATCGTCGTGATGGCCGGCGTCAATATCGTGTGCGGGTTGTGGTTCAGTCAGGCTTCGGGGGCGGTGCTCCTCGTGAGCCTCGGAGTGTGCCTGACGCTGGCCGGCAACATCATTTCGTACAGTTATCACGCGTACCAGGCCGAACTGTTTCCGACCAGCATCCGGGCGCGCGCGGTCGGCTTCGTCTACTCGTGGAGCCGCTTTTCCGCGATTTTCACGGCCTTTCTGATCGCGGCCGTGTTGCGCTACTTCGGCACGACCGGCGTGTTCGTGTTCATCGCGGGCGCGATGCTGATCGTGATGCTGGCGATTGGCTTGATGGGGCCGAAGACGAAAGGGCTCGAACTCGAGAAGATATCCGCATAGCGAAGGCCGGCTGTCGAGCCGGCCCGCCGCCATGTGCCGCATTGGCTATGCCCTCAATGGAATGCACGGTCAGAGCGCCGGCCTTCCTGCAAAGCGGGGTCCAGGACTGCTTCAGGTGCCCACAGGACGGATCGACAGCGCGTTCCTGACCGAAGTTACGCCAGGTACCCCTTTCGCCACCTCGGTTGCCCGGTCGCTTTGTGCCTGAAGCGGTACGCTGCCCTGCAGCGTGACAGCACCATCGCGGGCGCGAACTGTGATATTGGCCGTTGAGATGTTCCTATCTTTCACCAGCGCATTTCGAACCTGACGCTGTAGCGCCCGGTTCGCTGCTTTCATTGACTTGTAATGCGATCGGGCTTCGGGCGTCGTGGTCGGGGCAGACTCAGGGGCGTTAGCGTTGCTCGCCTGCGCATAGGCGTGAATCGAACCCGAAATCAGAAGGGCGGTACCGACCAGTTTGACGGCGTGGATTGCTTTCATGCATCTTCTCCTGTCGTTGCAGATCGTTGGGCTACAGATTCAGGGATATCGGACACACGCCCCCACAATATTTCTGAGGCGGATCAAATGGCACTATAGGACAATAAAGGGTTAGGTCAAGCAACAATGCAAATCCGGCCAATTGCGGGGACAACCGAAGAAATTGGAATACTTCAAATTATGATGGCGCTCTAATTCTGTTGATAGGATTGAAAACCACAACTAAGGATTAGTTTTTTTCCGCCTTTAATCACGGATTGCCGCACCTTTGCTGTGCATAACACGCACTCCGATAAAGAGGCCGAGCCGCCGTCCATGGTGAAGTAGGCAATTCGTCCATGCTCGCAGCCGCGCGTTCGCCGCCACGATCAGAACAACTGTTTCTGCCCCGACATCAGCGTCGTGAAATCGTCGCGTAGCATCGGCAGAATCGCGTCGGCAACCGGCTGCAATTGCCGCGTCAGATAGTGCTCGTAGTCGATCGCCGAGCGCAGCGTTTCGAGCGGCTCGGGGCCGGCCACCGTCATCACGTAGCTGATCCAGCCGCCGTTCTGATATTGCAGCGGACGTCCCTGCTGGCGATTGAACTCATCGGCGACGCGTGCCGCGCGCACATGCGGCGGCACGTTGCGCTCGTAAGCGTCGATCGGTCTGCGCAACTGCTTGCGATAGACGAGCTGATCGTCGAGCCGGCCGGCGAGCGTATCGCGCACATAGTCGCGCACGTAATCCTGATACGGCTGCTGCTTGAAGATGCGCCGATACAGCTCCTGCTGAAACTGCTGTGCAAGCGGCGTCCAATCGGTGCGCACGGTTTCGAGCCCTTTGTAGACCACGTCCTCGCGGCCGTCCGGCAATACCGTCAGTCCTGCGTAGCGTTTCTTGCTGCCTTCCTCGGCACCGCGCACCGTCGGCATGAAAAAGCGTCGATAGTGCCGCTCGAATTGCAGTTCCAACGCACTGTCGATACCGAAGCGCGCCTGCAGCTTCTGCCGCCACGCCGCGTTGATATGTTCGACGAGCGCGCGGCCGATGCGCGCGGCGTCTTCCTCGTCATGCGCGTGTCTGAGCCAGACGAAGGTCGAATCGGTGTCGCCGTAAATCACTTCGTAGCCTTGCGCCTCGATCAGCTCGCGTGTCGTGTGCATGATCTCGTGGCCGCGCATCGTGATTGACGACGCAAGCCGCGGATCGAAGAAGCGGCAGCCGGTCGAGCCTAGCACGCCATAGAACGCGTTCATGATGATCTTCAGCGCCTGCGACAGCGGCTTGTTGTGCTCGCGCTTGGCCGCTTCGCGTGCCTGCCACACCTGCGCGACGATCGACGGTAAGCAGTGACGCGTGCGTGAAAAGCGCGCGCCGAGAAAGCCCGGCACCGAGCTCGCGTCGTCGGGATGCAGCATGCCTTCGACCAGACCGAGCGGGTCGATCAGAAACGTGCGGATGATCGACGGATACAGGCTCTTGTAGTCGAGCACGAGCACCGAGTCGTAGAGCCCGGGTCGCGAATCCATCACGAAGCCGCCGGGGCTCGCGGCGCCGGCCACGTCGCCGAGATTCGGCGCGACATAGCCCTGCCGATGCATGCGCGGCATGTACAGATGCGTGAACGCCGCGACCGAGCCGCCGCTGCGATCGGCAGGCAGGCCGGTCACGCTCGCGCGTTCGAGCAGGAACGGCAGCAACTCGGTCTTCGCGAAGATACGCGTGACGAGCTCGCAGTCCTTCAGGTTGTAACGCGCGAGCGCGGGCTTGTCTTCGTCGAAGCGGCGCTGGATTTCGTCCATGCGCTGATACGGATTGTCGATCGCCTTGCCTTCGCCCAGCACCGAACGCGATACGTATTCGAGGCTGAACGACGGGAAGCTCCACGTCGCCGAACGCAATGCCTCGATGCCGTCGATGACCCAACGACCTGCCACGCCCGCGAAAAAGTGATTGCGCGTGACGCCGTGTTCGCGCCACTCCATCACCGCGCCGCCTCGTCCGATGCGCAGCGGCACGCGATACTGCTCGGCATGGTGTTGCAGTACCTTCAGATCGAACTGCACGAGGTTCCAGCCGATGATCGCATCGGGATCGTGCCGCTCCATCCACTCGATCAGCTTTTCGAGCAGTTGTGCGCGGGTTTCGCAGTATTCGAGCTTGAAGTCGATGGCGTCGGTGACGTTGCCGATGTTGCCATTCGGCGGCCCAAGCATATACACCTGCCGCTCGCCGCAGCCTTCGAGCGCGATCGAATATAGCTCGGCATGCGCGCTCGTTTCGATGTCGAGCGACACGAGCTTCAACGGCGGACGATAGTCGTGGGACGGTTTGAGTTCGCTGTCGAGCCAGGGGCCATCGAGCCCCGGACCATTCTGCTGCGGCACGCCGCTGAACCACACCGGCGCGGTGATGAAGCGCTCCATCATGTAGCGCTCGGGCGGCTGGATATCGGCTTCGTAGACATCGACACCGCCTTCTCTGAGGCGCTTCTCGAAGCCCTTCAATTGCCGGTATTGCGCACAGTAAAGCCCGCTGACCGGCCGATGCTGGAAGTCGCGCAATTCGAGCGAACGCAGATCGAGCGGCGCGTCGCGGCGCAGGATCGTTTCGGCGCGTTCGCGATGTTCGGCCGGAATGAAGGCGACGGACGGCTGAGGGCGCAGACGGATGTGGCGCGGCCCGCTGTCCGTGGCCAGCCAGAACTCGATTTCCGTGCCGGCGGGCGTGTCCCGCCAATGTCGGGTCAAAATGAAACCCTGCTCGAACTCAGTCAAACTTCCACCTTTAAAGCGGCGCAATCGCCTTGCGCGATTTTACCGCCGCAGGCAGGGACTATTGAACGGGCAATAAAAAGGGCGCTTCGCATTGAAGTGCCCCAACCAGCACGGCTTTATCTCTTGAAAGCCGGTTCAGCTCGTGCCCGGTTCGCTCAAGCTTCGAGCGCCAGCGTCGCAAACGTGGCGAGCCAGTGCTCGCCCATGTAGTCGCCGGCCACATGCGGCAGCGCGCTGTGCAGATGACGCTCGGCCGCATCGAACAGCACGGTGCGACGCACGTCGCCGGCGGGCAGCGCACGCGCGAGCGCACGCTGGCACCACGCGCGGCTCAGATTGAGGCCGTCCAGATGCGCGATCTTGCCGTCGCTGCGATCGGTCACGGTGACGGGCTCGAACAGCGTCGCCGGTTTTTTCGCGCCGAGGTCCGGCAGGAAGCGTCCGAACCAGTCGGTGAACTGCGCCGACGGCAACACACGCCGCATCAACTCCGCTTCCATCAGCGACGGCGACAGGAACTCGTCGCCGGCCGGCTCCCATGCCTGACACGCGACGTCGTCCAGATACCAGCGCTCCGCGGTGCTGACGATCAGCGCCTCGAGCGATTCGCGCGAGGTTTGCCGCGCGAAATCGAGCGTCAGCGCGAGCGCGAACGCCATGTTGAAGTGCGTGCCGACGCGCAGCGGATAGGTTGCCTTTGGCAGGAACTCCGCGAAGCGCTCGACGAACACCTCGGTGAGCGGCGCGAACGTCTTCGCCCAGCGCGCGGCTTCCGAGATTTTCATCGACTGCAACTGCGCGCCGAGCGCGAGCAGCCATGCCCAGCCATACGGCCGCTCGAAACCGCGGTTGTGCGGCAGCTCCAGATACGCGAGTTCGCCGGCGACGTTCGCCGCGGTGAAATGCTCGTCGACCACGGCGACGATGCGCGCGGCCTCGGGCAGATCGGGGAAGCGTTCGAGCAGATGCAGGATCAGCCAGTAGCCGTGCACGCACGAATGCCAGTCGTAGCTGCCGTAGAAGATCGGATGCAAGGCGCGCGGACCCTGTACGTCCTGCGGTCCTCCAAGCGAGTGCGTGAGCTTGTTCGGATATTCGCGCGTGAGGTGGGCGAGCGCGACATTGGCGAATCTGGACGCGAATTCGCGGGTGAGCTGGGTGGTCATCGGCGGCTCCTCAGAAGCGGAATACGAACACGTACAACAGTATGGTGTTGACGATCAGCAATAGTAAAGCGGTCGGCCATTGCGCCTTGATCACGCCGTTCTGGTCCTTCAGTTCGAGCAGCGCGGCGGGGACGATGTTGAAGTTCGCCGCCATCGGCGTCATCAGCGTGCCGCAGAAACCAGATTCTTCGTTTCGACGAAGGGCGCGTACTTGAGCGTCAGCGTACCGACCAGCGTGATGAGAGCACGCGGCCGGTGGTGGCCGCATGCAAGCGCGAGATCAGATGCCGCGCCTGTTGCTTCAGACCGTTGCGTTCGAGCAGCGCGATGACCGGCCGCGTGAGCCAGATCAGGCCCATGTAGCGGTGATCCGCGAATGCCTTGCCGAACGCGCTGACGATCGCCACCGTCTGCAAGCCGCCGGCTATCCCGGTCGCGACGCCCGCGATCGTCACCACCAGCAGCCCGTTGAAGCGCAATGCGAAGCCGAGTACCACGATCGGCACGCCAATCAAAACCCCCATCCGGCTCTCCTTGCTTCGTTTCCCCGACGCATGGCGACGGAATCTAACACGAGACTTTATTGATAAATAATCGATAAAATCTACTTATCGGGTAAACGCCGAGAAAGTGGCAGCGTGTGCGGGAAACGATCAACCCGTGGTCATACCCTCCGCCGTCAACTGCCGCAACTGCTCCAGCAGCTTGACCGCCGGGCTCGGCAGAATCCCCTGGCGCCGCCGGAACGCGGTCAACGTGCGCCGCCCGACCACGCCTGGGACGCCGAGCGTATCGAACACGCCGGCCTTGCTTTCGGTCACGTACATCGTCGACGCCATCCAGCTCAGAAAGCCCGAACGCGCGACCAGGCTCTTCAGCGCCGTGACCGAGCGCGTTTCGACGACGACGTTCGGCAGTCCCAGCCCGCGCGCGGCAAACACGCTCTGCATGTGCTCGAACGGGCCGGTGCCGCGTGGCGGAATCGCCCAGCGTTCGCCCAGCGTGTCGGCGAGCGTGAGGTCGGGCTTGCGCCGCAGCGGATGATCGAGCGCGGCGACCACGTAGCTCGCGTCTTCCCAGCGGCAATCGGCGATCGCGGTGATCTCGTCGGTATCGGGCACGGCCATGCTGAGCGCGAGATCGATCTGACGTTTGACGAGCGCATCGGCGAGCCGGTCCCACACGCCCTCGATGATCTCCACGCGCAGGTTCGGCCACTTCGTCAACACGCCGCTCACCGCGAGCGGCAGCACGAGGCTCGCGATGCTGCCGACCGCGCCGACGCGGATCGTGCCGCGCGCGAGGCCGCGCATCGCGTCGATTTCCTCGCGCGCCTGTTCGGCTTCGCGTTGCAACAGGTTCGCGTGCGGCAGCAGCGCCTCGCCGACCGCGGTCAAATGCATGCCGCGCGAATGCCGCTCGAACAGCGGCGCGCCGACCTGTTCCTCGAGACGTCGGATGGTCCGGCTCAAGGCCGGCTGTGTGATGTGCAGCGCTTCGGCGGCGCGTCCGAGGCTGCCGCTCTCGACGATCACCGCGAACGCCTGCAGTTGTTGCAGGTTGTAAGTCATGCCGAAAGGTAATGCCTTTTTGCGAATTGGGCAATTTTCGGTTACCCCGGCGGCCGCGATAATGGCCATTCGATTTTCCGCGCTCACCAGACAGGAGATTTCGCATGACAAGCAGCGCGCCGCAGCAGAATCAGGCACACGCAATAGAACAGAGCACGCCGTGGACCGTACGCGACGCGGTCATCGACTTCGCGCGCCGCGTCGGCATGACGTCGATCTTCGCGAACCCGGGCTCGACCGAGCTGCCGATGTTCCGCGATTTCCCCGCGGATTTCCGCTACGTGCTCGGTCTTCAGGAAGCGGTCGTGGTCGGCATGGCCGACGGCTACGCGCAGACCACCGGCAACGCGGCGCTCGTGAACCTGCATTCGGCGGCGGGCGTCGGCAATGCGATGGGCAATATCTTCACGGCGTTTCGCAACCGCACGCCGCTCGTCGTCACCGCGGGTCAGCAGGCCCGCTCGATCCTGCCGTTCGAACCGTTCCTCGCCGCGACCCAGGCCACCGAATTGCCGAAGCCCTACGTGAAGTGGAGCATCGAGCCGGCTCGCGCGCAGGATGTGCCGCTCGCGATCGCGCGTGCGTACGCGATCGCGATGCAGGAGCCGCGCGGCCCGGTGTTCGTGTCGATTCCCGCCGACGACTGGGATCAGCCTGCCGAGCGCGTGGCCGACCGCGAGGTCGCGCACATCATGCGTCCCGATCCGGCGATGCTCGAACGCATCGGCACGGTGCTCGACGCGTGCGAGCGGCCCGCGTTCGTGGTCGGTGGCGCGGTCGATCGCGCGGACGCGGCGGCTGAAGTCGTGCGCCTCGCGGAGCGGCATGCCGCGCGCGTCTACGTCGCGCCGATGACAGGACGTTGCAGCTTCCCCGAAACGCACCGCCTGTTCGCGGGCTTTTTGCCGGCGCTGCGTGAGCGCATCGTCGAGTTGCTCGGCGCGCACGACGCGATCTTCGTGATCGGCGCGCCTGCGTTCACGTATCACGTCGAAGGCAGTGGTCCGCATGTGCCGCCGGGCTCGCGGCTGTGTCAGTTGATCGACGATCCGGGCATTGCCGCATGGACGCCGCAGGGCATCGCCGCGGTCGGCAACGTGCGGCTCGGCGTGCAGGATCTGCTCGCGCGCGCCGCGCCCAAAGCGCGTGAGTTGCCCGCGCCGCGCGCGGTGGCGCCGCGCGTGCTGCCGCCCGCGCGGGGCGAGCGGATGTCGGTCGCGTTCGCGTTGCAGACACTCGCCGAAGTGCGCGATCCCGATGGCATCGTCGTCGAGGAAGCGCCGAGCTCGCGGCCCATCATGCAGACCTATCTGCCGATCGCGCGTGCCGGCACGTTCCTGACGATGGACAGCGGCGGCCTCGGCCACGGCATGCCGGCGGCGGTCGGCGTCGCGCTTGCGCGGCCGGGCGAGCGCGTGATCGCGCTGATCGGCGACGGTTCGAGCATGTACTCGATTCAGGCGATCTGGAGCGCGGTGCAGATGCAGCTACCGATCACATTCGTGATCCTGAACAACACGCGCTACGCGGCGTTGCAGGATTTCGCGCCGGTGTTCGGTTTCGCGCCTGGCGAGACCGTGCAGGGCACGGACCTGCCGGGCCTCGACTTCGTGACGATCGCGGCGGGCATGGGTTGCCCTGGCGCGCGCGTCAGCGAGGCGGCTGAACTTGCCGACGTGTTGCGTCGCGCGCTGACCGAAGGTGACGTGAAAAGCGGTCCCACGCTCGTCGAAGCGATCGTCGCGTAACGGCGCTTCCCATTCACGAAAAGGAGAGAGACCTACGATGAAAAACGTATCGATGCTGATCGGCGGCGAGCAGACACAGGCGCGCAACGGCGCGACCTTCGAGCGCCGCAACCCGCTCGACGGCGAAGTCGCGACGCGCGCGCCGGCCGCGACCGTCGAAGATGCCGTGGCCGCCGTCGATGCCGCCGCGGCCGCATTTCCGGTGTGGTCCGCGCTCGGACCGAGCGAGCGCCGCGCGTTGCTGACGAAGGCCGCGCACGCGCTCGAAGCGAAGGCCGAGGCCTTCGCGGCCGCGATGGCCGCCGAGACCGGCGCGTCGGGCATCTGGGCCGGCTTCAACGTGCATCTCGCGGCGGCCGGGCTGATCGAGGCCGCCGCGCTGACCACGCAGATCGCCGGCGAACTGATCCCATCCGACGTCCCCGGCAGTCTCGCGATGGGCGTGCGCCAGCCCGCGGGCGTCGTGCTCGGCATCGCGCCGTGGAACGCGCCGGTGATACTCGCGGTGCGCGCGATCGCGCTGCCGCTCGCGTGCGGCAACACGGTCGTGCTGAAGGGCTCGGAGATCTGTCCGGCCACGCACGGTCTCATCATCGAGGCGATGCAGGAGGCGGGTCTGCCGCGCGGCACCGTGAACTTCGTGACCAATGCGCCGGCCGACGCCGCGCGCATCGTCGACGCGATGATCGAACACTCGGCCGTGCGTCGCGTGAACTTCACGGGCTCGACGCGCGTGGGCCGCCTGATCGCCGAAACGTGCGCGCGCAATCTGAAGCCCTGCGTGCTCGAACTAGGCGGCAAGGCGCCGCTCGTCGTGCTCGACGACGCCGACATCGGCGCCGCGGTCGATGCGGCCGTGTTCGGCGCGTTCGCGAACTCCGGGCAGATCTGCA
Source organism: Paraburkholderia sp. UCT2 (assembly GCF_014397665.1). Classification (NCBI taxonomy): domain Bacteria; kingdom Pseudomonadati; phylum Pseudomonadota; class Betaproteobacteria; order Burkholderiales; family Burkholderiaceae; genus Paraburkholderia; species Paraburkholderia sp. UCT2. The sequence continues at coordinate 109,056 of NZ_VZQO01000017.1, forward strand.
TGTCGACCGAGCGGATCATCGTCGACGATAGCATCGCCGATGCGTTCGTCGAGCGGCTCGCCGCGCGCTCGCGCGCGCTGCCACTCGGCGATCCGCGCAAGGGGCCGGTCGTGCTCGGCTCGGTAGTCGACATGAGCACGGTCGAGCGCTGCAACGCGCTGATCGACGACGCGCTCGCCAAAGGCGCGACGCTCGTGTGCGGCGGCAAGAGCGAAACCACGCTGATGCCCGCGACGCTGCTCGATCGCGTGACGCCGGACATGCGCATCTATCACGACGAATCGTTCGGGCCGGTCAAGCCGATCGTGCGCGTGCGTGGCGAGGAGGCCGCAATCGCGTGTGCGAACGACAACGAATACGGCCTGTCGGCGGCGGTGTTCAGCCGCGACACGGCGCGCGCGCTGAACGTCGCTAAATGCATCGAGTCGGGCATTTGTCACGTGAACGGCCCGACCGTGCACGACGAAGCGCAGATGCCGTTCGGCGGCGTGAAGGCGAGTGGCTTCGGCCGCTTCGGCGGCAAGGCGGGGATCGCGGAATTCACCGATCTGCGCTGGGTCACGCTGCAAACGACGCCGCGTCACTATCCGTTCTGATGAGGAGCGACGCGATGGGCTCGCTGTTCGGCGGCCAGCTCGCCGAGGCGGGCCATCGCGTCGCACCGTACTGCCGACAGCAAAAAAAATCGAACAACGCGCGTGCAGCGCAAACAACGGAGACAGGTTCATGAGTATCGTTCCTGCCGCTTCGACGGCGACCACGACCGCGACCGCGCGCGACGACGCGGCGCTCGCCGGCATCGCGCGCGGCGGCAACACGGTCGACATCGGTCATGCACTCGACGACGGCCCCTACACGTTGCTGCAGAAAATCGCGGTGGTGCTCGCGGCGCTGTCGATCGTCGTCGACGGCTTCGACAGCCAACTGATCGGCTTCGCGATTCCGATGCTGACCAAGGAGTGGGGCATCACGCGCAACGCGTTTGCGCCGGTGGTTGCGTCGGGGCTGGTCGGCATGGGTATCGGCAGCGCGTTCGCGGGGTTGTTCGCCGATCGCTTCGGCCGCCGCTGGGCGGTGATCGGCAGCGTGTTCGTGTTCGGCCTGGCGACCTGCGCGATCAGTCTCGCGCCGAACGTCGCGGCCATTGCGGCGCTGCGCTTTATCGCGGGGCTCGGCATCGGCGGCGCGCTGCCAACGTCGACCACGCTGACCGCCGAGTTCACGCCCGCGCGTTTTCGTACCTTCGCGGTGACGGCGACCATTCTGTGCGTGCCGCTGGGCGGTATGGTCGCGGGATTGTTCGCCGGCCAGGTGCTGCCGGTTTATGGCTGGCGCGGTCTGTTCGTCGCGGGTGGTGTGCTGCCGCTCGTGCTCGCCCTCGTCCTGCTCGCGGCGCTGCCGGAATCGCCGCGTTTTCTGGCACGCCGTCCGCATCGCTGGCCCGAACTCGTGAAGCTGCTGCGGCGCATGGCGCGCGACGTGTCGGCCGATGCGAGCTTCACCGATGTGCGCGAACAAAGCGCTGAGAAACACGTCGGCTTTGCCGCGCTGTTCCGCGATGGCCGTTCGCGCGACACCGTCGCGATCTGGGGCGCGTTCTTCATGTGCCTGCTCGCGGTGTATGCGGCGTTCAGCTGGCTGCCGTCGATGCTGACGAGTGAGGGCTTGAGCGTGTCGCTCGCGGGCTATGGCCTGAGCGCGTACAACCTCGGCGGCGTAATCGGCGCGGTGCTGTGCGCGCTGGCGATCGGGCGCTACGGCTCGCGCTGGCCGCTGCTGCTGTGCTGCGCGGGCGGCGTCGCGAGTGCATGGATGCTGCTCGGCGTCAGCGCGACGCAGCATACGGCGTTGATGATCGTCGGTCTCGGCTTGCACGGGCTGTTCGTCAATGCGGTGCAATCGACGATGTACGCGCTGTGCGCATACGTCTATCCGACCAGCGTGCGGGCGACGGGCACCGCGTCGGCACTCGCGTTCGGCCGCGTCGGCGCGATTCTGAGCGCATTCGCCGGTGCCGCGGTGATCACGGCCGGTGGCGCGTCGGGCTATCTGCTGATGCTCGGTATCGCAATGGCCATCGTGCTGATCGCGCTGGCGGTGGTGCGGCGGCATATTCCGCGTCGAGGCGCCGCGAGCGCGCGCTGATCGACGCGACGTCTCTCGCGGTGCGTTCGTATCGCGAGGGACTTTTGCGCGCGATCTGATTTTCCCCTTTGCAAGAACCTGTTTCTCGCGCATCGCGGCGGTTTCCACTTGCCCCATGCACGAGCGACCCTATCAACCTCGCTGAATATAAACCGGCAACGCCACTGCATTCGCCGCCGGATCGCCGGCCGCATTGGTCGGCAAATACTGTGTCTGAAACGCGGTAAACATCGCGGCAAACCCATCGGCGCGCTGCACGATCACCGCGCCGTCCTGGAACGCGCCGTTTTCGTTGTAATGCGGACCGCGCGGATTGCCCTGATTCATGTGAGTCTCGTGAAGACCGTCCTTCTTCGGCAGAAACAGAAAGCCGAACCCGTAGACCACGATGCCCGCGGTGGTCGGTGTCCAGAAATCGCGGTTGTGCAACTGGCCGCTGCCGTTGTCGTAGGGCAGACTTTGCGACGGTTTGCTTTCGTCGATGGTGAGGATTTCGTCGATGATGTCGTTGACGTCGGCGCGGTTGCCGTTTTGATCCTCGTAGGGGACCGGCCGCATGCGGTGAATGTCGAGCAGGCTGCTGTCCTGGAAGTAGTCGAGCCGTGGAAAGCCGCTCGTGTAGAGGCCGAGGTTCAGGGGCTGCAGTTTCGCGGTGAGTGGATCGGCGAAGTTGAGGTCGGCATAGAAGTACACGTCGTCGTTACCGCTTGCGCCCGGTTGCGTCGACGCCGAATTGACGACGATGTTGAATGGCGTGTTGTCGTTGCCAGTCACCGTGATCACATAGTGCGGACTGCCTATATACGAATCTTTGAAGGGCGCCGCGCGCAGCAGTTTTCCCTTGAACATGCAGTATTCGTTCATGACTGAATGACCTTCTCGAAGTTGACGAACGGAAAGCGACGTATCCAAGCATACGGTGCTACACGTCGATAAACAACCGCGCCCGCTGTCATACGCTTGCAATGTTTTTATCCCAACGCTATTGCGGTGTGCGAGCAATGATCAACGAGCCGTATCGAACCCGGCCGCCCACCGAGCCCATTCGACCAGCGCTTCGGTCACATCGTCGGGACGCTCCATCGTACACATGTGACCGCTTCGTTCTATCACGCGAAGCTCCGAGCCACGAATCTGCGCGTGCATTTCCTCGTGACGCGCCAACGGACTCCATTTGTCATCGCGGTCGCAGACGATCATCGGCGGGCACGCGATGTCGCGAAGCAGCGCCGTTGCATCGGGACGATCGAGCAGCGCGCGGATCTGCGCCGCGAATTTGTCCGGTGTGCTTCGCTCGATCATGTCGAGTACCGCCTCGTAGACGGCGCAATCGTGGCGGTCCGCGTTGACCATGCCGGGCGCCCACTCGCTGCCCATGGGGTTTTGTCGCGTTAAGACGGGAGAGGTAGTATTCGAGCCTGACAAATATGCTTTGGCTGGCCGATGAAGAAGACCCAAACACCGCGAAAGACGCTTGCTGCGGGCATCACCCGAGTGCTAAAGCGCCTTCACTATCCGCTCGATGTGATGTTGCTATACGGACCTGGTGCGCGCGCAGCAACTCGCCATTGCGAGCCTGGCCGGCCGCATCACGGAGGATGCGAGAGGCTGGGCGCAGTCGCGACAGCATGGCTGCACGCCACAGGCCTGAGCCATCACACGCCATACGCAATTACGTGCCCTTGCCGGGTCCACCATCATGCGCAAAGTACCGGACTTCGTCTTTCGTCTCGCCCTGCTGGTGACAAAGAAGCTCCCCGGGCAGGCTGAAGGCCGTCAAGCGACGGTATGCTGCTCGACCGCACTGCCCTTCATACGCGAATCAGCGAGCCAATGCGACAGACGGTCAAACCACAGGTGCACGACCGGCGTCGTGAACAACGTCAGCATTTGCGAAACAATCAGTCCGCCTACAATCGCTATGCCGAGCGGCACGCGCAATTCGGCACCGGCGCCGTGCCCTAGCGCAAGCGGCAGTGCGCCGAACAGCGCGGCGAGCGTTGTCATCATGATTGGACGGAAGCGCAGCACACAGGCCTGCCGGATCGCTTCTCGCGGCGACATACCCTGCTCGCGCTCGGCCACCAGCGCGAAGTCGATCATCATGATCGCGTTCTTCTTGACGATACCAATCAGCAGGATGATGCCAATCATGCCCATGATCGACAGATCCTGACCGCACAGCATCAACGCGAGCAACGCACCCACACCCGCCGAGGGCAGCGTCGAAATGATGGTGAGCGGATGAATCGCGCTTTCGTACAGGATGCCGAGAATCAGATAGACCACCACGAGCGCCGCGGCGATCAGATACGGCTCACTCGCGAGCGACGCCTGGAACGCCTGCGCAGTGCCCTGAAACGAGCCCGTCAAACTATCTGGCTTGCCTGCCGCGACTTCGGCCAGGCGAATCGCCGCCACCGCGTTGCCAAGCGACTGACCCGCCGCCAGATTGAATGAGATCGTCACGGCCGGGAACAAGCCCTGGTGATTCACCGAGATCGGCGACACATTGTTTTCGATCCTGGCGAGCGTGTCGAGCGGCACCAGTTCGTTCGTGAGCGGCGAACGCACGTAGAGATGCGCCAGTGCATCCGTCGTCAATTGAAAGTGCGGATCGACTTCCTCGACGACGTGGTACTGATTCAGCTGCGTGAAGAGCGTCGCAATCTGCCGCTGGCCGAATGCATCGTAAAGCGTGTCGTCGATGGCTTGCGCCGTGATGCCGAAACGCGAAGCGGTGCTGCGATCGATCACGAGTGTCGCGCTGGTAGCGGCGGCCTGCTGGTCGGACGTGACGTCGGCCAATTGCGGCAGCTTCGACAGGCGATCGGTCAGTACGCCCGCCCAGTGATTCAACTCGTTGATGTCAGGGTCCTGCAACGTGTACTGATACTGCGCGGCGCTGATACGGCCGCCCACCTGAATATCCTGCCGGACCTGCATCGACAACGAGATGCCCATGACCTTCGCCAACTGCGGCTTTAAACGATTGAGCACCTGCGCAGCACTGTCCTTGCGCTGAGCGAACGGTTTCAGGTTGATCATGACGCGCCCCTGGCTCACGGTCGGGTTAGGACCCATCCAGTAGTAAACGTTGTCGACGGCGGGGTCGGCCTCGATGATATGGCCCACCTGCTGCATCTTCTGCGACATCGAGCGGGGCGAAATATCCGGCGCGGCCTGGGCGACGCCCACGATCAGACCGGAGTCCTCCTGCGGGAAAAATCCCTTGGGGATCGCGACGAACAACGCGCCGGTGGCGACGATCGTCGCCACCGTGACAGCCAGCATCAGCTTCTGGCGGTCCAGCACCCAATCGAGGCCGCGCTCGTAGCGCCGCTCTACTGCGCTAAAGACGGCTTCGAGCCATGCTTCGAGCCTGCGCATCCGGCCGCCGCCATCCGGCTCAGCCAAACGGATCAGCCAGCCGCACAGCATCGGCGTGACGGTCAGCGATACCAGCGCCGACATCACTATCGCGGCGCTCACCGTCACTGCGAATTCGCGGAACAGCCGGCCGACGATGCCGCCCATCAGCAGGATCGGGATGAACACGGCGATCAGCGAGATGGTCATCGAAATGATCGTGAAGCGCACTTCCATCGCGCCAAGCAAGGCTGCCTTCATTCTCGGCACGCCGTCTTCGATATGCCGCATGACGTTTTCGATCACGACGATCGCATCGTCCACCACGAAGCCTACCGCGATGGTCAAGCCCATCAGCGACAGATTGTCGAGGCTATAGCCGAGCAGATACATGACGCCGAACGTGGCGACCAGCGACAGCGGAATCGTCAGGCTCGGAATGATGGTCGCCCATACGTTGCGCAGGAACGAGAAGATCACCATGACGACGAGCGCGATCGTCAGCATCAGCGTGAACTGCACGTCGTGCACCGACGCATTGATGGTCTGCGTGCGATCGCCCACCACATGCAGATGCGCGGCCGCGGGCAGCATTGCTTCAAGCGCGGGCAGCTTCGCCGTGATGTTGGCGATCGTCTGCACGACGTTGTAGCCCGGCTGCTTGTGAACATCGAGGATGATCGCGCGTTCGTGCTGAAGCCATGCGGCCTGCTGGTTGTCCTCAGCGGCGTTCAACACGGTGCCGAGATCGGACACGCGAATCGGCGCGCCATTCTTGTAGGCGACCACCAGATCGCGATACTGCGAGGCGGTCGTGATCTGGTCGGTCGCGTTGAAGATCACCGAGCGATCCGGACCGTTCAGGCTGCCCTTCGGTGCATTGACCGTCTGCACGCCGACGATCGAGCGCACGTCTTCCAGCGTCAGGCCACGCGCGGTGAGCTTGTCGGGGTCGAGCTGAATACGCACTGCGGGCCGCTGCTGGCCGTGGAAATCAACGAGACCGACGCCGGGCATCTGCGAGATCTGTTGCGCGAGATAGTCTTCGGCGTAGCTGTCGAGTTGCGTGAGCGTGAGCGATGGCGACGTCAGCGCCAGTGACAGCAACGTGAAGTCGGCCGGATTGACTTTCTGATAGGTCGGCGGGTTCGGCAGGTTCTTCGGCAACGTGCCGCCGGCTGCGTTGATCGCCGTCTGCACATCCTGCGCCGCGCCATTGATGTCGCGCGAGAGATCGAATTGCACGGTAATGCTGGTGTTGCCGAGCGAGCTCGACGACGTCATCTGCGTCACGCCCGCAATCAGCGAAAGTTGCCGCTCCAGTGGTGTCGCCACCGAGGTCGCCATGGTTTCCGCGCTCGCGCCGGGCAACTTGGCGACAACCTGAATGGTCGGAAAATCGACCTGCGGCAGCGGCGCGACCGGCAGCAGAAAATACGCCACCGCGCCGACCAGCAGCACTGCGATCGCCAGAAAACTCGTCGCGATGCGCCGCTTGATGAACAGTTCCATGAGGCTCATGACGGAATATCCTGATCAGTCTGGCTGCCTGCCAGATTCGCGTTGGGCGGCGCTTCGGAACTGGCGGGAACCGTGGTCGCCGTCACATGCACGCCCGGGTTCAAGCGGCTTTGGCCATCGAACACGACGAGATCCGCGGGCGCGATGCCACTGTGTATCTCCGTCATGCCATCGACGGTGATACCGGTTTGCACCGGGCGCATCTGCGCGGTGCCGTTCGCGGCGATCACATAGAGCTGCGTGCCGTTCTGCGAGTTCACCACCGCGCGGCTCGGCACCGCGAGCCGCTGCGTATCGGTGCGCACCAGCACGCGCGCATTCACCAGCTCGCCGGGCCACAGCTTGCGGTCCTGGTTGGTGAACGAAGCCTTGAGCCTGATCTGGCCGGTCGTGGGGTCGACCGTGCTGTCGATGAACACCAGCGTGCCGTCGGCGAGCGGCGTGCTGCCGGAACGCGAGGTCACGTTCACCGCCAGCGGCGCTTTCGCCTGATTCGCGAGCAGTTCGGGCAGCACGTCCTGTGGCACGGAGAACAGCACGGTGATCGGCTCCATCTGCGTGACGGTGACGATGCCGGTAGTGTCGGTCGGATGGACGATCGCGCCGATATCGGCCTCGCGTGCGCCGACGCGTCCGGTGAACGGCGCGCTCAACGTGGTGAAGCTCAATTGCAGCCGGTCGCTTTGTACCAGCGCGGCGTCCGCAGCGACCGTCGCGGAGAGCGCTTCGACTTGCGCCTTCGCGGTGTCCACCGCCTGAGTCGTCGCCGCGCCGATGCCGACCAGTTGCGAGTAGCGCGCGAGATCGAGCCGCGCGTTATCGAGCGATGCCTGGTCTTTGCGCTGCGCCGCTTCGGCTTGATGCAACTGGGCAGTGAGCGGTCCCTGATCGAGTTGCGCCAGCAACTGGCCGGCTTTGACGTCCTGTCCTTCAGTGAAGGCGACCCGCTGCAATTGCCCGTCGACACGTACTTTGACGTCCACGGTATTGAGCGCGAGCACCGTGCCCACCGCGGCGACGCGAATCGGAAAGTCGCGGCTCACCGGATGACCGGCGTTGACCGGCACGGCGGTCGCCGCCTTGACCGCCGGGTGCCGCGGCGAGAACCACACCGCCAACATCGCGACAACGACGGCGAATGCCAGGATGAGCGGCGCGCGGCCGCGTCCGCGGGGCGCCTCGTGGTTCGGAAGGTGTGCAGATTTCATGAGCGGGATGACGGAGAGGTGGAGGCGGTGCTGCTATCGCTATCGTCGGTCACGCCGAAACCGCCGCCGAACGCGCGAAACAGGCTCACGGACGCTTGCAGGCGCGCGAGCCGTGCCTGCACCAGCGTGTCTTCGGCCTGATACAGCGTGCGTTGCGTATCGAGCACGGTCAGAAAGTCGACGGTGCCGAGCTTGTACTGGGCTTGCGCGAGCGTAGCGGCTTTGCGGGCGGCGTCGGCGGCGTTCTGGTCAGCGACTTCCGCGAGCTGCTGCTGTTGCGCCGCCGTGAGCGAGTCCTCCACGTCCTGCAGCGCGGTTATGACGGCTTGCCGGTAATCCGCGACGCCCTTCGCTTCGGCCGCCTGGCTCGCGTGCAACTGGCCACGCAGCGCGCCGGCGTCGAAGATTGGCGCCGCCAGCGAGGTGGCGAGACTGGCGAACGGGCTCGACAGGAAATGCGACAGCGACTTGCTGCTCAGCCCGCCGTCCGCGGTCAGTACGATGTTCGGCAGAAAGGCCGCGCGCGCCGCGCCGACACTCTGATTCGCCGACTGCAACTGCGCTTCCTTCGAACGGATGTCGGGGCGCGTTTCCAGCAGGCTCGCGGGCAGATTCGGGCGCGGTTGGGGAATCGGGATGTCGGCGAGCGCGGCATCGCTGACCGTGAATTGTTCAGGCGCGGTGCCTGTCAGCACCGCAAGCGCATGGATGTTGGTATCGAGCTGCTGTTGCAGCGCCGGCACGGCCGCCTGGAAGGTGGCCAGCGTGTTGCGCTGCTGCTGTACCTGCAATTCGGTCGCGACGCCCGCCTGCTGTTGCGCGAGCAGCAGCTGCAGAATGTGCGCGGCATCGTCGGAAATGGAACGCGCAATCGCGAGCCGGCGGCGCAGACTCTGCACCTGAAAATACGTGTCGGTGACCGAAGCGGTCAGCGTCAGCGCCACCGTATCGCGATCGAACCCGGAGGCGCGCGCGAGCAGGTCGGCGGCGCCGGCGTTGGCGGCGTTGAAGCCCCAGAAGTCCACCTCGTAACTGGCTTCGGCGAACAGGCTCTGGGTCTTGGTGGTCGAACCGCGCCCCTGATGGCTGCGATCGAAGCTGGCGCCGAGCGATAGCGACGGATACTGCGGTGCACCGGCTCGCTCGGCGTTGCCGCGCGCCTGTTCGACGCTCGCAATCGCGGACGCCAGCGTGAAGTTGTTGCGCAGACTGCGATCGACCAGCGCGTCGAGCGCGGGGTCGTGATACTCGCGCCACCAGCCGCTTCTGACTGGCACGGTAGCGGCGAGCGAGCCACCGGCCGCGCCGTCGAAGGATTGCGCCAGCGGCGCGCCAGGCCGTTGATAGGCAGGCACAAGCGAGCAGCCGGCGAGCACCGCGAGGCCGAGCGCACATAAGGCGGCGCGCAGGCACGATACGCGCGCAGGTGGACTGACGGCGCGCGAAAGCGGCGCCGAACGGGACAGTCCTGACATTGGAGAACGCTCCGGCAACTAGAAGTGTCGCCAGATTAGCCAGCGGGTCCTGTCGGCGCTTTCGCCCATTAATTAAAAAAATTTAATGCGGCGCAACATGCTGCGTCGGCGCGCCCGAGCCGGGGCTTACAGGGCGTTCCGCGCGTGTCAGGGCGCCGGGTTCAACACGTATCCCGCGCCGACCACTGTATGAATCAGCGCCAGCGGGAAGTCGCGGTCCACCTTTGCCCGCAGCCGATGCATGTGCATATCGATGATGTTGCCGCGCGGCTCGAAATCGTAATTCCAGGCCGCCTCGAGCAGCATGCTGCGCGTCACCACCTGCCCCTCGCGGCGCAACAAACATTCGAGCAGCAGGAATTCGCGGTGCTGCAGGCGCAGATCACGACCGCCGCGGTTTGCGGTCCGCGCCCGCGTGTCGAGTACCAGATCCGCGCATTCGAGCCGCTCGCTCATCCTGCTGCGATCGGCGCGCCGCGCCAGCGCCTCGATTCTGGCCAGCGCTTCGACGAACGCATACGGCTTGACGAGATAGTCGTCGCAACCTGCGCGAATCGCCTCCACGCGTTCGTTCAGGCCGCCGACCGCCGACAGCATCAGTACCGGCGTCGTATCCCCACCGGCGCGCAACTGCTGGACGAGAGCCAGGCCGTCGAGCGCCGGCAAGCGCCGATCAGTCACAATCACGTCGTAGATGCCCTCACGCGCATAGGCGAGCCCGGTCGCGCCGTCGGCCACCGTGTCGACAATCAGACCGCTCTCGCTCAGGCCACGCGCCAGGAACTGGCTGGCGCGCATATCGTCTTCGATCAGCAGGATTCGCATGCGCTGGGGCTTACATTAAGGGGCTTACATTAAAATTTTTTCATGTTGGCGCGAAACGCCTGTGCAGCTTCGCGCGGCATACTGCGGACATCGTAGGTACGAGCCTAGTGTAAATCGGCCGGCTAGCGCAGGTTCGACGCTCGTTCATTTCTGGAAAAAGGCATGACGAACGTATTGGTCGTCGAGGACGACGAGCAGACTCTCGCAGAGATCGTTGAAGCGCTCACCGATCACGGCTGCCGGGTCGAAACCGCGAGCACCGGCCGCGACGGTTTGATGCTCGCGGTCGCCAACAGTTATGACGCGATCGTACTCGATCGCATGTTGCCGGGCGGCCTCGAAGGGCTCGGCATGCTGTCGGCGTTGCGCAGCGCCGGCGTGCTCACGCCGGTGCTGATCCTGAGCGCGCTGTCCGCGGTCGACGAACGTGTGCGCGGTTTGCGCGCCGGCGGCGACGACTATCTGACCAAGCCGTTCGAGTTCATCGAACTGACCGCGCGGCTCGATGCATTGATGCGCCGGCGCGAGGCGGCGCCCGCTGTGCAGGAGTACCTGGTCGGCCCGTTACGTCTGGACCCGCTCAAACGCGAAGTGACCTGCGCCGGCCGCCCGGTACCGCTGCTGCCGCGCGAGTACCGGCTGCTCGAATACCTGATGCAGCACCAGGGCCAGGTGGTGAGCCGCACCATGCTGTTCGAAGCGGTATGGGACTACCGGCTCGACGAGCGGACCAACGTGATCGACGTGCACATCAGCCGTCTCAGGAAGAAGCTCGACCCGGACGGCACGGCTCCGATGATCGATACCGTGCGCGGTTCGGGGTACATGCTACATGCGCCTGACTGAACTGCACCGCACCACCGGCTTTCGCCTCGCCACGCTGTTCCTGGTGCTGTTCGGCGTGATCGCGCTGCTGCTATTCGGTTACCTGTACCGCGAGATCACCGGCTTCGAACAGGAGCGCATCGACGACTGGCTGCTTCGCGAGCACGCCCAATTGAAACGCGAAGCGCCGGACGAACTGGTCGCGCGATTCGAACATCAGAACCAGTTCGATCCGCGCCGCCAGCGCCCGTTCGGCCTGTTCGAAGCCAGCGGCAAACATCTTGCCGGCGGCTATGCGGGCGATCTGCCGGCCATCCCCGTCTTTGGCAAGCCGTTTTCGATGCGTCTCGCAAATCTGCCGGGCCACCCGCCTGGCCGATGCATCGCCGCGCACGTGCCCGATAACCGCATCGCTTTACAATGCCAGAACACCCTCGAGCTCGACCACTTCGACGACGAACTGCTGCATGCGCTGCTCTCCACCGCGATGATCACGCTCGTGATCGGCCTGATCGGGGCGACCCTGATTGGCGTTTCGGCGATGCGGCGGCTCGATGCGGTGACCGCGTCGATCGAGGAAATCGTCGCCGGCAATCTCGGCAGGCGTTTGCCTGTGCATTCGAAACGCGACGACGTGGATCGCCTGGTCGGCGTCGTGAACGGGATGCTCGACGAAATCGAGCGCCTGATGAACGAGGTCAAAGGCGTGTGCGATGCGATTGCGCACGATCTACGCACGCCGCTTACGCGGGTGCTCGGCGGACTCGAACGTGCGCAACGGCGCGCCAGAACCGAGGCAGAGTATCGCGCGGCCATTGATGAAACCATCGTGGAAACCAGCGGCCTGCTACGCACTTTCAACGCCCTGCTGCGCATTTCGGAAATCGAAAGCGGCGTGCGCCGCGCCGGCTTCACCAGCGTCGATCTGGCCGCGGTGGCCGACGACGTGTTCGAGTTCTACGAGCCGACCGCCGAAGACAAGCAGATTGTCTTCGAACTGCAGCGCACCGTGTCCGGGCCGCTGGAGATCCAGGGCGATCCGAATCTGCTGTTCGAGGCGCTGGCGAATCTGGTGGAGAATGCCGTCAAGTTCGCACCGCATGGCGGAGCCGTGCGTATCACGCTGTGGCACGACACAAGAGGCGCCGGCGTGACGGTCAAGGACAATGGACCAGGCATCGCACGGGCCGAGCGCGATGCCGTCCTGCGCCGCTTCTATCGTGGCGAGGCGAGCCGTCATACGCCCGGCAGCGGCCTGGGGCTCAGTCTTGCCGCCGCCGTGGCCGGTATGCACGGCATGACGCTGGCGTTCCACGACACGAACGTCGGTTGCGAGATCAGTCTGTTCAAATCCGCGCAACGTACCCAACGTCATATTGCGGATAGCCGATGATCGATAACGTGCCGGCGCATTGACCTCGCTCCGTAAGGTTCTCGGCGGGCCTAAGCTTCTGCTCCGCGTACTGTTTTTTGTTACATAGAGCCTTGCGCGAAAAAAACGCTCAGATTGGCGCCCCATGCACACGCTCACCCTAACCGTCACACGTCAGAGCGCGCAATCTTGAATTCGGCGGAAGGTGCGCTGCGCGAAAGGATTGCTACCCTTTGTCAGATGCGAGGATGATGGGTGTCATCGCCGCGCAGCCGCTTCATAGCCTGCGTCCGACGTGAAATCAGCATTGGTGAATGTCTCGTGCCAGTGGAAAGTGGACGACCAGCGAGCTTCATCAAGTGGCTGAAACTGGCCGAGAGGAGCGGTGCCTCCGACGCGAATGCGGCCGCAGAGACAAACAGCCTGTCGTACGGCCGCGGCGTGTTTTTAGATCTCAGTTTGCGCTGAGATCTCGAGCGCATCGTCGACCTCTATGCCGAGGTATCGAACGGTGCTTTCGAGCCTATGTCCCAGCAGAAGTTGGACCGCTCTGAGGTTCTTCGTCCGCTTGTAAATCAAAGTAGCCTTCGTCCGACGCATCGAGTGTGCGCCGTAAGCGGTCGGATCAAGGCCGATCGCGGCGACCCATTGATGCACCTTCCGGGCGTATTGTCGCGTTGAGATATGCGGCGACCGAGAAAGGCAGCTTGGGAAAAGATACTCGTCGGACCTCAGCTTAGCCTTCTCGATCCACGCAGCGACCGCAGCGCGAGCGGGCTCTGTGACCTCGAACTGCACGGCTCGTTTGGTCTTACGCTGCATTATCATCGCGCGCGGCAGTATCTGATTGCCGTGGGTTACGTCGCGCACATGCGGGTTGACGAGGTCGCACCCGCGCAGCTTGCTGTCGATCGCAAGATTGAATAGCGCTAGATCAGGAACCGCGTGCGCGTTCTGGAGGTGAATCCGGATTGCCCAGACGTCTTTCGGCTTCAGCGGCGGCTTCTGACCAACCAACCTGCCTTTGTTCCAGAGCTCCGGCTTTGATTGCTTCCCATGAGAGACTCCCATTGAGTTGATGGGAGTTACATTGTCTTCCTCCATTCTTTTTCGCCGTCACCGGTCGGAGCAGTCTCTTTGCCCAAGTCGGCCTTTGCCGTCATTCAGGTACCGGCTCTGGTCAGGCAGCAATACGCCGCTTTCCGGACGTTTGCACCTCGACGGTCGCGTGAACGGTCCACATCGGCCCCTCGCTAGTGCAGCGCTCAGACTAGGTCGATGGCGTAGAACGACACCGTCGCAACGGCAGGATGGAAGGTGCTCGCTCAGAAACTCGGCGAGCACTGATTCGTCGATGCGACAAACGTCCACACGACGGCGATGAATCCATTGCGCAAAATGATCGATGCTGCGTACGTAGGTGGCAAAGCTGTTATTGGCGTAACCGCGGTCCGCCAGGTACTGCACGAACGCATCGACATGAGGCGCCAAGGGCCGCTCGTTGAGCCACTTGGTGAAGCAGCGTAGAGGAAGTCGGACGTTTTTCATGGCGGTCTCCTGAAGTAGGACCACCACTGGACTCCGATGCCGAAACTATGTCTGGAAGATCGCTAACCAGCCCGCCGCCAGCCGCGCTGCACCTACATTACGCGAATTCGCAGCCAACAAACTATACATAGTTGAATTCTATACATAGGCGCCGAATACGCACGTTCGCAATTCGGTTCCGCAGCAATTGTCGGCGCTCTCCAACGTCGGTCCCCATGGCCACTTTGGCCAGGATCATGCACAACAGCCGCTGTACTACGCAGAGGATGGCATGGGGCGTCAACTTCGACCTGGATGATTTGCAGGCGTTTCGAGCCGTCGTATAGTTGGGTGGCTTCCGAAAGGCCACCGAGGCGGTCAAGATCTTGTGGTCGGCTCTGAGCCGCCCCATCGACAAGCTCGAGCAGGCAATCCGCGTGCGGCATTTCGAGCGAACGTCGTCTTCGGAACGATCGATGTCCGCTGGTTATCAATGGACGCGGGAGAAAGCCCGCAACTGCCCTAAAGCACAGCAGCCACGTGGTTGCCTTGCCCCGCGCCGGTAAGACTCGCGCTCAGGCCACGAAGCGGCACTGGGACGCGGGCGTGCGCGTGTCCATATTGCGTCCGCGGTTGAGGTGATCGTCGATTTCCGCCGCGCAGCCGAGCATGCGCGGATAAAGGAAGATCGTGAACGCGGCGGTCTCCAGATCGGACTCGCTGAATTCACCGCGTCGCAGCGGCTGCCACAGCATCTTCAGCAGCAATGCGGCGATCACCGCATCGACATTGACGCAATAGACGTTGCGCGAGACACCTGCGTCGAACAACGCCTGCACCAGTTCGCGGTAGTACGCATGGAACACGTTATATTCCCCACGCTTCTCGCTCAAGTTGGCGATGAACACTTCGCGCGGGTCGTGGTTGACCGGTCTGTCCTTGAACACCGGATGATTCACGCCCGGAAGCTTCGCGATGTCGAGGCTGCCCGCATGCTTCTGCCGCGCTTTGTACTGCGCGTATCGCTCGACGGAGCGCTCGGCGAGCGAGCGCAGGTCCACGCCGTGGCCGGGCTTCGACGGATCGTCCAGCGCGGTTTCCCTGAAAGCATCCATCAGGAACGCGATGCCCTCGTACCCGTTCCCGCCGTGCGTGTAGCCGGTATGCGAGAGAAAGCCGACCAGCGCCTTGTTGAGCTGCACGCGCTCGGGGCTTTCCGGACCGTCGGCGGATACCGCGCCTTTCGCCCCCTGCGCCGAGATCGCACCGGGACCGTTGGTGAGCAGCAGGCCGACGAGCGTTTTGAAGGCGAACAGGTCGTCGGGGCCGGGCTTCCGGTTGAGCAGCGCGGCGAAGCCGATTTCGGTGAGACTGCGCTCGTTCAGCAATTCGTCGGTGGAGAAGCCGCAGAAACCGTCCGGGCCATGCCGCGACGCATCGGCCGATGCACCGATCAGCGTCCCGAACAGCATGCTCCACCAGGGCAGGCTTTCGGCGGTCACGCGCGAGATGCGCTTGCGCATGAGCGGGCCCCACGCCAGCGTCGTCGTGATCGCGGCCAGCACCGCGTCGACGGTCGGGTGAGCGGGCTGCGACGTCAGCCAGCGGACGAACGCCGATTTCGCGCCGCGCGCGGCGAGTCCCGCGAGCATTGCTTCGGCGCGCGGATCGCGAGAGTCGCCGAAGAACTGTTCACAGCCGCTTGCGTCGATGCGTGCGACGTCGAAGGTTTCGTTCAGCGCGTCGGCAAGACCAGCGGCCGCAAAACGATCGATCAGCCACTTGGTGACGTCCCGCGCCGCGCGCTGACGTTTCGGCCCGACGATCGACGCCGCAGCCGCGAGAATTGCATTCGGGGCGTTGTCCGCTTCGCGTGCGGCTTGCGCCGCCGCGAGTTCCGGCGTTCCGTGCAGATTGACGGACGCAGCGATCGCGACATCGATGAGCTTCTCGTCGCTCTCGCCGCCGAATTCGTGCAGCAGGGCAAGGCCGACGTTCGCTTCGAGCGAACGCGTCGCCGCCTCCAGCATCGACGCGCCGTGCAGGCTGCTCACCTGCGTCTTCGCGTCCATCTGCGACGCGCCCGATGCGTCCTTGAGCGTCTGGCGCGGAGCGATCACGCCGATCTGCCGATTGACCTGATGGACCTGCTCGTTATACGGCGCAACAGCTTCCACGACCGGAATCGCGAGGCCGTCCGGCAGCGCGATGCCCTGATCGGAGCCGAACCACGGCTTGAGGGCGAGACTGCCCTCCGACTCGAAATCGGGCATCGTCGCGTTGGCGCGCATCACGGCGCTCAGCGCGGCCGGGATGTGCGCGATGTTCGTCACCACGGCACCCTTCGTCGAGCAGCATGGATCATCCGGCGTGAAGAGGCGCTCGACGCCGAACTTCTGCATGAACCAGCGTTCCTTGGCTTGCGCATCGTCGTTGCCGCCGGCCATCGCGCCGGCGTGGCCGACTGCCCGCGTGAGGCGGCTCTTCCACCGTCCCACGACGCACGCGACGACTGGCTTCGTGAAGACCGCATCGGCCTCGTAGTAGCCACCCGGTTCGCAGTAAAGCACCGCAGCCTTGCTGCGCGCATCGTTGGCGAGTGCGAACGCGAATTCCGGCGCGGCATAGTGGATGTAGACGTCCTTGCCGCTCGAAATGACGGTCGACGTGCCCCAGCCACCCATGCGCAGGTATTGCGCGATCGTCGTGCTGAAGCCACCGGAGTTGGAGAAGATCGCGATCGAGCCCCTGCGCAACGAATCGTCAGGATTGTCGCCGCCGAGCGCTCCGCCGATCCTCACGCGATTCCACGAATCGGCGACGCCGAGGCCGTTCGCGCCGAAGATGTCGATGCCCGCCTGCTGGCCCATCGCGCGGATTTCGCGGGCGTCGTGGACCGCGATCTTCTCGGTGATGATGAAGATCTTCCGCAGCTCGGGATTCACGCGAATCAGCTCAGCGACGCCGTCGCGGGCCGCGGACGGCGGCAGGTAAACGACGCCGCAGTTGAACCGGTGTCCCGCCTGCAGCCCCTCACGGACGTTGTTGTACACGGGGATATCGCCGGCCGGCGTCGCGAGCACTTGCCCGCCCTTGCCCGGCGCGGTGCCGAATACGACGTTACCGCCCGAGAATGCGTGACTCACGGGCGTCACGTCCGACGATTCACCGCCCAGGATGTTGAGCACGCACACGCGATCCTCGCGCGTGGCGATCTGCGCCAGCGAGTTGACGCCGACGAAATACCTGAACGTATTGCTGCCTTGCTTGTACATGTCGATCTCCTCAGGCATGAGCCGTTCCGGTTTGCCTCGGTGACGCGCCAATCCTTGCTGCGATCCCGGTGCGGCCGCCGGCGCGCATCCAGGCGTCCGCCTGACGTGCGTACTGGATCACTTCGCTGATGTCAGAGTCGAAGCCGAACAGCCGGTAGGGCAGGCCCAGCGAGTCGCATGTGTCCCTCAGCGCCGACATGCCGCGCACGAGGTTCGGACCTCCCCGGCCCAGCACGACATAAAGCGGTGTCGCTCCGTGCTCGCTGAAGTGCTCGCGCAGGGCGTCGGCCATGGCGCGCAGCGTCTCGTAGATGTCCGTGTTATTGGACTTGCCGCCGATGATGAAGAGCACGTTCGCCTGTTCGAGCCAGTGCCTGAAACAGATGCGCGCCACTTCCTTCATCTTCGCGTAAGGCGGATTGCCGCCGAAATCCGACGAGATGATCGCGGCGTCGCCCAGCATTTCGGTGACGAGCGAGTTGGCGCCGCCGCCGAAGGTCGGGGCGAGGATCGTTCCCTTCTCGTTGATCACATACACGTCGCTCTGGCCCTGGTGGGTGCGAAGCTGGTTGATCTCCTGCTCAAAATCCGAGTAATCGGCGGCGAACAGATGAGGCGGCAGGCCAAGACGCGCCCAGCGCGGATCGTCGCGATCGAAGCCGCACTTGAAGTCGCACGCAACCGGCGTGAGGCGACCGTGCCTGTCCTCGCGCATGCGGATCGGGTTCAACTCGAGCGTCGTCATGCCGAAGTCGTGAAAGAGTTCCCAGAGTTTCGGCAACTGCTGCACGAGCGGCGAGATGATCTCCTTCGGCGCGCCGATCTCGCTCAGTGCATTCGCTACGACGAACGCCTTCAGCCCGGTCAGCGCATCGAACGGCACCATCGCCACCTGTTTCGGGTCGACTTCCTCGATGTCCATGCCGCCCATGTGGGAGAGCGTCATGGTCGGCGCACGAAAGCGGGTGGAATCCGTGATCGAGAAGTAGACTTCGTGCGTGGCCGGCACACCGGCTTCGAACGTGACGCCATTCGCCTTCGCCTTGATGTGGCCGACGATATGCTCGGCGAAGTAGAGCCGCTCCTTTTCCGCGAGCGCGGTCTTCAGGTCGGTCGCGCGGCCAAGCAAACCTGCCTTGCCTTTCTTGCCGACTCCGCCCTTGAAGACGGGCTTGATGAAGATCTGGCGATGACGGTCGATCAGCGCCTTGACTTCCTCTTCGCTGGCGCTCGGGCCGAGAATTTCGCTGGCCGGAAATCCGACGAATTGCAGCAGGCGCGCGCCGTGCAACATACCGGTGATTTGCATGGAAATGTCTCCTGAAGTTTAAGCAATGCACTTCGCCTGCTGACAAAACAGCACGTTGCGGGCGGACAGTGGTGAACCCAGTCGTGAGATGCCGGTTCGCCGGGACGCGGCGATCGGCGAGCAAAGGTTGTTGGAATCGAATCATTCGGAGCGGGGCGCATAGGCATTTTGGTCCGGCCGCTCTGCGGGCCACGCGACGAGATGCGTGCCTTGCGCGACTCGTCAGGCGACGGTCGCCGATCGCTCCGCTGCACCGCCTCGTCGATAAAGCACAAGCGTCGCGACGAGGCCACATACGGCTGCGAAACTCAACCAATAACCGGGCGCCGCCTTGTCGCCGGTCACTTGAATGAGACAGGTCGACACGGCGGGAGTAAATCCGCCAAAGACGGCGGTTGCAAGGCTGAAAGCGAGCGAGAAACCAGCGACGCGCACGTTGACCGGCATGACTTCAGTCAGAGCCGCGACCATCGCGCCGTTATACATCCCGAAAAAGAACGACAACCACAGCAGCACCGCGAGCATCCGCACAGTGTCCGAGTGCGTTTCTCAGGTCCCTGCCGCGCCAAGAAACAGTCAGCTACGCGGTAATGGTTTCACATCGCGGATGTGGAGCTCGGGGGTTTATATTAGACGAGCTGTGGCAAGCACTTACATTCCGGCAGGCGTCTTCACGCCAGTGCCCGGCAACACATCGAAGCGCAGCAGCCTTCCGCCAGCGCCTGATTCGCCAGGCGAGACCGCGACATACAGGCAGTGGCGCGCAGGCACCAGAAGCGCCGTCTTGGCGCCCTTGGCCGTCGGCACGCGTGCGATTTCCTCGTAATGGCCGGGATCCTTCTGCTGGATCACGCCAAGATAGTCGTCGCCGGCCATGTAGATGCGTTGGTTGACTTCGTCGAAGATCACTTCGTTCGTGCGCTGGGGCGCGTCGAACGTCGCGATCGTGTTGCCGTTCGCGGCATTGAGCACAAGCAGCTTGAACGGCTTGCGCGTGCCGACAAACAGGCGTCGATGGGTCTCGTCGAATGCCATCGGCGCATTCAGTTCCGCGCCATGGATAGGCCAGTTCGCAATCACCTGGCGCGTCGCCTTGTCGACGACGGCGAGCGTGCTCTTGCCCGTCACGTTGACGAAGAGATGGTGGCCGCGCTGCTCGGCCGCCATCGCTTCGGTAAAGTCGGTGTCGAAATTCACGTCGCCGACGTGGCTGCCCGTGCGCGGATCGACCTCCGAGACGATCGTCTGCGTCATCTTCGGCTCGGCGTTTTTACCGCCCGTGACAATGTACATGTGACGGCGCGACGGGTCGTAGCGCATCGAGTCCGCACCGACGGTGAGCTGGATCGAACCGATGATGCGATAGCTCGTTCCGTCGACGATGCGCGTCATACCGGCGCCGCTGTCGGTGACGATCAGACGGTTCAGGTCCGGCAGGTACAAGATGGCGTGGGGCTGGTCGAAACCCTTGACCGTGCGCAGATGCTTGCCGCTGCCGAGATCGAATACTTCGAGCGTGGCGCCGTCTTCGCCGGCGAGGAACAGCCGCCCGCCGTCAACGTCGGCGGCGAAGTGATCGAAATCGCCTTTATAGTCCGGCAGCGCCGTGCTGCCGATCAGCCGCAGAGGTGCGCCCGCCGGACTGGCTGCATCGACCGAGGGCGCCACCGCGTAGGCAGTGTGCGGTAGCGTCGCACACAGGGCCGCGAGCGTCGTCAGAGACACGATCGCGGAAATTCGCAAACGCATGGTCAGACTCCTGAATGGGGATGGCTCGTTGAATACAGCCTCGTCCCCGGTGCGCCGGGGACGAGGAGGCATTGCAAGCGCACGGCGCGCCGTGCGCGCGGCTACTTCGCGGGCTCGAACAACGCGGCGTAGCTCGGGATCTGCTTCTGCAGCGCGTCACGCAGGCCCGTCGATGCGAGGAAGAAGGCGGTCTCGCCCTTTGCATTGGCGCCGTCGTTCTTGTACGCGAGCACGATCTCGCCGACGTTCTGGCCGCTCGCGTCGCGCAGCGGCAGCATCATCACGAACTTCTTGACCGTGTCATTGGGACGATGCCAGCGCGGGTCGACGATCGTGATGCCCTTTTTCGAGATGTCGATGTCGTCCGGATCGTCGGCATTGCCGATGCGATCGAGGTAGGAACCGGCGAACATCGTGTAGGCATCCTGCATACCCGGAGGAACGCCGTGCAAAGTCACGCTGAGTAACTCGGGATGCTGTTGCATGATTTGCTCGGACAGTTTCTGAGCAAAGATCTTTGCGCTCGGCGGCGTCCAGTTCCTGGCGTGCGGTTCGGGCGCGGCGACGGCAGAGTCAACCGCATACAGCGCGGAAGCCGACAGGAGGCCGAACGTCGCGGCGAGCAGGGTCTTGGTCAGGATCTTCATGTCTCTCCTCTCTTTGCCCGATGGGCGTCATGGAAGCAGGTGCGAGTCGAGTGTAGGCTCGCCACCTTGAACGAGCGTTAACGCGATCTGAACGCAAATTCAGCCTGAAACGGGGAGGCCGTCGCAACGACCGTTGCCGTCACGGCGACTGGCGCCAGTTGCGCGTTCGCGCGTCGCATGGTCACTCCGCCTGATCGAGCTTCGCCAGCTCTTCCTTGACGACGGCCGGTGTCAACGGGATATAGACGCCTTCTTTCGCGACCACGTCCTGTCCCTCGCGGCTCAACACCAGTTTCAGGAATTCCTTGATCTTCGGCTGCAGCGGCTCGCCGGGCTTCTTGTTGACGAAGATGTACACATAGCGCGAGAGCGGATACTTGTGCGTGTACACGTTTTGCAGTGTCGGCGCGAGGAACGGTCCGCCTTCGCTGGCTGCCAGCGGCACGACCTTCACGTTCGGCGTGACGTTGGCCAGCAGTGCGTACGTGAGCCCGCCCGGATGCGTCGCCATGTCCTCGGCGGCCACCGTGAACGCATGCGTGAAGCCCTTGCCCTTGACGAACTGGATGTTGTCCTTGTATTCGCCGCCTTCCAGCAGGTTCAGCTTCAGGAAGTATTCGATGCCGTTGACCGGCTTCAGGCCGTAGAGGTGAATCGGCCGGTCGGCCCATTCGCCGCCGAGCCCCACGTCGCCCCACGTGGTGATCTCGGCGTGGCCGCGATTGCGCGTCTTCGAATAGATCGCGTCGAGCTGGGCCAGCGTCAATCCCTTGATCGGATTGTCCTTGTCGACCAGCACGACCGACGTCGCCGTCTTGCCGAGCGACCCGACACTGCCTGTCGCGACGCGAATGGCGAGCGGCTTGTAGCCGAACTTGTCGACGAAGGCTTGCTCCTCGGCCGGCAGCAATTCGCGCCCGACCGGCGCCAGGTCCGCCGTGCCGTTGGTCAGCGCCGGGCCGCCGGCACCGGACGCCTTGGCTTCCATGGTGACGCTCAGGCGCGGATAGGCCTTGCGATACATCTTGATCCACCCCAGCGTGATTTCATCCATTACGTCAGCGCCGACGAGACGCAGGTCTTCCTCCGGCACGGACTGGACTTCGCCCGGATGCCAGATCGGTATCGACGGGTCGACCTTGAGGTGATGCTCGACGGCCGCGTACTTCAGGGCGAATGCCGGCGGCGACGTCAGCGCGCCCAGCGCCGCGATGCCGATCACTGCCGCGGCCGATGCCGCCGCAGACCTGCGCAACCCGCCAACCCTCTGCGTCTGTTTCATGTGCGTCTCCTGATTAAAGATGTACTCGTGAGTTCGCCCTCGGCGGGACGATTCGTTGCGTGCTGCGTATCGGGGTGGGTCGGCCCGCCCGACGCGCGTCGTGCATCGGCGATGCTTTCGCCTTGCCACGATGGTGGGCCATGAAGCTGAACCCGACCTGAAGGTATCCTTAATAGATTTTCAGACAGACGACGCCAATCAGTGCGTGGGTCGAAACAGCGCCGCGAGCGATGGCGTGCTTCCGGCCAGCTCGTCGCGCACCTGCTCGGCCCGGCGCACGATCATGTTGCGATCGACGCCCGGCGGGTAGCGGAATGTCGAGCCGATAACGCCGATCGTCTTGCCGTTGGCGTCGCGCATCGGCAGCTCGACCGACAGATCGCCGGTTTTCGTCACCTCGACGCGGGGCTGGCCGCTGTCGAGCACGGCCAGGTCGTCGGCATCGGCGGACTTGCCGATACGGCCGATGTTCGACGCGATGATGACGTTGTCGCTTCCCGTCGGCGGGGTGACGTGCAGCGCGAGGATCGTCAGCTCGGGATGCGCGGCCAGCGTGGTATCGACGAGTTGCTGCGCATAGGGCGCGGCGGTCGTGGCGGCGTAGGCAGACACGGCCGAGGCGAGCAAAAGCGCCGCCATGGCGGCGCGGATGGGTCGGTGCATGTGGACACTCCAGGAATCGGCACCGCCCGGCGGGAATGCGCGGGACCGGCACGCGGCGCCGGGTTGGCGAGGGGGAGACGAGCGGCGCGCGGTCAGTTGGCGAGCATCGCGCGCGCGCTATCCGCTTGCTGCGCGCGCAGCGGCACGTACATCGCGTGATCGATCACGGCTTGCTGGCCCTGCTTGCTCAGCACGTAGCGGAGGAACTCGGCGATGGCCGGATCGAGCGGCTTGCCGGGCGCCTTGTTGGTGTTGAAATAGATCAGCCGGCTCAGCGGATAGGTCGCCAGCGCGACGTTCTCGTACGTCGGCGCGACGTACGGGCCGTTGTCCGATGCGGCAAGCGGCAGCATCTTCACGGGCGCGTCGATATAGGCGATGCCCGAGAATCCGATGCCGTAGCGATCGTCGGCCACGTCTTTCGCGAGCGGGAACACGAGCTTGTCGTAATGGATGTCGTCGCGCCACTCGCCGCGTTGACCGTTGGCGCTCAGCACGCGTTGCCGGATGAACTCCTCGAACCCGTTCCACGGCTTGATCGCGTAGACGTGCACCGGCTTGTCCGCCCATTCCCCGGTGAGACCGAGGTCGCCCCAAGTCTTGATCGGCTTGCCGCCGCGCAGGTGCGTGCGCGAGTAGAGCGCGTCGATCTGGTCGTAGCTGAGCTTTTCCAGCGGGTTGTCCTTGTTGACGAAGAAGCCGATCGCGTCCAGGAAGCCGAAATGCCGGTACGAGCCCCCGGAAATCGGTACGCTGAGCGGGCCGTAGCCGAACTTCGCCTTGAAGTCGGTGACGTCGTCCGGCTTGAGCTCGCGCGAGACGAACACGAAGTCGAGCTTCTCCTTGACCAGCTCCTTCGCGCCGAGGCTGCCCGCGTACGGTGGGGAAATGCGGATGTCGACGTTCGGGTAATACTGCTTGAAGCCTTCGATCCAGCGGTTGACGAGCGACGGCAGCACGTCGGAAGCCGCGCCCCTGAACGTGCCGGCGAGCTTGAGGTCGGTGCGGGGCTGGTAGTCGGGCAGGGCCGCGTCGAGGCGCGGCTGCAGGATTTCCGGCTCGGCCAGCGCGCGTCCGACCTTCATCCCATCATCGGCTTGTTCCTTGGTTTGCGGCGCCACCGTCTTGAGCGCGGGCACAACCCACTCGACCATCGGCGTGGATGGGGTGTCGGCGCCCGCGGCGCCCACCGCCCAGACCGACGCCGCGGCAGTGGCAATGATCAGGCGAGCCGAACGGCGGCGCGGCATGCGCCGGTTCGTCCCGCAACGGGGTTGGTTTCGATTCACGAGATGTCTCCTCCTTTATTCAAAGCGTGCGTGATTCCACTGCCGCTCCATTTTGAGGCAGGCGGCGCGAAAGTTGAAACGCGGTGATCGCGCCGGCCTGCGCGAGATGCGGCGAACGGCGCAGCGCCCATGCCATGCGTCCAACGATAGTGTCGCCGGATGAACGCAATCTGAAGACATTCTGAAAATCCGTTTATGGAACGCCTTGCCGAGCATGAACGAATTTTCAGCGTCGATTCAGGTTGGCTTCAGCGTGCCGCCGTACCGTCGGGGCAGCTTCTCCGGGCGCGATGGCGGGGCGGCGTTCCTGACCGGAAGCCGGGCCGCTGCGCG
The DNA here is from genome assembly GCF_014397665.1 of Paraburkholderia sp. UCT2. Lineage (NCBI taxonomy): Bacteria > Pseudomonadati > Pseudomonadota > Betaproteobacteria > Burkholderiales > Burkholderiaceae > Paraburkholderia > Paraburkholderia sp. UCT2. Next base: position 133,870 of record NZ_VZQO01000017.1, read on the forward strand.
CCATTCTCCACATCCGGCAGGAGACCCCCGTGCCTGTTTTCGATTCTCCATTGCGGCGCGCATCGCCATCGATGCCGCCCCTGTCGTGCTCGTCCCGGCCATTGCGCTCGCAGGATGCATGCGCGCCCGCGGCGCGCCCTCGTCGTACCGGAGCAGGCCTCCTGCTTGCGGCCTGTCTGGCACTCATGCCGCCGTGCATTGCGCAGGCGGCCGATACCGTTGCAGGCTTGCCGGCCTATCGATCGCTCCCGAACCTGAGCGGAACGCTCAGCAGCGTCGGGGACGACGCGATGGGGCCGCTGCTCGACGCGTGGCTGGCCGCCTTCGAGCGACGCCAGCCGGGGATCCATCGCGGGCCGCATTGGCGGCACGCCGGCAGTGCGACCGCATTCGGCGCGCTTATGTTCGGCGACGCTGATATCGCACCGCTCGCGCGTGAGCCGTTACAGACGGAGCTGCAGCCGTACGCGCACCAGTTCGCAGGCGACATGATGAAGTCGCCGCTGTTCGTTCGCGTCGCGAGCCTCGACGGGCAGGCGGCCTATCTCGCCGTGAACCGGCGTCCCGGCGCGCCGCTGCCGCCCAAGGTCAAGGCGTTCGTGGCGTTTGCGCTGAGCGACGAGGGTCAGGCGATCGTCGCCGCGCAGAAACGCTTTGCGCCACTCACCGCCGCGCAGGCCGCGCGTGAACGCGCGAAGCTCGACGGCTTCCTGCCGCCGCTTGACGCGCAACTGGCCGTCTATCGTCCCGTGGCCGGCCTGCACGGCGAGATCGACAGCGTCGGCAGCGACGGGATGAAGTCGCTGATGGACACGTGGATCGACGGCTTTACGCACGTACAGCCCGCCGTGCGCAAGGGCGATCGATGGGAACACCTTGGCACGTTGAACGGGTTTCACGCGCTGCTCGCGGGCGACACCGCGATGGCGCCGATGGGCCGCGAACTCTGGCCGGACGAGCGGGCTGCCTGTACGCAGATCCGTCACGCGGCGCCGCTCGAAATCCGCGTCGCGCGCGGCGGTTTCAACACGCCGCAACGGACCACGGCCCAGGCGATCTTCGTGCATCCGGACAATCCGCTCAACGGCGTCACGCTGGCGCAACTGGCGTCGATCCTGCGGCAGAACCCGGGTATCACGCGGTGGGGCCAGCTTGGCCTGACCGGCGAGTGGGCCGACCGTCCGATCACGATCTACATCCCGCCGCACGTCGCGCCGAACGCGATGTCGATGCAGGTCATGGTGCTGGCAGGCGGAGCGTGGAACAGCGCTGTCCACGAGGGATCGATCGACGACACTGCGCGCGCGATCGCTGGGAATCCGGGCGCGATCGGCTTTGGCGGACTCGAGGAAGGCGGCCCCGGACTCAAGACGCTGGCGGTGGCGCGCCGGGACGGCGAGCCGTTCTATGCGCTCGATGCCGAGAATGCGGCGAGCGGCAAGTATCCACTCACACGCTACATGTACATCCGCCTGAACCGTCCGCTGACGCCGCCGGTGAAAGCGTTCCTGCGCTACATCCTGAGCCGCGACGGCCAGGAGCCAGTGCGCTATTCGGCGTACTTCCCGCTGAGCGCGGTGGAGGCGCGCGAAGAGTTGGCGAAGCTCAGGTAGGCGCCGCGCGGATCGGTCCGGGCGCATGCCGCGTGCGGCGCCGGCGGTCCCTGAATAGGCGTTCATTTTCCGTTCAGCCTGACTTTAAGGTTGCCCCGTATAACTCAAACCGTTCCGTGAGCCCACCCGTCCCTGATCCGGGACGCGACGCGAACGCCATGTGGAAAACGGCACGCCATACCTATCGAAACCGGAGGAGACATCCCATGAAACAAACTGTCCTGCGCATCGCCGCTGGCGCGCTGATGCTCGGCACCCTGGTTCCGGCCGCGCATACCGCCGAGAAACTCACCCTGATGGTCGGCGGCATGGAAAAGCAGATCTATCTGCCGGCCAAGCTCGCCGAACGGCTCGGCTATTTCAAGGAGCAGGGCCTCGACGTCGAACTCATCAACGAGGCAGCGGGCGTCGATGCCGAGAACGAACTGGTCGCCGGCACAGTGCAGGGCGTCGTCGGCTTCTACGACCACACGATCGACCTGCAGTCGAAAGGCAAGTACATCGAGTCCGTCGTACAGTTCAGCCACACGCCTGGCGAAGTCGAATTAATCTCGTCGAAGCTCGCCGGCAAGGTAAAGTCGCCCGCCGACTTCCGCGGCTTGACGCTTGGCGTCACCGGGCTTGGCTCGTCGACCAACTTCCTAACCCAATACCTCGGCGTGTCGCACGGCGTGAAGACGTCGGAGATGACGGCGCTGCCCGTTGGCGCGGGCAACACGTTCATCGCCGCGCTCAAGCAGGGCAAGATCGACGGCGGCATGACCACCGAACCGACGGTCTCGCGCCTCGTCAACACCGGTGACGCACTGGTCCTGGTCGATCTGCGCTCGCCCGAGAGCACGCAGAAGTGGCTCGGCGGCCTGTACCCGGCGGCCAGTCTGTACATGCAGAACGACTGGGTACAGTCGCACAAGGCGACGGTGCAGAAACTCGCGAACGCGTTCGTCAAGACGCTGCGCTACATCAATACGCACAGCGCGGAGGAGATTACCGCCCAGATGCCCGCCGACTACTACGCTGGGGACCGCGCGTCGTACATGAAGGCGCTGGCCAACGGCAAGGTGTCGTTCATCGCCGACGGCCGCATGCCGGAATCGGGGCCGCCCACCGTGCTCAAGGTGCTCGGGTCGTTTGATAGAGCTGTGATGGGGCACAAGATCGACCTTTCGAAGACCTTCACCACCGAGTTCGTCAACGCCGCGCAGGTCAAGTAGCCGCGCCTGCGTGACGGCCCGACAGCGAGCCGTCGCGGGCGTTTCGTCGAATCCAGTCTCCTAAAGGTGGCAATCCAATGACAGCCTCCCAGGCAACCATGCCGTATCCCGCCGCCGCCTCGAACGACGTTCCGGCGATCGAACTCGACCGCGTCAGCCGCCGCTTCGTCAGCCCGGAGGGCAAAGCGATCATGGCGCTGCAGAACTTCAGCATGCGCGTCGCGAAGGGCGAGTTCTGCGCCGTCGTCGGCCCGACCGGCTGCGGCAAATCCACCACGCTCAGCCTGATCACGGGCCTTGCCACGCCGAGCGCCGGCGCGGTCAGGATCTGGGGCAATCCGGTCACCGGCATCGATCGCCGCATCGGCTTCGTGTTCCAGTCCGACGCGGTGTTCCCGTGGAAGAACGTGCTCGACAACGTCGCAGCCGGTCCGCTGTACCGTGGCGAGAGCAAGGCGCAGGCGTACGAGCGCGCGATGGAATGGATTCGCCGCGTCGGTCTGGTTCGCTTCGAGCGCCACTATCCGCACCAGCTCTCCGGCGGCATGCGCAAGCGCGTGGCGCTGGCTCAGACCTTCATCAACGAACCCGAGATCCTGCTGATGGACGAGCCGTTCTCGGCGCTCGACGTGCAGACCCGCACGCTGATGCAGGACGAACTGCTGCATCTGTGGAGCGTGAATGGCGCGTCGGTGGTGTTCGTCACGCACGACATCGAGGAGGCCATCGCGCTCGCGGACAAGGTATTCGTGCTGACGTCCGGACCGGCGACCGTCAAGACGTCGTACGAAATCGACCTGCCGCGCCCGCGTGATGTCGCGGAAGCGCGCTATTCCCCCCGCTTTATCGAACTGTCGCGGCAGATCTGGAACGATCTTCGCGACGAGGTCCACATCTGAGCGCCCAGGGGCGCATTGAGGAAAGCATGAATATCCCGATGACAGGAGCCGCATCGAACGAGATCGAACTGCGGCAGGTGGAAGTGCGGGCCCAGGCAAGCATACGTCGGCGCCAGACGCTGGTGTATGTGCTGCGGCTCGCGGTGCTGGTCGTCACGCTGGGCGGATGGGAACTCGCCGGGCGCGTGGGCTGGATCGATCCTTTCTTCTTCTCGACGCCTTCGCTGATCGCCGTGCAGATCTGGCAGTGGCTCACCGAGGGAACCTCGCAAGGCCCGCTCTGGGTGCAAGTGCTGGTAACGCTGGAGGAAACCGGGCTCGGCTTCCTGATCGGCAGCGTGGCAGGCGTGTTCGCCGGGATCGTACTGGGCCGCAACAAGCTGCTCGCCGACGTTTTCAGCCTCTACATCAAGATCGCGAACTCGATCCCGCGCGTGGTGCTCGGCTCGGTGTTCATCATCGCGCTGGGGCTCGGCATGGCGTCCAAGGTCGCGCTGGCCTTCGTCATGGTGTTCTTCGTGGTGTTCTCGAACGCGTTCCAGGGCGTGCGCGAGGCGGACCGCAACCTGATCGCGAACGCGCACATCCTGGGCGCCTCGAAGCACGCCGTGACGCTGACGGTCGTGCTGCCGGCCGCGATGAGCTGGATCCTGGCGAGCCTGCACGTGAGCTTCGGGTTCGCGCTGGTGGGTGCCGTGGTCGGTGAATTCCTCGGCTCGAAGCAAGGGATCGGGCTGCTGATCTCGACGGCGCAGGGCGCGTTCAACGCGGCCGGCGTGTTCGCCGCGATGATCGTGCTCGCCGTCGTCGCGCTGGGTGCGGAGTTCGTGCTCACGCAGCTCGAGAACAAGCTCCTGAAATGGCGCCCGCCGCAGTTCTCCGACGCGGGCCACTGATCCCCGCGCGCCGCGTTGGTCCGCGTGTCTGACGGACCGGCGCGGCATCCGCAGTTCGCGCCGGCCGCCCACGCGTCGCCGCGCATCTGCCCGCCCCAACCGTCCTGACCCATCCCGCTCGTGCCTCATGCCGGGCGCTCGCACGCAGCGCCGGCCACCCTTCGATCAGGAGAATCGGCCTCATGTCGTCCACCCGTCATCCGGAGTCGGCCGCGTACCGCGCCCCGTATCATGCGCGATTCGTCAAGGCGGCGCTCGCCTTCGGCGCATGCCTGGTTTGCCATGGCGCGCTTGCCGGCCCGCCGTTCGTGACCGACGATCCGGAACCCGTCGAACGGGGGCATTTCGAGATCGATGCCGCCGCGTCGGGCACCGTGCGCGCCGGCAGTCACAGCGGCACGCTGCCGGGCCTCGAGATCAACTACGGATTGGTGGAGAACCTGCAGATCACCGCGACGGTCGGCATGGCGTTCATGCACGAAACCGGAGATCGCACCCATTACGGATTCGGTGACACCGAACTTGGCGCGAAGTACCGCTTCATCACCGAGGACGAGGCGGGCTGGCGTCCGCAGGTCGCGTTCGCGCCCAGCGTCACACTGCCGTCCGGCAACGACCACCTGAGCCTCGGTGACGGCCACGCGCACGTGCTGCTACCGCTGTGGGCGCAGAAGACGATCGGTAACTGGACGACGTTCGGCGGTGGTGGATACGTCGTCAACCGCCATGCGGGACAGAAGGGTTACTGGACCGGCGGTTGGGCCGTCCTGCGCAAGTTCGGCGAACGACTTCAGCTTGGCGGCGAGGTCTTCTATACCGGGGCGGCGACCAGGGACGATCCGTCCGCGATTGGCTTCAACCTCGGCGGCACCTACGGGCTGACGGAGCACGACCGCATCCTGTTCTCCGCCGGGCGCGGCCTCACTCACGTGAGCGACACTAACCGCTTCTCCTATTACGTCGGTTATCAGCTCGACCTGTGACTCGCGCCCGCAGTATGCTCAGGCGGCGTCGGTGGAATGGAGCGGCGCGTTGAAGGAGGTATTGCCGGCGGTGTCGGACGGCGTGACGGCGGGAATCTCGAAGACCATCGACAAGCCGCGGCCGTCCGGCCCGGCCTCCGCGAAGATGTGGCCGCCGTGCAGCTCGACGATACTGCGGCAGATGGCGAGGCCCAGGCCGCTGCCCTTGTCTTCGTCGCCCGGACGACGGATGCGCACGAAGCGTTCGAAGATGCGCTCGCGCTGTTCGGCGGCTACGCCGGGACCCTCGTCCTCCACGCGGACCTGCCAGCATTGGTTCACCAGCGTGGAACGCAAGGTCACGCGGCTTCCCGGAGGCGAGGCCGCCAGTGCGTTGCTGAGCAGGTTCAGGAGCACCTGGCGGATCCATTTCGACTCGATTGCAGCCTGTCCGCTGCCGTGATGGGTCAGGAAGAAGCGCTGCTCGCGGTGTTCGGCGAGTACGTGGGCGTCCTGCGCGAAGTTCTGCAGGAACAGTTCCGGGTCCTGCGGCCTCAGATCGAGCGAAATCGCGTGTGCGTCGGCACGCGACAGGAACAGCAGGTCCTCGATGATGCGCTGGAGGTGGGCCAGTTCCTTGATCTGGATCTGCACCGCGTGTTCCTGCGCCGGCGTCAACTGATCGTCGACGACCAACTTCTCTGCCTGCAGGCGCACCAGCGTCAGCGGGGTCTTGAGCTCGTGGGAGGCCTCCGCGGTAAACCGCCGGATCTGGTCGAACGATGCTTCGAGGCGGTCGAACATCTGGTTGAGCAGGCGCCCCAAGTCCGAAATCTCGTCGCGCGCGCCGGACACCGGGATCCGCTCGCTCAGGTTGTCCGAGCGGATGCGGTCGGCGGTGTCCTGGATCAGCCGCAGCGGCCGTAGCGCCATTCGGCTGAAGCCGTAGCCGATCACGCTGCTGACCGCGATCATGACGATCAGCAACCCGTAAAAGGTATGCTCGTACGCGCTCATCACCACGCGCACGTGCTCCTTCGTCGTTGCCAACACGACCGTGTACGGTCCGAGCGCGAACTCGCCCGCGCGCAGTTCGCCCAGCCCATCGATATTCGCATTGAACGCCTGGTCGCGAGGCGACGGGGCAATATCGCGACCGTTAAGCTCCGGTGAGCGAAACACCACCGTACCACCGGGCCCGTAGATCTCCGTAAAGAACAGTTCCAGGTTGCCGGACATCATCGCCTGCACACGCTGGCGCAACTCCGCCTCCGTCGGCTTCGCGCCGAGCGCGGTCTGGCCGGCGCGAATCTGTTCGAACTCAGATTGGTTGAGCAGGTCCAGCGCGTGGATCGCGTGATGTTCGATGAAATACCTTCCGGCAAGAAACAGCGACGCGAACGTGACAGTCGAAGCGAGTACGTAGCAGATGGCGAGCCGCGCGCCGATGGATTTCATAGCAGCTGGTAACCGACGCCGCGCACCGTCTTGAACAGCGGCTTGCCGAGCGGCGCCTCGAACTTGCCGCGCAGCCGGCTCATGTAAACGTCGAGCAGGTTGGTGTCGACGTCGTAATGGGATTCCCAGATCTTCTCCGCTATCAGCGTCCGGGTCAGGATGCGGCCGGGATTCTGCAGGAAGACTTCCAGTAACGCGAACTCGCGGCTGGTGAGATCGATCGGCTTGCCGTTCAGATGGACGGTGTGGCTCAGCAGGTCAAGCTTGATGCCCTCATGCTGAAGCACGGTTTCCTTGACGGACGATTGGCGGCGAAGCAGCGAGCGCATGCGCGCGAGCAGTTCTTCCAGGCTGAACGGCTTAGGCAGGTAGTCATCGGCGCCGACATCGAGGCCCTTGACGCGATCCTCGACGGCGTCGCGCGCGCTGAGGATCAACACCGGCTCATTGAATCCGGCCGCGCGCCATTCGCGAAGCAGCTCCAGGCCATCACCGTCGGGCAAGCCGAGATCGAGCACGATGACGTCATAGCTCGACTCGCATAGCGCTTCGCGCGCCTCGGCGCAACTTTCAACCCACGTCACCGTATACGCGCGTTCGCTTAGCGCCTGCTTGAGGTACAGGCCGAGCTTGCGCTGGTCTTCGACGATAAGGATCTTCATGATAAAAGCGCGAACGCGAGGGAATTTCAGGCTAGCGCAAGCGGATGTCCGTGACAAGCGAAGCATGGCCCTGCGGGGGTTTTCCCGATTTTTCTGAACGCAAATTCAGGAAGCGTTCGCGTCTGTTTCAGGTTGGAAGCGCGCATGTGGGTCGTGGGGCGATAAGTCACGCGCAATGAGTTGGGACTTACCCCGACTTTGCGCTGAATTCAGACTTCATTCAGGTTCGCCGACAAAGATGATGGACATCAACAGTCGTCGCCCAGGCAACCCATGAAACCCGCATTCCGTCCGCTCGTCTTGCAGATCCATCGCTGGTGCGGCCTGACCGTCGGGGTCGTGATTCTCCTGATGGCGATCACGGGTGCATCCATCGCATTCCGGCCCAGCCTCGAGCCGGTGCTCAATCGCGATCTGCTGACGGTGCCGACCTGCGCGGCGCGCGTACCGCTTGACACATTGACCGCGAATGCGGCCGCATCCCGGCCGTCGGCGACGCTCGACTACATTCGGCTGGTCGCCGGCAAGCACCATGCGCCGCGCATGCCGTCCGCGATGGTGCGCTTCACCGATCAGGTGTTCGTCTACCTCAATCCTTGCACTGGAGACGTGTTGGGCGAACGCTCGCGCTACGGTGGCCTGCTCGGCACGCTCGAGCAAATTCATCAGTTCCGCTTCATGAAGCACGGCAACGTGATTACCGGCACGAGCGCGCTCCTGTTCGGCATGCTGATGATCGGTGGCGGCATCGCGCTCTGGTGGCCACGCTCACGTCACGGCTGGCGAGTCGCGTTCACGACCGGACCCGGCGCGCGTGGACAGGCATTCATGTATCGGCTGCATCGGACGATCGGTCTCTATGCCAGCGCGATCCTGCTGCTGACGGTGCTGACCGGGCTGCCGTGGGCGTTCGACTGGTACGCGCACGGCATCTATGCGATCACCGGTTCACCGCAGCCCGCCAGTCCGCCGAAATCGGCCGTGCCCGCGAACGGCGCAAGGCGGCAAACGCTCGAAAGCTCCTGGCGCACCGCACAGGCACTGTCGCCCGACCCGCAGGATGCGCTGCTGCACATCCCCGAGAAATCGCGTGACCCGGTAGAGATGTACCTGATCGATCGCGCGGCGCCGCATCCGAATGCACGTACGATGTTGTTCATCGACGCATACACGGGCAAGGTGCTGCGGTTCGTTCCGTATTCGCGGAGCAGCGTCGGGCACAAGCTGTATTTCTGGGCGTTGTCGTGGCACACCGGCGCGATTGGCGGTGTATTCGGGCGACTGTTGCTGCTGTTCGGCGCGCTGTGCGTTCCGGTACTCGCTTACACCGGCGTCCGGAACGTCCTGCGGCGCACGTGGCGGCCGGTGGCGAGCGACGCACGCCTGACCGTGCGCGTCGCGAAGAAAACGGTCGAGGCCGACGGTGTGTGTGCGCTCGAATTGACGGATCCGGCGGGACGCAAACTGCCGCGGTTCGCGGCCGGCGCGCATATCGACGTGCATCTTGGCGACGGTCTCGTGCGCCAGTACTCGCTGTGCGGCAATCCGCGCGAGCGGCGGCGCTACCTGATCGCCGTGCTGCGCGTTGCGGATTCGCGCGGCGGATCGGCGGCCATGCACGAGCGGGTTGACGAAGGCGATCTGCTCGACATTGGTGTGCCGGTCAATCACTTCGCGCTGGACGAGACCGCGCCGCGTTCGCTGCTGCTTGCGGGAGGGATCGGCATCACGCCGATCCTCGGCATGGCGGAACGGCTCGCGCGGCGCCACGCCGATTTCGAGCTGCACTATTGCGCACGCTCGCAGTCGCGCGCGGCGTTCGTGCAGCGGCTCGTGCGGGCGCCGTTCGCCGGCCGGGCCAGGTTCCACTTCAGCGACGAACGCGCGGAGCAACGCTTCGACATCGAGCGAGTGCTCGACAGTCAGTCGCCTCGCACGCATCTGTACATATGCGGACCCGCGGGGTTCATCGATGCGGTGCTGTGCGCCGCACGGAATCGCGGCTGGCCCGAGCGTCAACTGCACTGCGAGCGCTTCGCGTCGATTGCGCAGAAGCCCACGGCGACGCATGCGTTCGACGTGCAGCTCGTCAGCACGGGCAAGGTGTACCGGATTCCCGAGCACAAGTCCGTTGTCGCGTCGCTGGCCGAACACGGCGTCAGGATCCCGACGTCGTGCGAGCAGGGTGTCTGCGGCACTTGCATCACGCGGGTGATCGTCGGCGAAGTCGACCATCTCGACTGCGTGCTGACCGCCGCGCAACGGGAGCGGCACGGACATTTCACACCCTGCTGTTCGCGCGCGAAAGGGGATCTGCTGGTGCTGGACATCTGACCGGCGGGGCAAACGCGGGCATCGTGCCATCCGGCGCGATGCCCGCCGCGGCGGACCGGATCGAAGACCAATAATCCAATCAAGCTGGAGGAGACCGTGGTGATTGGAAGAACGATGGTGGCAATGGCCGTCATGGTGTTGTTTTCGCCGGCGCTCTACGCGCAGGCCGACGGTGGCACTCGCGAGAATGCACTCGCGCCGCAGCCCGGACATGCGAAGCTCTACGCGCAGCAGCTGGTGGACCGCACGGTCGCGCTGCACCCGGAGCTCGTCGAGCTGGATCTTCATATGCGCCCCCCCGGAGGAGCGGAAAGCGTCATCGTCGCAGCCAAGTCCGCGAACCGGATCGGCAGGAAGTCGGACCCCGACGATCTCGACGTGGTCAAGACCGGTACGCCGTTCGTGGAAGTGAACAAGCGAGGCGACCAGAACGTCGAGGTGCATCTGCCGCTGCTCGACGTCACGCGCAAAGTGATCGGCGAAGTCGAAGTGACGTTCCCGTATCCGCCGGGGTCGGGGCTCGACAAGGAGGCGTTGATCCGGGCGGGCGCACTCATCCGTGACGAGCTGAGCCGGCAGATCCGCTACGGGAACGAACTCTTCGATCCGGTGCTCCCGACCAAAGGCATTCCGGAGAATCCGTACGCGCAGACGCTCGTCGACGAGGTGATCCGCAAGCGCCGCGACGTGATGGCGCTCGTGATGCACGTGGCGCGCCCGAGCGGGGGCGGCGACTATCCGATCATCGCGTCGAACATCGGGCGCATCGGCAAGCCTGCCGATGCGGACGACCGGCGTGTCATCGAGACCGGCAAGCCGCATGTCGAGGTCGGCCGCGAAGGAGATCGCCTCGAAGTGGAACTGCCGCTGCAGGCCGCCGGCGGCGCTACGATCGGCGCGCTCGGCGTGGTGATGCCGTACCGCGTCGGCGACGACCAGGAGGTGCTCGTGAAGAAGGCCGAGAAGATCCGGGATGAATTGCGAGGGCGGATCCGCGATGCCGCGGAGCTGTACGAACCGAGGCAGCTCGTGCCGGCGACGTCGGTGATTACGGCGCGACTCGACGCGCAGGCGCTCGGCAACACGCAATCGCTGCCGATGACCAAGGAGGTGATGGGCGCCGGCGCGCTGCAGACCGCGACGGAAGGCGTGACCGACGCGGTCAAGAACCAGGCCGGCGTCGCGCCGACCAACTCGTCGGGCAGCCCTGCCGACGCGGCCAGCATTCGCGGCATCAAGGTCAACCTGTTCGCGAACTACCGGCTCAACGGCGGCCTGCCGACCGCGAACGTGATGTCGGTGCCGGCGGAGGACAAGGAGCGCGTGGAGACGCTGAAGGGCGCGAACGCGCTGATGTTCGGCGTTGCAAGCCCCGCGGGCATCCTCAACATGGTGACGAAGCGCGCGCCGATGGACAGGGACGTCGCCTCGGTGGCGCTGCTCGGCAACTCGTTCGGGCAGTTCGGCGTCGCGGCCGACGTTAGCCATCGATTCGGCAGCGAAAAGCAGTTCGGCCTCCGCGTGAACGCATCCGGTACGCACCTCGAAAATGGTGTGCACGGTGCGAATGGGCACGGCTCGTTCGGCAGCGTTGGCGCCGACTGGCAGGTCACCAACCGCCTGCATTTCCAGTTCGATGTCGAGACCTATCGGAAGGACGTCGTCGAGCAGGGCAGCATCAGCCTGCCGACTGCGGTCAACGGACACATCACGTTGCCGCGCGTGCCCGATCCGAGGAATCTGCTGTCGGGCCCGTGGGCGGTTTTCTCCGCGAAGACGACGAACTTCCAGGGGCGGGTCGACTACGACATTGCGCCCGGCTGGAAGGCGCTCGTCGAAATCGGTCAGTCGGATTCGGATCGCTCGCGCTCGACGACCCGGATCGGCGGATACAACGTGTTCACCGGGGCAGGCGGCATCCCGACCGTCAGTGAGGTGACGCAGGTCTACTTCAACAAGTACAAGCGGGCAGAACTGCTCGGTCAATTCGCCACGGGTCCGCTCTCGCACGACATCACGTTCGGCGTGTCGCGCAGCGAGCGCATCGCCGAGACACCCAGACAAAACACGATCGTGTTGCCGGTGCGGGTCAACATCTTCGATCCCATCCCGTTGCCCACTCCGGTGCCGACCCATCCCGACACGTCGCTGCCAAAGCAGGTCAACGCGGATACCGGCCTCTATACCTACGACATGATCGGCGTCGGGTCGAAGTGGAAGTTGCTGCTCGGCTTCCGCGGGAGCCGGTCGTCGTCGAACGACGGCGTGGTGTCGTCAGCGACCTGGGTCGGGTCTCCGGCATTCGGGATTCTCTACGACCTGCTGCCGACCACCACGCTGTTCGCCAGCTACATGAAAGGCATCGAGGATGGCGGCGTCGCCCCCGCAAACGCGAAGAACGCCTACCAGGTCCTTGCGCCCGCGGTGTCGACGCAGTACGAGTTCGGCGTGCGCGATCACTACTTCAGGTGGTTGCAGTTCAGTGCGTCCGTGTTCGACATCACGCGCGCGAACGCGGTGACCAATCCGGCTACGCAGATTTTCGCCAACGACGGCACGATCGAATACCGGGGCGCGGAAGCCGTGCTCACGCAGGACATCTCGCGTCAGTGGTCGCTGTCCGAAGCCGTCCAGTACCTGCACGCGGTCCAGAACCCGGAATTCGACATGACGATCAAGGGCCGTACGCCGGAGAATACGCCGAAGTGGATCGGCAACATCGCACTGACGCACCGTCCGCTCTGGCTCCCCGGCCTGTCGCTCACGGTGCGTGCGTCGTTCATCACGAAGCGCCCGGTGAACCCGCAGAACCAGGGCTACATCCCCGGTTACACCATCTACTCGCTCGGCGCCAGCTACGCGACCCGGATCGCCGGCAAGCACGTCGACATCAGGGTGGCCGTCGACAACCTGTTCAACAAGCGTTATTGGAACTCGGTGCAGACCGGCACGCTTGGCACAGGAATGGACCGCAGCGTGCGGATGGTGGCCAAGATCGATTTCTGAAAAAACGTGGAGCCCTTTCCATGCCCAACCTTCACCGAATCATCATGAATCTTCTCTCCATTCGGGCCATCGGCCGTGTCTTCGCCATCGCGGTCGTACTGGCGGGCATGCTGCCCCCCAGCGCGGCGCGGGCGACAGAGCCGTCGGATAACGACGCGCTGTCGCTGATCATCACCTACCAGACCTTGCCCGCGAACCGGCCCGCGTTGCGCCACGAGCTGGCGCAGTCGACCGCGCGCGAGCTCGCGCGCTGGAAGCACGACGGGCGAATCAGGCAATACAGCCTGCTGTTCAATCGCTATGCCGATTCGGACAACTGGGACGCGATGGCCTTGCTGACGTTCGCGACGCCCGAGGACCTGTACCGCTGGCGTACGCTCGAGCAGGCGCAGCCCGCGGCGCTGTCCGGGAAGGCGCTCGCGGTGACGACTTCAATCCATACGACGCCGGTTGATACCAAACGCGCGGAGGCGCTCGACGCGAAGGCGGCGAATCCGGTCTACGTGGTCATCCCGTACAAGACACTGGTCTCAGCCGGCGACTACGAGAAGTACGCGGACGCCTATGTGATTCCGCAATTCAAGGGATGGATGGACGAGGGCGTCCTGTCGAGCTATTCGCTTTATACGAGCCAGTTTCCGGCCGGCCGCCAGTGGACCGCGATGGTACTCCTGGAGTACAGGGACGAGGCGGCCCTCAGCGCGCGCGAGGCGGTGGTGGACAAAGTCCGCGAGCGCCTGACGCACAACCCTGAATGGAAAGCGATCAGCGACAGCAAGAAGAACGTGCGCACCGAAGAACAGGTGGTGATCGCCGATCCCATCGCCGTAAGTCAATGAGCTCTCTGCTCGCAAGGAAGATCTGATGAAAAAAATCGCACTTACGCTCGTTGCCGCTTGCCTGGTCGGTGGGCAGGCAAGCGCCGCCGAACCGGCCACGCCCGCTGCCGATGCGGCGCCGCAACGCATCGTCCTGCTCGTCGACGAGATTAAGGCCATCCGCAATTTCCCTGTGGTGCTGGCGGAGCGTCTCGGCTATCTGAACGACGGCAAGATGGCCGTGACTGTCATGAACATCCGCGACGACGTGTCGACGGCCGACATGCTGAATGACGGACGGGTCGACGCGGTGGTTGCCTACTACCATCACAACGTGGTTAACCAGGCGCACGGCATCGATACGCAGGCCGTTGTCACGCTCGGCGTGACGCCGGGCGCGAAGGTGCTCGTCGCGAACCAGGCAAGGGAGAAATACCAGAGCGTGACTGACCTCAAGGGCGCGCGTTTCATTGCGGGCGGCGCCGGGTCGTCGAAGAGCACGGTCGCGAACGCGCTCATGCTGGCGGGCGGTCACGGCATCGGCGATTACACGAGGCTCGGGACGGACGGCAAGGAGAAGAACATCGACGCGCTGCGTGACGGAAGCGCCGATTTCGTCGTAGCGCCGACGCCCGACGGGGATCTCTACGAGTCGAAAGGCGTGGCCACGGTGTTCGCGGACCTGACGTCGGTCGACGGCACGCGCCGGAGTCTGGGCACGCTGTTTCCGTCAAGCACGGTCTACATGTCGGGCGCACGCGTTCGGGCGCATCCGGAGATTGCGCGGCACCTGGCCGGCGCGTTCGTGCGCACGCTGCAGTACATCAATTCCCATTCCCCCGAGCAGCTCCTGGCTGTCATTCCGCCGGAAATCAGCGGCAAGGACCGCGTGGCTTATCTGAAGGTGTTGAAGGAGGAGATCCCGATGTTCGCGAACGACGGACGCATGCCGGACGACGGCGCGACGAAGGAGTGGCAGGTGCTCGCCGCGGCGAATCCGGCTTACGGGTCGGTGAAGGTCGATCGGACCTACACCAATGCGTTCGTCGATGAAGCGCTGCGTACGCTGCACTGAGCAGAAGCGTTTTATTCGCGCGGGGCCGTTCGAGCGGACCGTCCGGCGCCCGGTGGTAGTCGAGCGTGACGCGCTTGTCTTCGGCGGTGGGTTCGTAGTATTCGACGACGTCGTTCGTGACCGCGACGAGATCCACGAGGGCGAAACTCTGCTGGCGCGCGTGGGACTCGATCTCGGAAATGCGCAGCAGCGCATTGAATGTGTGCAGGATGCGGCCCGTCTCGATGATCGTGTCGTCGATGGCCGCACGATAGTCCGCCTCGGTCCGTGCGCGCCTCTGGGCTCGCTCGAGCCCCGCGAGCAGGCGAGTGAGCGGCGTGCGCAAGTCGTGCGCGATCGCGTCGCATACGCCCTTGACCTCGTTCATCAGCCGCTCGATCTCGTCGAGCATGCCGTTGACGATGTGCACGAGCCGTCCGACGTCGTCGTGTTGCGTATGCACCGGCAGGCGCCGGCTCAGGTTGATGGACACGATCTCCTCGATCGAGTGCGTGACGGGAATTGAAGGCGGGCACTGGCGTCTCGCTGCAAAAAGCAATGCGATGCGCGACGGTCTCGCGAGCACCTGGAACGGGTCGCTCGGATAGGTTGGAGGCACAGTACGGCTGCGCATTAAAGGCAACCATAAGAATTCCTTAAATTTTTTAATGCAGATTTCAGATTGTGTTTATCCGGCGTCGCTATTGTTGGATCGTGGTCAGCAGTTCGGATCTTTGCCGTGCAAGCGCTCCCGCACCATCAGGAGCGTTCGCTGCCACCGGGTCAAGGCACGGTATATCCATTGCAGCCGAAGGAGAGCAGTCATGCGCGCCGCCGATAATTCCCTGCACTCGCTGGTCGACAAGTGGCTTGGCCTGGGACTGGCGAACCCCGTCCGCGTCATGCGCTTCGGGCACACGCCGGCGAACCGGCGGCGCTATGCACTGGTGCAGACGCGGCGCCCGACCGGCATGCTGTCGATGTTTTTCTTCCGCCATGACAATGGTGAATGGTGCGTATTCCCGCCCACCGAAGCGAGTCCCGCGATGCGCTTCGCCGCGCTGTGCATGCCGCAGAGCTGCGATTGCAATGGATGATGGCGAGTCTCACTGCAACGGCTGATCTGCGAAAAGTGTGCCGATCCAGGTGAGGATCGCAGTGACTGCGAGTCACGCCGGAACGACGCTAGTTCATGATTTGCGCCGCCGGTCTCACAATCGAGCTATACGGTGCTTCGGTTGGCAGTAAAAAAACAGCAAGGAGACCGCTTGTGAACGAGATCTGATCGAGTGTCATGATTAGCAGGTCCCGGGGTGGACTGCTACCGCGCCACATCTCGATATAGGTAGCCTGTCCTGCCTTCCGTGATACTGGTCACAGCTGGCACATAGTTGCCGACGAAGGCGGGACACGCACCCGTGGGTTACGAATAGCATCTCGCAACGTTTCGGACTCTACCGCAAGTACGCATCCGCTTGCAGTGAGAACCGACATTCGCAACTGCCGAGCGGCGACGTCGAAGCGGCCGACGACTTGCTGTCCACGCGCTGGCCGTCCGAACGGTCCAGCCTCATCGGCGATGCTGCCGCTCCATAGGAGAACCTGGTTGCTGCAACGGCCTTCTGAGCCGAGACCTCGGAAAAGTGCGTGCCGAGTATCAGATGCCGGCTGATACGACCCGCCGGCCGCGTCGTATACGAGGTGATGATTGCGTCGCAACCAGTGAGCGTCGCGCCGTTGGGGCGAACGAGAAGCGCTTTGGCGGAGAAAACGCCCGGAAGGTCGGCAAACTGGCCTCTATCGATGAGATCCGCAGCGGTCAGAACAAGTGCGCGGCACGCGTGTTCGGCGATGACCCTTAGGATAGGATCGAGTATGTCCTTAGCCATTTGCCGACTCCTCCTTGTTGATTGTCTATCTGGCCCATTCCATCAGCGCTTCGTTCACGTTGTCCGGTCGCTCCATTGTCGACATATGCCCGGCGGATTCAACCGGTCGATGCAACACAATGAACGTCGCATGAGCGGCGGGAGTGTTGCAAATGAAACAGAGGCGCCGGATCTATTACAGCGAAAGCCAGAAGGCATTGATGTGGGAACGCTGG
>NZ_VZQO01000018.1:0-143927 GCF_014397665.1 Paraburkholderia sp. UCT2
ACCCCCGCCCAATCGTCCATGCCCTCAACCGCAACCAGCGTCAAGCTCAAGGTTCATCCCGTGATTCTCGCGGGCGGCTCGGGCACCCGGCTGTGGCCGATGTCGCGCGAGCAGCATCCGAAGCAGCTGATCGGCCTGCTCGGCGAAGAGTCGCTGCTGCAATCGACGACCCGCCGTCTCGATGGGCTCGAAGCCGGTTATCCGCTTGCCGGCCAGCTCGTGGTCGTCGCCAACGAAGAACAGCGCTTCACGACGGCCGAACAATTGCGCACGAGCGCCAAGCCGAGCCGGCTGATACTCGAACCCGTGGGCCGTGACACCGCGCCCGCGTTGACGGTGGCCGCGTTGTCCGTCGCCGCGCAGGATGAAGACGGCATCATGGTCGTGATGCCCGCCGATCACGCGGTCACCGACAGCGCAGGATTTCACGCGGCGGTCGCCGCCGGCGTACAGCATGCGGCCGCTGGCCATATCGTCACCATGGGAATCGTGCCGACGCGTGCCGAAACCGGCTACGGCTATATCCGCATCGGCGCGCCGCTCGGTTCTGACGATGTACAGACCGAAGCAGCGGCTCGCCCCGTCGCGCATCGCCTCGACCGTTTCGTCGAAAAGCCGCATCTGGAACTCGCGCAGCGCTATGTCGAATCACGCGAATACTGGTGGAACAGCGGTATTTTCATCGTGCGCGCATCGACGTGGCTCAAAGCGATCCGCCATTTTCAGCCGGCCATTTACGCAGCATGCGAATCGGCCTTCGCGGGCAGCACGGCGGACGGCGACTTCTTCCGGCTGCAACGCGATGCGTTCAGCGGCTCGCCGTCGAATTCGATCGACTACGCGGTGATGGAAAAGCTCGGCCCCGATCAGAGCATCGCGTCGGGCGTGGTCGTGCCGCTTGCGGCCGGCTGGTCCGACGTCGGTTCGTGGGACGCGATCTGGGACATCAGCGAGAAGGACCCCGATCGCAACGTGAGCCGCGGCCGCGTGATGTTCGAAGGCGCGAACTCCACCTTCGCGCATTCCGAAGGACGACTGATTGCCTGCGTCGGGACGCAGGATCTCGTCGTCGTCGAGACCGCCGATGCGATTCTGGTCGCCGACAAGTCACGCGTGCAGGACGTGAAGAAGATCGTCAACCGGATTCGCGAGGATGGCGGGCTCGAAGCAGCCAATCATCGCAAGGTGCATCGGCCGTGGGGCAACTACGATTCCGTCGACACCGGCGAGCGCTTCCAGGTCAAGCGGATCGTCGTGAAGCCGGGCGCGCGGTTGTCGCTGCAGATGCATCATCATCGCGCGGAGCACTGGATCGTCGTGCGCGGCACCGCGCTCGTCACGCGCGGCGACGAACGCTTTATCGTGTCCGAAAACGAGTCGGCCTATATTCCGCTCGGCGTTACGCATCGCCTCGAAAACCCGGGCAAGATGCCGCTCGAAATGATCGAGGTGCAGTCGGGTTCGTACCTCGGCGAAGACGATATCGTGCGCTTCGACGATACGTACGGAAGGCAATGAGGCGCGAGCGGTCGTAATGACGAAGCGGGAACCTGCGGCGGCGCAAAGCGGCCGCGGGGACCGCCGGGCTCATCCCACGTATGAGAGGAGTTCTTTGTAGGTTGCGGAAAAGCGCTCCGCGGTGCCGCTGTCGGTCGTCACCGTGGGCGTGCTTGCCCCGCCCGCGGTCGCGGTGTCCGACGGATAGCGGCGCAGCGTCCCGCGTAATGCATTCAGTGATGGCTTCAGCGGCCCGTGCAACGGCGCGCCGTGATTGCCAGGGTGATTCGGGATGCCATTGACCGATGCCGGTTCCGGCGCATGACGCAGGCCTGGCAACGAACGATCCGCGGACCGCTGTGCAAGGTTCGCCGACGCAGGCGCGGCCGTTGCGTGGACCATCGTCGTGGCCGCCGCGTCGGTCGCGCATTCGCGATCGATCCACTGACGCGCCCAGTCGAGCGCGAACTGCTGCGCGTGCTGCGCATCCGCGAAGCGCGGGCCGACGAGGCCAGAGCGCTCGACGCGCTTGCCGTCCCTGATGATCTCCGCCCACCCGCGATACATCGCATTCGGCACTTCCTCGACCACCACGTAGATCAGATAACCGCGCGAATCGGCGACCTGCATGCCGCGCGGGGCGAGGCCCAGCGTCAGCGACGGGCGCGGGTCGTCGATCGCGACGGGCTCGACCGTGCCGGATGCGGCCGGTTCGACGCGCATCTCCGCCGCCGTCGCGGACGTCGCCACTGCGGACGTCGCGAACGCCGATGTCGCCACCGCGCTCGCCGGCGCAAGCCCCGACAATTGCCGCGTGATGTCGCCGATCGGATCGGCCGTACGCCATTGGCTCAACGCGCTCGCGACGCCGGGCGCCTGCCACGACTCGGGACTCTTCCACGACACGCCGCGCAGATTATTGTCTTCGCGCGGGCTCGGGGTTTGCGCAACCGGTGCCGCGGGTCTGGCCGTAACGGGCGGCGCCGGTTGGGGAATGTATGCGAAGGTACGCCCGCTCTGCGACAGCAGACGGACCATCTCCAGCAGTGTGCCGTTCAGTTGCCACTCTTCGAAGCGGCGGCGGCAGGTGGGACCGGACGGATAGCGGCCCGGCAGCTTCGACCACGGCTCGCCGGTGGTCATGATCCACAGCACGGCATTCGTCACGATGCGCGGTTCGGCGCGCGGCCGGCCGCGCCGGTTCAGACGGACGGCCGGCTCGTCGGAGACGAGCGGCGCGAGCAGCGCCCATTCGTCGTTGTTTAGCTCATCGAAAAACATTGGATTTTCTCCACGCGGCCTGGCCTGGCCGCGGCGTTGGGCCTGCCACGGGTTCTCAGCGTTCACGACCCGTGTGCGGCCCTCGGTTGCACAAATTTGTTTGGTCCGTTCGGCTCGCTGGAGCAGCCCGCCCACACGTGGTGCGGATCTTCCCTATTACGAAGCACAAAACGCGGTCTCACTCGTGCGTGGGAAAATTTGTGCACGAAGCATACCATTCCAATCTTTGCATGAGTACAGTTGAGACAAGTGTTACGGATAGAAACAATCTTGTCGGTTTCGCTGCGTCGATTCTCGTATTGCCGTAACAGAAGCCGCTGCTTATCCGGCATCGTATCTGTCTATTGCAAAGCACAATACCGCATGACCGAACAGAATGGGCTTTAGAAATGTAATTGCCGATCCAGCATGCATTTCTATGCGCTTTGATGGTTGATGTGAACATCGGTTTCGAGCGTCGGCCAAAGGACTGCGACGCGCCCGCGCGGTGACATGGAGGCAACGGGAGGCGCACACGCGGCCGCCGCGCAGGCGCGGAGTTCGAGGCGTGACAGAAGCGACGAAGTCGCTTCGAACGACGTTACGGGCGCACTGGTTTCGATGCGTGCTCGCCGACGACCGTGGTCCATTCGCGCACGCGCCAACGCGTGACCAGTCCGGAGAGTACGTACGGATCGGCGGTAGCAAAGGCCTCCGCCACCGCAGGCGACGCGCCGGTGAAGAGCAGCACCGCACCGTCCGTCGGCTCCGCGAGCGCGCCGGCCAGCAGCAGTTCGCCTCGCTCGGCGGCGGCCCATGCGAGTTTCAGATGCGCGTCGCGATGTTCGCCGCGCCGCTCCAGATAGTCGGGTACCAACTCGTACATCAACAGGTAATGCATGGTGAGTCTCCTCGCGAGGTTGAGGGTTGGCAGGGAGCGGCATGCACCGGAGCGCAGTTGAGGATAACGGCGACTACCGAATTTCATGCCTATTTTCTATTCAGTTGCATTCGCAGCAATATGAAAATTCTCATTGCCTGTTAACCATAGATCAAAATAGCGGAAACCGTAATTTCGTTTCAATAAGCTTGAAATAATCGCCCCGAGCAATCTGCATTGCATGACAAAATTCGCGCTCTCGTTCATTCGATTGTTTCAAACGCCGCAGCGCCGGTTGCGCCACGCTGCTCAGGGAAAACGAGCGCGGACCGCTGTCAACCGGAATGCATTTTGAGCCGTTCTGGCAGACGGCATTTGCCATAATGGATGCGCCGATGGGCTTATGGATGCCGTCGTCGCCCGCGCGCATGAACGATCAGAAACGTTTTCACCACCGATGGAGTGTCCCATGAAAATCCAATCCGCTATCGCCACGCTGGTGTTGGGCGCGGTACTCGTATCGCCGGCGTTTGCGCAGAACAGCCAGCAAACCAAGATGGCCGACTGCAACAAGCAGGCCGGCGACAAGAAGGGCGACGAGCGCAAGGCGTTCATGAAAACCTGTCTTTCCGCGAAGCCGGCCGCCGCCGCGCCGATGAGCCAGCAGGACAAGATGAAGGTGTGCAACAAGCAGGCGGGCGAAAAGAAAGGCGACGACCGCAAGGCCTTCATGAAGACCTGCCTGTCCTCCTCGGCGCCGGCCAACTGAGCGAAAGGCGTAGCCGTCCCCCACGCCGGCGCCCTCCGATCGACGCGGCGCCGGCGCATCGTTGCGCCCACGCGGCGCTCCGATCGAGTCCCCCCGCTTCGTCGTCCACCCGCCGCAACGCGCCGTTTTCTTCTATGATGGCTGCGGAGACGGCCCACCCTCACTCATATAGAACCAGACAACTACGCGGGCCGCCATCTTGTCGTTGGTGCTACTGAGCATCGATCGGAGGCAAGGATGGTATCGAAGCACAAAAACCGCTGGTTAAGGCGGTGGTTGCTGGTCATCATATTCTGGGCCGTGCCTGTGGCGATCGTCGCGGTCAACGAGATCCGCGAGGAAATGTCGTACAACGCGGTCGATCTCGACCGCGCGCTCACCACCTGGAATTTCACCGAGGCGCAGCGCACCGCCGGGGCGCCCGCGCATTGCCATGGCAAGCCCGACGAGGCCAAGGCGGCCGGCTGCCCGGCCGACGTGCTGGCCGCCAACGCGCCGCGCCAGCAGGACGCGATCAACGAATACAGCGTGCGCCGCTCGACGCTATTGGCCTATCTGTGGCACGCATTCGTCGGCTATTGGATCGTGCCGGCGGCTATGCTGTTCGCGATCGGCGCGATCATCGGCATGGTGCGCCGCGCGCTGCGGCGCCCGCCCGCGGTCAAGAGTCCGGCGAATCACGGGTGAGCGGCGGCCGCGCCGCTTGCACTTCGCCGCAATTTGCCGCGCAGAAACAACACTCTCATTGCCATGTCGATGGGCCGCCGCGCGACGCGAAAATCGGTAAAAACCGGCGCATCGTGCGGCCACGCCGAAGCGTCCCCACAATCGCCGCGACTCGGGCGCTGTTCGGCGTCGCCCCTCGGATCGTCGCTCGACGCGTGCTCGGAAGTCGCGCGCAAGGCCGGTCAAATTTACTGGGAAGACCTCTTGCGATCAGGCTCAAACCCTTGTCCCATAAGGCTTTTCGCGTTGTCACGCAACGCGCCTTTTGCACCAGCCTGTGTTATAACTCAAAGGCAACCAGGCGACACCACCACGGTTGCGCCCCGGATCCATGACGGAGAAAAACGATGCAAAGACGACACTTCATGTTGAAGACGACCGCTGCGCTTGCTTTCGGAGGCCTTGCACTCGCCGGGTGCACGACGACGGGCAACACGCCGGAAAATGCTCATATCGACGCCTCGAAACGACAGTCGATCGACGCCAGCGTCGACGGCACGCTGTCCAAACTGTTCACGACCGTGCCGGGCTCGCGCGAGCTGGTGTCGAAGGCGCGCGGCGTGCTGGTGTTCCCGTCGGTGCTGCAGGCGGGCTTGATCGTCGGCGGCCAGTATGGCGAAGGCGCATTGCGGGTGGGCGGCACGACGGTCGGCTACTACAGCACCGTGTCGGGCTCGTTCGGCCTGCAGGCGGGCGCGCAATCGAAGGCGATCATCTTCCTGTTCATGACGCAGGATTCGCTCGATAAATTCCGCAACGCGAACGGCTGGTCGGCCGGCGTCGATGCATCGGTCGCGCTCGTGAAGATCGGCGCGAACGGCGCCGTCGACACGACCACGGCCACCGCGCCAGTTCAGGTTTTCGTGTTGACGAACGCGGGCCTGATGGGCGACGTCTCGCTGCAAGGCACGAAGGTCACGCGGCTGAAGATCTGAGCGCGCTCATCGGCGCGCTCCACTGATCACTTGCGCGCATCGCGGCGAAGGCCGCGCGGAGGACCCTGTGCGGGTCGTCGCGCGGCCTTTTTGTTATGGATGCCGATGCCGACGCTCGGGAACGGAAAAACTCGCGCGCAAAAAAACGGCGCCGCGCATCGCGTACCGCCGTCCTTCGCTTCGACACGTCCCAACGATCCCGCGTCAACCGCCCGACGAATCGACCACCTTGAGCCTCGAGCGCTTCTGTGCGCGAATCACCGACTGATACGCCTCCACATACTGACGCGCCATCCGGTGCGACGTGAAGCGCTCCTCGAAACGCCGCCGCACGCCCGCGCGCGACACCTTATGCAGCCGGTTCACGGCCGCCACCGCGCCGATCTCGTCCTCGACGATGAACCCGGTCACGCCCTCTTCGAGCACTTCGGGCACCGAGCCGCGGTTGAACGCGATCACCGGCGTGCCGCAAGCCATCGCCTCGATCATCACGAGACCGAACGGCTCCGGCCAGTCGATCGGAAACAGCAGCGCATGCGCGCCCGACAGAAACTCGGCCTTTTGATGATCGGCAATCTCGCCGATGTACTCGACGTACGGCAGGTCGAGCAACGGCCGGATACCGCGCTCGAAGTACTCGCGGTCGGCCGCATCGACCTTGGCGGCGATACGGATCGGCATGCCGCAGCGGCCGGCGATGCGGATCGCCGTATCGACGCGCTTTTCCGGCGAAATCCGGCCGAGAAACGCGAGGTACTTCTGCTCGACCGGTTGCGGCGTATAGAGCTGCGCCGGCAGGCCGTGATAGACCGTGGTGAGCCAGCGCGCCTGCGGCAGCGGATGACGCTGCGCGTTCGAAATGGAGATCACGGGCGCGGTGTTGAACGTGTCGAACACCGGCTGCTGCTCGGGCAGATCGAGCCGGCCGTGCATCGTCGTGACGAACGGCGTGTCCTGCCGCTTGAATACCGAGAACGAGTAGTAGTCGAGGTGGAAATGCAGCACGTCGAACTCTTCGGCCTGGCGGCGCACGAGTTCCATCAACAGCATATGCGGCGCGATGCGGTCGCGAATGCCCGGATCGAGCCGCAGCGCGCGCGGCCACACCGCTTCGAGCTTCGCGCTCGTGACGGAGTCGCCGCTCGCGAACAGCGTCACGTCGTGGCCTTGCTCGACCAGCGCTTCGGTGATGTACGACACGACGCGCTCCGTGCCGCCGTAGAGCTTCGGCGGCACCGATTCGGTCAGCGGGGCGATCTGCGCAATCTTCATATTGTGTCTCCGTGAGCCGGCGGCTGGCGCGCAATCGCGATGCCGTCGGCGACGCCGAGTATGACAGCGCCATGACGTCGGAACAATGCACGCGGTCCCTAAGCGTCGCATGCATCGTCGTTACGGGGAATTATTCCCTGGCATCGGTCGAAAAGCCGCAGGTCTTGCAATTGCTCGGTGCTGTTACAAGCGGCTTACATCCGGTGACACGCGGCCACGCGCCGGGTTTGCGCGGGCTTTGGGCCGTCGCCGCGCCGTCATTGGTGGCCGCCGCCCTCGCCCGACCCGCGCACTGGCATGCTGCGCAGATCCCTGAGGAAGCTGTCGCGCCACACTCCGAGATCGTTCTTACGCAGCGCGGCCATGTCGATCTCGTGACGCCGCTGGCGCGCGTCGAGCGGCATTTGCAGCGCACGTTGCAAGGCCTCGCACATGCCGATCGCATCGTGCGGATTGACGAGCAGCGCGCCGGAGAGCTCGGCGGCCGCGCCCGCGAAAATCGACAGCACGAGCACGCCGGGATCGTCGGGATTCTGCGCGGCCACGTACTCCTTCGCGACGAGGTTCATGCCGTCGTGCAGCGGCGTGACGAAGCCGATCTGCGACTCCCGAAACAGCGACATCAGCTTCCAGCGGTCGTACTGCTGGTTCAGATAGCGGATCGGCGTGTAGTCGAGCCCCGAGTAGCGGCCGTTGATGCGCCCTGCCTCGTATTCGAGATCCTGGCGGATCTTCTGATAGGTCGCGACGTCCGAGCGCGTAGGCGGCGCGATCTGCACGAGCGTGACGTTGCCGCGCCATTCGGGCGAGCGTTCGAGCAGCAACTCGAACGCGCGAAAGCGCTCGACCAGTCCCTTCGAATAGTCGAGCCGGTCGACGCTCATGACCAGCTTGCGCCCCTCGAGGCTTTGCTTCAGCTCGAGCACGTGCTGGCGGCTTTCGTAGCGCTTGGCCTGCTCGGCGATTTCGTCGGGGAACACGCCGATCCGGTAGACGCCGGTGCGCAGCTTGCGCCCGAACGCCTCGACGACGCCGTCCGCGCTCACCGTGCCGCGCGCGTGACGCGTCACGTAGTCGTGGAATGCCTGCTGGTCGGTGGCGGTCTGGAAGCCGAGCAGGTCGTAGCACGACATCGACTTCACCAGTTCCTCGTGCGGCGGAATGTTGAGCAGGATCTGCGGCGCGGGAAACGGAATATGCAGGAAGAAACCGATGCGGTTCGTCACGCCCTCGCTGCGCAGCGCCTCGGCAAACGGGATCAGATGGTAGTCGTGAATCCAGATGATGTCGTCGGGTTCGAGCAGCTTGACCAGCTTGTGAGCGAGCCATGCGTTGACGCGCCGGTAGCCCGCGTACTCCTCGCGCTCGTAGCGCGCGAGGTCGTTGCGGTAGTGGAATACCGGCCACAGCGTCGCGTTCGAGAAGCCGCGGTAGTACTGGTCGTAGTCCTTGCGCGTGAGGCCGACGGTTGCGAAGGTCACCGCGCCGTCCTGCTCGAGCGTCGGCCCCGCGTTGGCGACCGTTTCGCTGACTACGTCGCCGCTCCAGCCGAACCAGACGCCGCCTGCATCCTTCAGCGCGCCGAATACGCCGACCGCGAGTCCGCCCGCCGATCCCTTGGTCTCCGTCGGCGTCGCGACGCGATTCGACACGACGATCAATCGGCCCATAGTGCATGTCCTCCGTCATTCATGCGATGCGCCGCGACGCCTGAGCAGGCGTGGCGCGCCCGTGAGCAGCAATCGGCGTGCCCGCACATCGCCGGGCTTGCCGAGGGCGGTCGCCACTCGCCGCTCGCCACGCGCGATCCGCAACGCCCGGCTAAGCCTGCTCCTTCGCCTTCTGCGCGACCTCGCCCGCGCCAGTGCGGCCGATGCGGCTCGCCACCGGATCGGCTTCGGTATGCGCGGCGGTGCTGCCGGCTGGCGCCTGCCGGCTGCGCGGCAGCCAGTCGCTCGGGCCAGCGCCACCGGTCTCCAGCTCCGCCGACACCTCGGCACGCGCCCGCGGCAGGTATTCCGGGTAATGCCGATGAACGAAATCGAGCAGCCCTTCGCGCACGCGGCAGCGCAGATCCCACGCAAGGCCGGAATCGGGCGCGCTGACGAGCGCGCGCAACTGCATCGCGCGCTCGGTGCAGTCCGTCACCTGCAGCACCTGCACGCGACGGTCCCACTCGGGCGCGTTCTCGACGATGCGCGCAAGCTCCTCGCGCAGCGGCGCGAGCGGCATCCGGTAATCGACGAACAGGAACACGGTGCCGATGATCTGCGAGCTGCTGCGGGTCCAGTTCGAGAACGGATTTTCGATAAACCATTGCAACGGCACGATCAGCCGGCGCTGGTCCCACAGCCGCACCGACACGTACGTGCCGGTGATCTCCTCGATGCGTCCCCACTCGTTCTCGATCACGACGACGTCGTCGAGGCGGATCGGTTGCGACAGCGCGATCTGCAAACCGGCGATCAGGTTGCCGAGCACCGGCCGCGCCGCGATACCGGCGACCAGACCGGCGACACCCGCCGACGCCAGCAGGCTCGCGCCGATCTGCCGCACGTTGGGCAAGGTCATCAGTGCACCGCCGACACCGATGATCACGATCACGATCATCACCGAGCGCGCGAGTACGCGCGCCTGCGTATGGATGCGGCGCGCCTGCAGGTTATCGGAGGAATCGAGCGGATGGGCGCGGATGATCGCTTCGCCGATCGCCGCGGCCGAGCGCACCGACAGCCACGTCAGCGCGGCGATCAGCGCGATGCCGGTGATGTCGCGCACCGGTTCGATGAAGTT
Source organism: Paraburkholderia sp. UCT2 (assembly GCF_014397665.1). NCBI lineage: Bacteria > Pseudomonadati > Pseudomonadota > Betaproteobacteria > Burkholderiales > Burkholderiaceae > Paraburkholderia > Paraburkholderia sp. UCT2. The sequence continues at coordinate 10,133 of NZ_VZQO01000018.1, forward strand.
GAGGGTGTCGGGTGCCTCGGACCAGACCCACGCGAACACGAGGATCACGAGGGCGAACAGCGACGGCTTGTCGATGTAGCGCAGCACGACGCTCGTCAGCGCGTGCGGCCGCGCGAGACGCTTCACGATGCGCGCGCCGAAGCGGTGAATGCCGCTTGCCACGATCGCCACGATGGCCGTCACGATCAGCGTGCCGAGCCACGTATGCAGCGGCGCGGCCGCCACGCGGTAGAAGTCGTCGATAGTAGGCATAACGGGCATCTTCCTCCGGGCTCGATGAGCGGCGGCGCGCCTGGGCGACTACTGACATCCGGGGCGCACGACCGCGCCTGGGCGTTACAACGGGTTCCTCGATGCGCCGCGCTTATCGATCAGCCGCCGCTCTTGCAGGGAAACGCCTTGCCGAGACCCAGCGAAATCGCCGTGCTCGCGTTGTAGCCCGCGGCGTTCGGGTTCTCGGCGATGTACTTGCGCACCGCGTCGGTCAACTGCGCCGAGCGCGCATCCGGCGGCAGGCAGAAGTACTGGCCGACGCGCGGACCGGTGGTGCCGCCGATCGCGTCGATCGTGTTGAAGATGCCGTCGGCCGCGCCTTCGATGTAGGCCGCGCAGGCGCTACGCGAAGCCACGTCCGTCTTGGTGCACAGCTTGTTGAGGTCGCCTCCCGTAAACGCGGCTGCCGAAAGCGGCAAGGCAAGCGCGCCGGCGAAAATCAAAGCCCGCAGCATGGTGTTCCTTTCCAGGGTTGTTTATTCACGCGGTCTTTCTGCCGCGTCCGGACGGCGCGCTACGCGGCGCGCCGAAGTCGTCATTCTGCACTGTTTTACGCGGCGGCAGCAGGCCGGCAGCCGCGCGGCCCGGACAAAACGGCTGCAAAGCGGCACGGCATGGCGAGGCGCCTGCCGACAAAACGTCATTGCTTCTGCTGCTGCGTCTGCTGCATGCGCGCCGTGAGCCCTTCGACGACGTCCGGCTCCTTGTAGGTCTTGGCGAAATCGAGCGCGGTCATGCCGATCTGGTTTTTCACCGACAGGTCCGCGCCGTTGTCGAGCAGCAGCTTGACGGTGGAAACGTGGCCGCCGCGCGCGGCCATCATCAGCGGCGTGGTGCCGTTCGGCGAGCCCGCGTCGACGTAGGCCGAGTGGTCGAGCAGCACCTTGACGATGTCGTCGTGGCCGTTCGCGGCCGCGTAGTGCAGCGGCGCCCAGCCCTTCTTGTTGACCTCGGCGTCCTTCGCGATCAGCAGATTCACGAAGTTCAGGTCGCCGACCAGCGACGCCATCATCAGCGCGTTTTCGCCGGCCTTGTCCTGAATCTCGATATCGGTCTTCGGATTCGCAAGCAACGCGGCCGCGACCTTGTCGGATTTCTCGCGCGCGGCGATCACGAGCAGCGGGATGCCCTGATTGTCGACGCTGTTCGGGTCCATGCCCTTCGCGAGCAGCTTGTTGACGCCGTCGACGTCGTCGAACTTGACCGACTTGATCAGCGAGTCGATGGGCGCCGCATGCGCGGGCACCGCGACGAGCGCCGCGCACGCGAGCGCGGCGGCGCACGCGAGACGGCGCGCCGGTGCGAGAGCCCGGGCGGCCGACCCGGCGGACAGCGGTTGGAAATCAGCGGACGACGTCGAAATATTTTTCATATGGTACTTTAGGAAATCTTCCTATCCCTTTGATGTTACGCGGCTTTTTGGCTCAGATTCCGGCCGGCGCGGCGAGTCCGAACAGTCTGAAGAAGTTTTGCGTGGTGGCGGCGGCCAGCGCCTCGTCCGGCATCTCGCGTTGCTGCGCGATGAAGCGTCCGACATAACTGACGTACGCAGGTTCATTCGGTTTGCCGCGATACGGCACCGGCGCCAGGTACGGCGAGTCGGTTTCGATCAGCAGACGGTCGAGCGGCACGCGGCGCGCGACGTCCTGCACATCGGTCGCGCTCTTGAACGTGACGATGCCCGACAGCGAAATGTAAAAATTCTGCGCGAGCGCCTGCTCGGCGATGGTCCACGGTTCGGTGAAGCAATGCATGACGCCGCCCGGCACGCCGGCGCGCTCCTCGGCCATGATGCGCAACGTATCTTCCGACGACGAGCGGGTGTGGATGATCAACGGCTTGCTGGTCGCGTGCGCGGCGCGGATGTGCGTGCGAAAGCGCTCGCGCTGCCACTCCATGTCGGCGATCGAGCGGCCTTCGAGGCGGTAGTAATCGAGCCCGGTTTCGCCGATCGCGACGACCTTCGGGTGCCCGGCCAGTTCGACCAGCTCGGCTACGCTCGGCTCGCGCATGTGCTCGTGATCGGGATGCACGCCGACCGACGCGTACACGTTGTCATAGCGGCTGGCGATGTCCAGTACCGACGGCAGCGTTTCAAGATCCACCGACACGCACAACGCGTGCGAGACCGAATGGCTGCGCATGTTTTCGAGCACTTGCGGCAGACGGTCCGCGAGTCCTTCGAAGTTGATGTGGCAGTGCGAATCGACAAACATGGTCAGGTCCTGGGAAAAAGGGGCTTGCGGATGGGCGATGGCGTGGCCGGGACCGCCTGGGACAGCTCAGGTGGCGCTGCTTACGCAGCGTGCTCAACCGGCGTGGGCAAGACGCTTGCCAAGAATCACCAGATCGCGCTCGACGCCATCCAGCACCGCGACGCGCGGTAGCGTGCCCCACGCATCGAAGCCGAAGCCGCGGAACAGCCGCACGCTCGCTTCATTGTGACCGAACACGAAGCCGAGCACCGTATCGATGCCTAGACCCGGTGCCGCCTCGAGCGACGCCGCCAGCAGTTGCTTGCCGAGTCCCTGGCCGCGCGCGCGCTCGTCGAGATAGATGCTGACTTCGGCGGTGCGCTGATAAGCCGGCCGGCCATAAAAATCGGAAAAGCTGAGCCACGCGATCACGCGGCCCGCCTGCTTCGGATCTTCGACCACCCACAGCGGCCGCTTCTGCGGGCTGTGCGCATGAAACCACCCATGCCGGCTCTCGACGCTGACCGGCTCGAGGTCCGCGGTGACCTGGCGCGACGGGATCGTCGAATTGTAGATGGCGACGATCGCGGGCAGATCGTCGAGCGTGGCGTCGCGGTAGGAAAGGCTCATGGCGGTTGGCTTGAATGAAAAAAAGACGGAAGGCTGTCCGGCTGCGGGCTCACGCAAACAGCGCGCGATAGCCGATGAACAGTTCCTCGAACACGAGCCGCGCGTTCAACGGATGGTTCTCGACCGCGCGCTGGCGCGTGACGGTGCGCAGAAAACGCGCGAATGCATTAGCGTCGGCCTGGGTGGCGCAGCGGGTGAGCGCGGCCGACGCCTGCGGGAAATAGCGCGGCGCGCCGGCGGTGCGCTGCGCGAGCAGATCGTACATCCAGCGCTGCAGCCAGCCGAGCACGAGCGGCACTGGGAGCTTCTGCAGCGCCTCGCCGCACGCGAATGCGTCGCACCCGGCGCCGGCCGCGAGCTGCTTGAGCGTCCAGTCGCGCAGCGGACGGTTTTCGTCGCTGGCGAGCGCGAGCGCGGCGAGCGGCGCGCCACCCGCTTCGGCGAGCAGCGCGCGGGCGTCGTCGACGCCTTGCGCGGCCAGCCACTGCGCGGCGGTGTCCGGCGCGGGCACGCTCATCGGCCACTGCCGGCAGCGGCTAATGATGGTCGGCAGCAAACGGTCGAGGCGCGCCGACACCATCAGGAACACGACGCCCGCGGGCGGCTCTTCCAGCGTCTTCAGCAACGCGTTGGCGGCCGCGACGTTGAGCGCCTCGGCCGGATACAGCACGACGACGCGCGCGCCGCCGCGATGCGAACCGACGCCGACGAAGTCGAGCAGACCGCGGATCTGTTCGATCTTGATTTCCTTGCTCGGCGTGCGGGTCTTCTTGCCTTCGTCGCCATCGGCTTTTTCGGCCTTGTCGTCGGCGCCGTTCGCGGCGTTCGCGAGGCCGGCTTCGGCGGCGAGCGCCTCCGGCACGACGATGCGGTAGTCGGGATGATTGCCCTGCGCGAACCAGTTGCAGGCCACGCACGCGCCGCACGGCTCGCCGTTCGGTTGCGGCGCCTCGCACAGCAGACCCTGCGCGAGGTGCTGCGCGAAACGCAGCTTGCCGATGCCCGCCTGGCCGTGCAGCAACAACGCGTGCGGCCAGTGGCCGTGCAGCTGCTGCAGGCGATTCCAGTCATCGGCTTGCCACGGATAGATCATCGTTTGTCTTTTTGAATCAATGGGTTGTAGGCGCTACTTCAGATGTCGAGTGAACTTCGCACGAGATTATAAGAAGCCGTTATATCTATTTATAATCAGAGGGTTGTAATCAACTCCTCAAGCTGCTTCTGAATTCGAACGATGCTCTGCGAAGAGTCGATGATAGCGAATCGATATGGCGCTTCTTCGGCGCGGCGCATGTATTCGGCGCGCGTGCGCTCGAAAAACGCCGCCGACTCGCTCTCGAAACGATCCGGATTGCGCACCGCGCTGCGCCGCTCGTTGGCGACGGCGGGCGGCAAATCGAACAGCACGGTCAAATCCGGCTGGAAACCGCCCTGCACCCAGCGCTCGAGCGTCTCCAGCTTGTCGCGCGGCAAGCCGCGGCCGCCGCCCTGGTAGGCGAAAGTGGCATCGGTAAAACGGTCGGACAGCACCCAATCGCCGCGCGCGAGCGCCGGCTCGATCACCTCGGCCAGATGCTGACGGCGCAGCGCGAACATCAGCAGCGCTTCGGTTTCGAGATCCATCTTCTGATGCAGCACGATATCGCGGATCTGCTCACCGAGCGGCGTGCCGCCCGGCTCGCGTGTCATCACGACCGAGCGGCCGCTCGGCGCGAGCTTCGCCTCGAGCCGTTCGCGGAACCAGCCCAGATGAGTGGTCTTGCCCGCGCCGTCGATGCCTTCAAACGTAATGAATTTGCCGCGCGCCATCATTGCCCTCGAATGTATTTGTCCACGGCCTTGTTGTGTTCGCCGAGGGTGTCAGAAAAGATGCTGCTGCCGTCGCCGCGCGACACGAAGTACAGCGCGTTGCTTTGCGCCGGGTTCATCGCCGCCTGCAGCGACGCGACGCTCGGCAGCGAGATCGGCGTCGGCGGTAGGCCCATCCGCGTGTAGGTATTGTATGGAGTGTCGGTCTGCAGGTCTTTCTTCCTGATGTGGCCGGCGTAGCTGTCGCCCATTCCGTAGATCACGGTCGGGTCGGTCTGTAGCGGCATGCCGGCGCGCAGACGGTTGGCGAACACCGCGGCGACGAGCGCCCGGTCGGACGCCTTGCCGGTTTCCTTTTCGACGATCGACGCCATCGTCAGCGCGTCGTACGGGGACTTGTACGGCAGGTTCGGCGCGCGCGAGAGCCACGCCTCGTCGAGACGCACGCGCATCAGACGGTAAGCGCGGCGATAGATGTCGAGGTCGCTCGTGCCCTTGTCGAACAGGTAGGTATCCGGGAAAAACAGCCCTTCGCCGTTGCCGATCGACGCCTCGGGCGCGCCGATTGCGCTCATCAGATCGGCGTCGCTCATGCCGAGCGTGTCGTGCTTCAGCGCGGGATTGGCGTCGAGTTCAGCGCGCATATGTTTGAAGGTCCAGCCTTCGATGATCGTCGCCACATATTCGTTGACGTCGCCGCGCGCGATTTTCTGCAGCACCTCGTAGGGCGTGATGCCGCTCTTGAACTCGTAATTGCCGGACTTCAGCTCGCTTTGCAGCCCGAGCAACCGCGTCATCGCGATGAACAGCTCGGGCTCGACCGGCACGCCGCCGCGATTGAGCTGCAGCGCGACGCTGCGCAGGCTGCTGTGCGGCTTGACGGTGACGTCGAGTTGCGCCGGGGTCAATTCGAGCGGGCGGGTGGCCCAGTAGTATCCAGCGGCGATGGCCGCCGCGGCCAGCACAACGACGAGCGCGCCGGCGACGAAACATTTCTTCAGAAGGGACACGACAGGAAAGAATTAGCGTTTAGATGGCAACGAACTGATTTTTAACGGGAAAGTCTTGCGTCGGTCAACATTGAGACTGTGCCGTTTTGCAGCCCTTTCGGCCTTTTGCGACCTGTATTGTATAGATGCGGGCACCAGATGGTCACGGCCGGAAAAAACAATATGAAATCCGCTGGCGTCGGTCTGATGCTACTCGAGTCGTACGCTGTCACAACATAGGTCAGAGTTTCAAAGGTTCGACAATTCCCGACCAAACGCCTTTTCGGCTCCTGCCGCTTTTGGCCGTTGTTGACAGTTTCAAACGACGGTTCAGGGGCGACCTGCACGCCGCCGCGAAAGACCCGAGCACGAGCTGCGGCAATTGGGAGACTCCACGCCCCGTTCCGCTCTGAGAATTCTTGTGGTCGCCAAGGCGATACGACAACAACAATAGGGTTCGCATCGGAATTCATTCTTTCGGAACGCATGATCGGGTCCCGGCCATAGGTATGCCGGCTGATTTGACGTTACAGAGGGGGCGCATGGCGATCGAGTTCAAAGTCGGAACCCACTAGGGCTGCATGCTCCACACGCGGCAGGAATATCGCGGCAACGCATTTAGTGACGAAGCGCGAGCCGGCCGGAAGCTCATTGCCTCGGCAAGCGCATGGGAGCTTACGCATGACACGCGCCAGCTACCGCGGCTCGTCGAGGTCATGCGCAATGTGCGCGGCGGCGCGTATGCGAGCGGCGCGGCACCGGATCAACTCGCCCAGGCGCTACGGGCCGCCCTTGAGCGTGGCGATGTGATTGCAGTCGCGCCGAAGCGGCGCGCCTGTCCAACAGCAGATCCGGCCGTACTATCCAACCGTTACGCCGTCGCAGCTATTCCGGAGGGCGCTGCCCTTGGTGCGTGCCGCGCGCTCATTCGAGCGCCCCAAACTGCCTCGGCTGGCCGCCGACGATGGCCTCGCGATCTGGTACGCCCGCCCCGGCGACGTCTTGCCAGATGGAACCATCGCGACGCCAGTATCGACGCCGCTCGGCGATGCGCGGCCGTTTGAGTACACCGAGGATCCGCAGTTCGGCGATGTGCAGGAACTGGCCGCGCGTGGCGTCAGTGAGATGGATGAGGCTGAGTGTTTCGCGGACTACCATTCAGACATGGAGCATGTGTCAGGTGGCCCGAGCAATGTATCAAGATCCACGCACCTATGCGCTCTGCACACAGCGAGCATTCGATAAATTCCAGGCATGCAGGGGATATTGAGATGACGAAACCGGATCGGGCTAGCGTCATTTTTTATGACGCCGATACCCAGCAGTTAAAGATGTGCACAGTTTCACGGGTTCACGTGCAAGCGGCGATTGATCGAGCGCTGGCAATCACTATCCCACCGGATGCTCCGGAAAATTCAATGTTGCCAGTGACAGACGAAGACGCTCGGAAGCTTGGAGGAATGGCGATTCTGATTCAGGCAATCGCGCATCCCGAATTACGCGAACGGCTGAAAATCACGACTGAGCAGCCGATGGACTGGGCACCGGCCAAGCCGCCCACGGAGTGACAGTGGCTCGTCCGCCTTACTCAGTGGCCCCGCCGCAGCCACCCCGGCGGCGGCTCGTCTGTGACCACGGCAGCGGACAGCAGATCCGGCACGTCGGGTGCCCGCCCATCTTGCGCCGGACCCTCTGGGAGAACACCCCGACATGGTCACAATATGGGCACAGCCGGAGGGTGATAACGTGCAATCCCCTGCTGCGCAAGGCTCTCGGAAAGCCTTCATTCGCCAGGGACTTGCGAAACGCGACAGGGCTGGACTGAATATAATGACTGTTTGCCTTAGCCAAAGTCAGAATTGACTGTTCCCGGAATCCATGAACACACCACTCGTGAACGCCTCAGGTAACGCTTCCGGTCTCACTCCCGCCGCGGCGGCGCCCGCCGCCCTGCCCATCCTGCCGCGCCCGTCGGCCGAAGAATTCACCGCCGTGCTCGAGCATGGCGCGTACATGCCGCTGCCGCAGTTCGGCGTGATCGACACGACCGGCGACGACGCGGCGAGCTTCCTGCACGCCCAGTTGACCAACGACGTCCAGCATCTCGACGCCGCGAACGCGCGCCTCTCCGGCTACTGCTCGGCCAAGGGCCGGCTGCTCGCGTCGTTCCTCAGCTGGCGCAGCGGCGATACGATCCGCCTGCTGGTATCGAAAGACCTGCAGGCCGCGGTGCAAAAGCGGTTGTCGATGTTCGTGCTGCGCGCAAAGGCCAAGCTCGCCGACGCGAGCGGCGAGCTCGCGGTGGTCGGCCTCGCGGGCGACGTGCGCGGCGCGCTGTCCGGCGTGTTCGACGCGCTGCCCGACGGTGTGCACGTGCAGGTCGACGGCACAGCGGGCACGCTGATCCGCGTGCCCGATGCGTTGGAGCGGCTGCGCTATCTGTGGATCGGCCCGAAAGCGCAGATCGAAGCGCTGCTGCCGTCGCTCGACGGCAGGTTAAAGCGCGTGTCGCCGGCCGTGTGGGACTGGCTCGACATCCGCGCGGGCGAGCCGCGCATCACGCAGCCGGTCGTCGAGCAGTTCGTGCCGCAAATGGTCAACTTCGACGTGCTCGGCGCGGTCAATTTCCGCAAGGGCTGCTATCCGGGTCAGGAAGTCGTCGCGCGCAGCCAGTATCGCGGCACGATCAAGCGGCGCACGTCGCTCGCCAACGTCCCCGGCGAGCTGGACACGGTGCGGCCCAGCACCGAGCTGTTCCACTCGGACGATCCGGGCCAGCCGTGCGGGATGATCGTCAACGCGGCATCGGCGCAAGGCGGCGGCGTCGATCTGCTGGTCGAGACCAAGCTCACGGCGCTCGGCAGCGGCAGCGTACATGTCGGCGCGGCCGACGGCCCCGCGCTGCGCTTCCTGACGCTGCCCTACGGGCTGCCTGCCGAAGTCTGATCGTTGGAGAGGGTAAGAAGCGGCGCAATCGGGCGCCGTTTTTTATTGACTGCTTTATTCTCGTCTGTTTTTTGCCGCTTTCGTTTGCCGCCTGCGTCGCTGCATCAGGCGGCCGCCCCATGCTCTGAACGGGAGATGCTCCCCGATGTGCCTGATCGTTTTCGACTGGCGACCTGATGCGCTCGATGGTCCGCTGTTCACGCTCGCCGCGAATCGCGACGAGTTCTTCCGCCGCACGGCCGAGCCGATCGGCTGGTGGCGCGACGCGCCGGAGGTGCTGGGGGGCCGCGACCTCGTGGGCGGCGGCACGTGGCTCGGCTTGTCGCGCGACGGCCGCTTCGCCGCGCTGACCAATTACCGCGCGCCGGGCGAAATGCGCGCCGATGCGCCGACCCGCGGCACGCTCGTCAGCGACTGGCTCACGAGCGCCGCGCGCGACGCCGACGGCAATCCGCACGAGACGCCGCTCGCGTATCTGCGGCACGTCGCGCAATCCGGCGACATCTACAACGGCTTCAATCTGCTGGTCGGCGACTGGACGCGTCGCGAGCTCGCGTGGTACTGCAATCGCGGCGCCGTCGACGCAAACAGCGGTCCCGCGCTGCTCGCGCCGGGCACGCACGGCATCTCGAACGCGGTGCTCGATACCGCGTGGCCGAAGCTGGTCAAAAAGCGCGGCGAGCTCGGCACGCTGCTCGCGCGCGATCCGATGCCGCCGCTCGAACGCCTGATCGATCTGATGCGCGATCCGCGGCTCGCGCGCGACGACGAATTGCCGTCGACCGGTATTCCGCTCGAACGCGAGCGCGTGCTGTCGGCGGCGTTCATCGAATCGCCGGACTATGGCACGCGCAGCACCACCGCGCTGCGCGTCGCCGCCTATGGCGACGTGATCGGCGTCGCGGTCGCCGAGCGCAGCGACGACAACGGCTCGCACCGGATCGTGCGGCCCGGCGATTTCGAGCGCAGCTTCGCGTTCAATGTCGAGCGCGACCGGATGAGCGTGGCGTGATCGTTTGAGCACCGCCTGGCCGGCGCATTCGCCGCCGGCCGCTCATCGCTTCGCGATCACCGCCCTCACCCGATGCCGAATGCCGCGCGCAACGCCGCCGCGGCGTCCGCATGCGCCTGCGCGACTTCGGGCACGAAGCCGCCCATCTTGAAGAACTCGTGGATCATGCCGGCGTAGCGTTTGAGCGTGACCGGATTGCCGAGCGCACGGAGTTTCTCCGCATAGGCGTCGCCCTCGTCGCTGAGCGGATCGTATTCGGCGGTCGCGATCCACGCGGGCGCGACGCCGCGAAAATCCGGCGCACCGCGCTCGCCGTCGAGCGGCGCGAAACACCAGTCGTCGCGATCGCCGCTATCTCGCACGTAGTGCTCGAAGAACCACTGGATCGTGTCGCCCGACAGCAGGAAGCCGTCGGCGAGGCGCGAGTGCGAGTCGGTCTGCTGATGGCCGGTCGTGCCCGGATAAATCAGCAATTGCAGCGCGAGCGCGAGGCCGGCGTCGCGCGCGAGCACCGCGCAAACCGTCGCGAGCGTGCCGCCCGCGCTATCGCCGCCGACCGCGAGCCGCGTGCCGTCGATGCCGAATTCGGCCGCGTGCGCGTGCAGCCAGCTGAGGGCGTCGAAGGCATCGTCGACAGCGGTCGGAAACTTGTGCTCGGGCGCGAGCCGGTAATCGACCGACAGCACCGCGCACTGGCCGTCGCGCGCGAACATCCGGCACAGCGCATCGTGCGTATCGACGCTGCCGACCGTAAAGCCGCCGCCGTGGTAGTACACGAACGCCGGCAGCGGCTCGGCCCAGCCCGGCTCGACCGGGAAGTAGAAGCGCGCGCGGATCGTCGCGCCGTCGCGCGTCGGCACGCGCAGATCTTCGACGGAGAACATCGGCGCGCTCGCGATCTCGAGGATCGGCGCGCTTTTCTCGTACGACGCGCGCGCCGCTTGCGCGCTCATCTGGTGATACTGCGGGCGTTTGGCCCGCGCGATCATGTCGAGCACCTGCTCGATCGTGGGATTCAGCGGCATGGTTTCGGCAACGCGGTGCGCGTCGCGCATCGGGCGGCGCGCAGTGCGCCAAGGGTTGACAAAAGCCGGCGCACCGGCCGCGCAGCCGGCCGCTACTGCGCGCTCTTCACCTCGGGCTTCAGCGACATCGGATCGGATGGCTCGCGCAACTGCTCGATATCCTCGTGACGCAGCTTCACGGTCGCCATGATGCCCGGATGCGTGATGATATAGAAACGCCGCGCGGCGATCGCCTCGAACGCGATGTCGGCGACATCGTCGGCGGTGAGCTTGCCCGACTGCACCGCGCGCTGCAACTGCTTGCCGGCCGCGATCTGCGAGCGCGTCGGCCGGCCCGCGTTGCGCAACTCGTCGGGACGCGCGCGCTCGGCCTCCGCGATGCCGGTCGGCACGAAGGCGGGACACAGCAGCGAACAGCCGACCTCGCCGCCCGTGCCGGCCTGCGCGAGCTTCAGGTCGTGATACAGCGTCTCGGTCAGCGCCACCACCGCATGCTTCGACGCGTTGTAGATGCCCATTGCCGGCGGCGCCAGCAGCCCCGCCACCGACGCCGTATTGACGATATGCGCGGGCTCCTTCTGCGCGAGCATGATCGGCGCGAACGCGCGCACGCCGTGCGCGACACCCATCACGTTGACGCCGAACACCCACGACCAGTCGTTCGCCGAGCTTTCCCACAGGAAGCCGCCGGTGCCGACGCCCGCGTTGTTGAACAGCACGTGGACCTTGCCGAACGCGGCGAGCGCCGCCTGCGCGAGCGCCTCGACCTGCGCGGCGTTCGATACGTCGGTCGGCACGCCGATCGCCTCGGCGCCGGTTTCGCGCAAGGCGTCGACGGTTTGCGCGAGCTGGTCGGCGTTGACGTCCGCGAGTACGAGCTTCATGCCGAGCGCCGCGCCCTTGTGCGCGAACGCGCGGCCAAAGCCGCTGCCCGCGCCGGTGATCACCGCCACCTTGCCCGCGAATTCGAACATTCTGTGACTCCCTGGTTGAGCGGCGGCTTGCCGTTGCATGATCACGTCGCGCTCAGATCAGCTTGACCAGTTGCTTGCCGAAGTTACGGCCCTTCAGCAAGCCGATGAATGCCTCGGGCGCGGCTTCGAGCCCTTGCGCGATCGTCTCGCGATAGTGCAGCTTCTTTTGCGCGACGAGCGAGCCGAGCTGCTTGAGCGCCTCAGGCCACACGTCCATGTGTTCGCTGACGATGAAGCCCTGCACGAGCAGCCGCTGCGTCAGCATCAGCGACGGATGCTTGAGCGGCAGCGGCTGGCCGTCATAGCCCGCGATGAAGCCGCACAATGCGATGCGCCCGAAGGCGTTCATGCGCGCGAGCGTCGCGTCGAGCCCGTCGCCGCCGACGTTCTCGAAGCAGCCGTCGACACCGTCGGGCGTGACGGCCTTCAGGTCCTGGTACAGGTTACCGGCCTTGTAGTCGACGCACGCGTCGAAGCCGAGCGTCTCGACCACATAGCGGCACTTGTCCGCGCCGCCCGCGATGCCGACCGCGCGCGCGCCCGCCGCCTTCGCGAGCTGGCCGACCACGCTGCCCACCGCGCCGCTCGCCGCGCTGACGACCACCGTCTCGCCGGCCTTCGGCGCGATGATGCGGTTCAGCCCGTACCATGCGGTGACGCCCGGCATGCCGACCGGCCCGAGATACGCCGACAGCGGCACATGCGTGTCGTCGACCTTCTGCATGCCCGTGCCATTGGAGGTGCCGTACTCCTGCCAGCCGAACATCGCGACGACCTTGTCGCCGACCGCGAACTTCGGATTCCTCGTCTCGACGACCTCGCCGACCGTGCCGCCGATCATCACTTCGTTCAGCGGCTGCGGCGCCGCGTATGACTTGCTGTCGTTCATGCGTCCGCGCATATACGGATCGAGCGACAGATAGTGGTTGCGCACCCGTACTTCGCCGTCGGCGAGCGGCGCGAGCGGCGTTTCGACGAGCTTGAAGTTATCGGGCGTGGCTTCGCCTTGGGGGCGCGAAACCAGCAGCAATTGGCGATTGATCTGGGCCATGCGGTCGTCTCCTTGGGTTATGGGGTGCTCAGTCGCTCGGACCGGGCTTCGCCGCCGGGTCGCTGCGCAGACGCTGCCGCGTGACGTCGCGGCCCACCGCGAGGCGGCGCATGTATTTGAAGGTGCCGAGCGCTTTCGCGACGAAGTGGCCTTCGCTGTCGCGGATCTCGCCTTCGCAATAGGCCATCGTCGTCGAGCGATGCAGCACGCGGCCGGTCGCGCGCAACTCGCCGCGTCCCGGCTGCATGAAGTTGACCTTCATCTCGACGGTGACGACGCCGACGCCGTCGCCGGCGAGACTGCGCGCGGCCATCGCGAGCGCGACGTCGGCGAGCGTCATCGTGACGCCGCCATGCGCGACGTCCCACGTGTTCATATGATCGCGTTGCAACGGCAGCACGACTTCGCTGACGCCGTCGGCGGCCGACAACAACTGTGCGCCGAGACGGTCGATGAAGGGGCTTTCGGGCAACGATGCATGGCCCGTTCTGGATGAGGTGGATGGATCGGTCATGGCTCAGATATCAGATTTCGTAGCCGACGGCGTGTGTCGAGCCTACGGCGGGAAATGATACCCGCTATCGTGTTGGCGCATGAGCTGCCATCCGTGCCGCGAGGCGCCCCAGTCTGCGCACCGCTTCGTCGGTCAGATCCAGATCCGCACTCGGACAGCTGAGCCGAATGAAGTGATCGAAACGCCCGGCGTTCGAAAATACCGTGCCCGGCATGATGCGAATACCGTCATGCAACGCGGCGTCGAATAAAGCCGACGAAGAAACGTGACGCGGCAATTCGATCCAGAAAAACATCCCGCCGCGCGGCGGCGTGAACCGCGTGCCGTCGGGAAACGATGCCGCCACCGCCGCGGCCATCCGCTCGCGCCGCAGTTGCAAGCTCTCGCGCAAACGCCGCAAATGGCGCTCGTACGCGCTCGTCTCCAGGAACCCGGCGAGCACGACTTGCGACAACTGCTCGTTGTGGCGCGACTGCGCGAACTTCAGCATGCCGATGCGCGGATGCCACCGGCCGCCGTTGATCCAGCCGACGCGCATGCCAGGCGCCAGCGTCTTGTTGAACGATGTGCAATGGATCACGGTGCCATCGGTGTCCCACGCCTTCAGCGAGCGGGGCGGCGGCGCGGCATCGACGAGCTCGCGGTAGGGATCGTCCTCGATCAGCGCGATGCCGGCGCGCGCGCACAGCTCGACGAGGCTCGCCTTGTGCGCGTCGGGCATCACGCTGCCGAGCGGGTTTTGCAGATTCGGCACCACCACGACCGCCTTGATGTCGGGATGCGTCTGTAGCGCGAACGCCAGCGCCTCGATCGCGAGGCCGGTGCTCGGGCTGGTCGGAATTTCGAGCGCGCGCAGACCGAGACTTTCGAGCGCCTGCAGCAAACCGAAGAAGCACGGCGATTCGACCGCGACCGTGTCGCCCGGCTGCGTCACCGCGCGCAACGCGAGGTTCATCGCTTCGACGCCGCCGTGCGTCATGATGATGTCGTCCGCGCCGATCTGGCTGCCGGCCTCGAGCGCGCGCCGGGCGATGATCGCGCAACGCCGGATCACCCTGATCGGGCCCGACGGCGGTCAGCAAGGTGGGCCGCCGGCGCAACTCGCGCACCGCGGCCTTTTGCAACGCATCGGTCGGATAGAGATCGGGCGACGCGGTCGCGCCGCCCAGATTCAGCGCGTGCGGATAGCGCTGAAATTTCGACACGAGCGCCGAAATCTCCGAGTGAATGCCGACGAACTGCGCGGCGGCGCCGGGCTGCATCGCGAGATCGGGCTCGGCGGCGCAAGGCAACGCAGCCGTGGGCGGCACGCGCACGAAATAGCCGGCGCGCGGCCGCGCGTCGATCAGCGCGGCGCGTTCCAGTTCGCGATAGCTCTCGGTCGCCGTCGCGAGGCTCACGCCGTGGCGCTGCATGAACGCGCGCATCGACGGCATGCGCTCGCCCGGGCGCAGCACGCCGTTGCCGATCGCGCGGCGGTATTGGTCGGCCAGTTGCCGGTAAAGCGGCTGGCGCTCGGCTGGCCGGTCCGTCGAGGGACCTTGCGGTGTGAAGAGGGGTTCGCTCATGAACCGATGGTGCGGATAGTCCGCGCGCCGCGACAGATACACATCGACGTGATTCGGACCGATACAGCGTGACGAAACGCACCACTGTACCGGTTCAGATTGTCGACAGCTGCGCCTGTTTTCATCCGGACGGATTCCCTAAGCTGTGTGACACGAAGACGGTTAAAGGAATCGGTCATGCCTGTGCGTCCATACCACGATCGCTTGTTACCCGGTGCCGAACTGGATTGCACCGCGGCGTCGCATCTTGCCGCCGGTCAGATGGCCCTGCACGACTTGCGCGCCCGCAGTTCGATCATCGCGGTCGAAGGTGCATTGCAACTCGTCTTCCGCGATCATTCGCTGGCCTGGCTCGGCAACGACGCCCCGCTCACGTCGCTCACGTTGCACGAAGGCGAGCGGTTTGTGACCTCGCAACGTGGCATCGTGTCGATCCGCGCAACGCAGGCCGATCGCGCTGCATTCATCGTGCTGCCTGCACACGCTGAACACAGCGCGCGCGGTTTCGTTCTGCAAGCCGCTCGGCGTCTCGCTTGCGTCGTGCGCACACGGCGGCGGCGCGCCGCCTGAAACGTCGCTGCGTGCGCCACGAGGCCCGTTACAATGCATGACCAACCCGCTTCGTTCGAGGTGCAGGTCATGTCATTCTTTCGCGCGCTGCAGCCGGGCCCGGTCTCACGGGTGTGGCGCCTGTTCGCCGCCGGCGTCGCTGTCACGCTGACACTCGCTGGCTGCGCGGGCCTGTTCGGCGCCGACCCGTTGCGCGTCAATGTGGCGGGCATCGAGCCGATCGCTGGCCAGGGCATGGAGATGCGCTTCAACGTCAAGCTGCGCGTGCAGAATCCCAACGACTCCGCGGTCAGCTTCAACGGCGTGTCGCTCGATCTGGAACTGAACGGCAAGCCGTTCGCCAGCGGCGTCAGCGACCAGAGCGGCACCGTGCCGCGCTTCGGTGAAACCGTCGTCACCGTGCCGCTGACCGTGCCGGCTTTCGCCGCGGTTCGTCAAGCCTTTGCGCTAGCCGGCGCCGCGCAGTCGGGACAGGTTCCGTATGTTCTGCGCGGCAAGCTCGCGGGTGGCGTGACCGGTACGACGCGATTCACCGATCAGGGGACGCTGAGCCTGCCGTCGTCGGACACGGGCTCGTAATGACGCCGGCCCACGCCCGCTCAAACCACTTCGAACAAACCCGCCGCGCCCTGCCCGCCGCCGATGCACATCGTCACGACGACGAACTTCACACCGCGCCGCTTGCCTTCGATCAGCGCATGGCCGACGAGCCGCGCTCCCGACACGCCATACGGATGGCCCACCGCGATCGCGCCGCCGTTCACGTTCAGGCGGTCGTGCGCAATGCCGAGCTGGTCGGCGCAATAGAGCACCTGCACCGCGAACGCTTCGTTCAGCTCCCACAGGCCGATGTCCTCGACCTTGAGGCCGGCCTTCTTCAACAGCTTCGGCACCGCGAACACCGGCCCGATGCCCATTTCGTCGGGCTCGCAGCCGGCCACCGCGAAGCCGCGGAAGATGCCGAGCGGCTGCAGCCCTTCGCGTTCGGCCAGCGTCGCGTTCATCACGACGCAAGCGGATGCGCCGTCCGAGAACTGGCTCGCATTGCCCGCGGTGATCACGCCGCCCGGCTGCGCGGTGCGGATCTTCGACACGCCTTCGAGCGTCGTGTCGGCGCGAATGCCTTCGTCGCTGCTGACGGTCACTTCCTTCGTGTAGAGACGGCCGCTCGCCTTGTCGGCGACGCCGGCGAGCACCGTCAACGGCACGATTTCGTCCTTGAATTTACCGGCTTCGAGCGCGGCCGCCGCGCGTTGCTGCGAGCGCACGCCGTATTCGTCCTGGCGTTCCTTCGAGATCGAGTAGCGCTTCGCGACGTTCTCGGCGGTCTGCAGCATCGACCAGTAGATTTCCGGCTTGTGCTCGGTGAGCCAGCCGTCGGTCATCATGTGGCGGTTCATCTCGTTCTGCACGCACGAGATCGACTCGACGCCACCCGCGACGTACACGTCGCCCTCGCCGGCGATCACGCGTTGCGACGCAAGCGCGATCGTCTGCAATCCCGACGAGCAGAAACGGTTCACGGTCATGCCCGGCACGCTGACCGGCAAGCCCGCGCGCAATGCGATCTGCCGCGCGATATTGCCGCCCGTCGCGCCTTCCGGATTCGCGCAACCCATGATCACGTCCTCGACGCGCGCCGGATCGAGCTTCGCGCGCTCGACCGCGGCCTGCGTCACGTGGCCGCCGAGCGTCGCGCCGTGCGTCATGTTGAAACCGCCGCGCCACGATTTGGCGAGACCCGTGCGGGCGGTGGATACGATTACGGCGTCAGTCATGCATGTCTCCAATTGCAGTGTCAAAAGTGGCGCGCCGGCTCACTGCCGTGCGTTCATAAGCGCATCACCGCGCCGCCTCTGTCGTTTGACGCGAGCGATGCGGAGGGAACCCGCACCGCTCAATTTGTGGGCTGAAGCCAGCCGCGCTCAGCCGTTGAACCCGCGACCTTCGGCCGCGAGCTTCGCGATGCTCGGCGCGAGCTTCCACGCGTCGCCGTTCGGCCGCGCCGCATAGCGGCGAATCGCGCGCTCGACGTTGTAGAGCCCCACCGTGTCCGCGTACAGCATCGGGCCGCCGCGATGCAACGGGAAGCCGTAGCCGGTCAGATAGACCATGTCGATATCCGACGCCTTCGACGCGATGCCTTCCTCGAGAATCTTCGCGCCTTCGTTGACGAGCGCGAACACCAGACGCTCGACGATTTCCTCGTCGCTGATCTTGCGGCGCTCAGAGTGGGTTTCCTTCGAGTACTCGCCGATCATTTCGTTGACCACGCCCGAAGGGTATGCGGTGCGATCGCCCGCCTTGTAGTCGTACCAGCCGCCGCCGGTCTTCTGGCCGAAGCGCCCCATCTCGCACAGACGGTCGGCGATCTTCGAGTAGTGCATGTCGGGGTGTTCGAGATAGCGGCGCTTGCGGATCGCCCAACCGATGTCGTTGCCGGCGAGGTCGCTCATGCGGAACGGACCCATCGCGAAGCCGAACTTCTCGATGGCCTTGTCTACCTGCGCTGGCAACGCGCCCTCTTCGAGCATGAAGAGCGCCTGACGAACGTATTGCTCGATCATCCGGTTGCCGATAAAGCCGTCGCACACGCCCGACACCACCGCGGTCTTCCTGATCTTCTTCGCGAGCTTCATCACGGTGGCGAGCACGTCCTTCGCGGTCTCCTTGCCACGCACGACTTCGAGCAGCTTCATCACGTTGGCCGGGCTGAAGAAGTGCATGCCGACCACATCCTGCGGACGTTTCGTGAACGCGGCGATCTTGTCGACGTCGAGCGTCGACGTGTTCGACGCGAGGATCGCACCGGGCTTCGCGACTTCATCGAGCCGGCGGAACACCTGCTCCTTCACGCCCAGCTCTTCGAACACGGCTTCGACGATCATGTCGGCGTGCTTCAGGTCGTCGTAGGAGAGCGTCGGGCTCAGCAGCGCGAGGCGCTGTTCCATCACCTCGGGCTTCAGCTTGCCTTTCCTGACGGTCGCCTCGTAGTTCTTGCGGATCGTCGCGAGACCGCGGTCGAGCGCTTCCTGCTTCGTTTCCAGCAGCGTGACCGGAATGCCCGCGTTCAGGAAGTTCATCGCGATGCCGCCGCCCATCGTGCCGGCGCCGATCACGGCCACCCGCTCGATGTCGCGCACCGAAGTATCTGCCGCCACGTCGGGAATCTTGCTCGCCGCCCGCTCACCGAAGAACGCGTGACGCAGCGCGCGGCTCTCCGGCGTCTGCACGAGCGCGATGAAGCATTCGCGCTCGAATGCGAGGCCCTTGTCGAAGCCGTCCTTCACACCGGCTTCGACCGCGTCGATGCATTTATGCGGCGCCGGGAAGTTCTTCGCGATCGCCGCGACGCTATTGCGCGCGAACTGGATGAAACCGGCCGCATTCGGATGTTCGATCTTGCGCTCGCGCACCTTCGGATGCGGGCCGGCCTCGGCGCCGACCTTGCGCGCGAACGCGAGCGCGGCGTCGGCCAGTTCGGCGGGATTCGCGACGACTTCGTCGAACAGCCCCGAATCGGCGAGCTTTTCCGAGAGCACCGGCGCGCCCGACACGATCATGTTCAGCGACGCTTCCAGACCGATGGCGCGCGGCAGACGCTGCGTGCCGCCCGCGCCCGGCAGGATGCCGAGCTTCACTTCGGGCAGCGCGATCTGCGCGCCGGCCGCGGCGACGCGGTAATGCGCGCCGAGGGCAAGTTCGAGGCCGCCGCCCATCGCGACGCTGTGGATCGCCGCGACGACCGGCTTCGCGCTGCCTTCGACGGCCTTGATGACGGTCGCGAGCGTCGGCTCCTGGGTCGCCTTCGGCGTATTGAATTCGGTGATATCGGCGCCGCCCGAAAAGGCCTTGCCCGCGCCCGTCAGCACGATGGCCTTGATGGCCGGATCGTTCTGCGCGCGCTCGAGCCCTTCGACGATACCCGCGCGCGTCGACAGACCGAGCCCATTGACGGGCGGATTGTTCAGCGTGAGGACGGCCACGCCGTCATGAGTTATGTAGTCCACTGCCATCTGCGTGCCTCCGTGCGATCCATGCATTGAGGCGGCGCATGATGCGCCGCCCGTCCGGTTCATCGAGCCTGCTTATGGCCAGACTTTTTCAAGCGACGGTTCCGGGGTCAGCAGGCACGATACACTAAAAAAGAACGAACGTTCAATTTATTCCAGAGTGGGGTTTCCCCTGGGACTCGAGTGGCAGCGGACAGCTGCGGCCGTCTTCGAGCGCGGACGGCAGCACGTGGTCGCGGAACAGATCGCGCAGCTTCAGCTTCTGCAGCTTGCCGGTCGCCGTGTGCGGTAGGTCGTCGACGAACACGACGTCGTCGGGGATCCACCACTTCGCGACCTTGCCGTCGTAGTACGCGAGCAGTTCGTCGCGGGTGACGTCTTGCCCCGCGCGTTTGACGACGACGAGCAACGGGCGCTCGGTCCACTTCGGATGCGCGCACGCGATGCACGCGGCTTCCGCGACCGCCGGATGCGCGATTGCGACGTTCTCGACGTCGATCGAGCTGATCCATTCGCCGCCCGACTTGATCACGTCCTTCGAGCGATCGGTGATGTGCAGGAAGCTGTCGGGGTCGATCGTCGCGACGTCGCCGGTCGGGAACCAGCCGTCGATGAGCGGCGAGTCTTCCTTGCGGAAATACCGGTCGATGACCCACGGCCCGCGCACGTGCAGATCGCCGAACGTGACGCCATCCCAAGGCAGCTCGCGGCCATCCTCGCCGACGATCTTCATGTCGACGCCGTAGATCGCATGACCCTGCTTTTCGAGCAGTTTGCGCTGATCGGCGAGCGGCCGCTGGCTCTGCTCCCAGGTCAGCTTCGACAAGGTACCGAGCGGCGACATCTCCGTCATGCCCCATGCATGGATCACCTGCACGCCGTAGTCGTCCTCGAGTATCCGCAGCATCGCGGGCGGACAGGCGGAACCGCCGATCACCGTGCGCTCGAGCGACGAAAACCTCGCGCCCGTTTCGCGCAGGTGGTTCAGCAGACCGAGCCACACGGTCGGCACGCCGGCCGAGCACGTGACGCGTTCGCTCTCCATCAGTTCGTACAGCGACTTGCCGTCGAGATCCTTGCCGGGGAACACCAGCTTCGCGCCGGTCAGCGGCCCCGCGTGCGCGAGGCCCCATGCGTTGACATGGAACATCGGCACGATGGGCAGCACCGAGTCGCGCGCCGACAGGTCCATTGCGTCGGGCAACGCCGCGCCGAACGCGTGCAGCACCGTCGAGCGATGGCTATACAGCGCGCCTTTCGGATTGCCGGTCGTGCCCGACGTATAGCAGAGATACGACGCCTGGCGCTCGTCGAGCGCGGGCCAGTCGAAGCGGCCGTCCTGCCCGTCCATCAGCGTTTCGTAGCACAGCACCGACGTTTGCATCGGCGGCCGATGCGCTTCATCGCATAGTGCGATCCAGCCGCGCACGCGCGGGCACTGCAGCGCGAGCGTGTCGACCAGCGCGGCGAACGTCGTGTCGAACAGCACGTACGCGTCGTCGGCATGATTGACGATGTAGGCGATCTGGTCGGGGAAAAGCCGCGGGTTGATCGTGTGACACACGGCGCCGAACCCGGTGGTGCCGTAATACGCTTCGAGATGCCGGTAGCCGTTCCACGCGAGCGTCGCGACGCGTTCGCCCGGTTCGACACCGAGCGCGATGAGCGCCTGCGCGAGCTGCTTCGCGCGCTGCTCGCAATCGCGATAGGTGTAGCGATGCAGGTCGCCTTCGATGCGCCGCGACACGATCCCGGTGCTGCCGAAATGCCGCGCGGCATGCGCGAGCAACGATGACACGGTGAGCGGCACGTCCATCATCTGGCCCAGCAGCGGCGTCGTCATAAGGCGGGGTCTCCTCGGCTTGTTAGTGGGTCGATGGGTTGGCGGAAGATCTGGCGGCGTCGAGCGCAGCAGCATGGTCCGAACGATGAAGGCGGCCGCCCAGCAGCGCCGCGGGCGCGGACTTACAATATCGGCTAATCCAGAGGCGCTCAACATGTCGTTTTCCCCAAGCTTTGCAGGGCTATCCGCAGCTTTGACGGATCTTTCCAACACACTCGCCACTCCCCCAGCCAACGCGTTCGCGCGGCTCGGCGGCACGTTCCTCACCCGCCTTCCCGCCGCGCCGCTCGACGCACCCTATCTCGTCGGCTTCTCGGCCGAGACCGCCGCGCGGCTCGGGATGCCCGAGGGCATCGAGCACGATCCGGGCTTTATCGAGCTGTTCTGCGGCAACGCGACGCGCGACTGGCCGGCCGACACGCTGCCGTATGCGTCGGTGTACTCGGGGCATCAGTTCGGCGTGTGGGCCGGCCAGCTCGGCGACGGCCGCGCGCTCGGTCTGGGCGAGCTCGAACACGACGGCGAGCGCAACGAACTGCAGCTCAAAGGCGCCGGCCGCACGCCCTATTCGCGCATGGGCGACGGCCGCGCGGTGCTGCGCTCGTCGATCCGCGAATATCTGTGCTCGGAGGCGATGCATCATCTCGGCATTCCGACCACGCGCGCATTGTGCGTGATCGGCTCCGACCAGCCGGTGCGGCGCGAGACGATCGAAACCGCCGCGGTGGTCACGCGCGTCGCGCCGAGCTTCGTGCGCTTCGGCCACTTCGAGCACTTCTACGCGAACGATCGTGTCGACGCGTTGCGCGCGCTCGCCGATCACGTCATCGAGCGCTTCTATCCGCATTGCAAGGAGGCCGACGATCCATATCTGGCGCTGCTCGCCGAGGCGGTGCGCTCCACCGCGGATCTGATGGTCGACTGGCAGGCGGTCGGTTTCTGTCACGGCGTGATGAATACCGACAACATGTCGATCCTGGGCCTGACGATCGACTACGGCCCGTTCGGTTTCATGGATGGCTTCGATGCCGGCCACATCTGCAATCACTCCGATACGCAGGGCCGCTACGCCTACCGGCTGCAGCCGCAAATCGCGTACTGGAACCTGTTCTGCCTCGCGCAGGGACTGCTGCCGTTGTTCGGCGAGAAGCACGACGAAAGCGTGCGCGCCGACAAGGCGGTCGAAGATGCGCAGCACGTGCTAGCCGGCTTCAAGGACCGTTTCGCGCCGGCGCTCGAAAACCGCATGCGCGCGAAGCTCGGCCTCGAACAGGCGCGCGACGGCGACGACGCGCTGGTCAACCGGCTGTTCGAAGTGATGCACGCGAACCGCGCCGATTTCACGCTGACGTTCCGCAATCTCGCGCACCTGTCGAAACACGATGCGAGCGGCGATACGCCGGTGCGCGACCTGTTCCTCGATCGCGTCGCCTTCGACGCATGGGCGAACGACTATCGCGCGCGGCTCGCCGAAGAGTCACGCGACGACATTGCGCGCGCCATTGCAATGAATCGCGTGAACCCCAAATTCGTACTTCGCAACCATCTGGCGGAGACGGCGATCCAACGCGCGAAGGAGAAGGATTTCTCCGAGGTGGAACGGCTCGCGGCCGTGTTGCGTCACCCGTTCGAGGAGCAGCCCGAATACGCGTCGTATGCGGGCCTGCCGCCCGACTGGGCGAACTCACTGGAAGTGAGCTGTTCGTCATGACGCGCCGGCGCAGTTGAATCGCCACGGCCGCCCCACGAGAAAGCACCGAGACAAACCCGAGACAGGAACCCGACCATGAGCAACCCCGACGATCTCAAGCATGACGCCCCAGCCGTACAGAAAAGCGACGCCGAGTGGCGCAAGCAGCTGACCGACATGGAATACCAGGTGACGCGCCATGCGGCCACCGAGCGTCCGTTCACGGGCCGCTACGACGATCACTGGGAACGCGGCGTCTACGACTGCGTGTGCTGCGGCACGCCGCTGTTCGAATCGGACACCAAGTTCGACGCCGGCTGCGGCTGGCCGAGCTATTTCCGCCCCATCAACGGCGAGGTGATCGCCGAGAAGACCGACCGCTCACACGGCATGCTGCGCATCGAGGTGCAGTGCAAGAACTGCGGCGCGCATCTGGGCCACGTGTTCGAGGACGGACCGGCGCCGACCGGTCTGCGTTACTGCATCAATTCGGCTGCGTTACAATTCGAGCCCAAGTAACGCGGCGCGGCAGCATCCCTGCCCGCCTTCGGTGCCGCATTGGAAGTCCGCGCGGCGCCCTTCCAATGCGGCAGTCCCGCTCGCCAGCGGGCACCGCGCACCTTGCACGCCAGGCGGGCGCGCTTCAACGTTCGACTCACTCTCCGACTTCCCGATCAGATAATGAAATTCCTGTTCGATCTGTTCCCGATCATCCTGTTCTTCGTCGCCTTCAAGATCTGGGGCATTTTCACGGCGACGGCAGTGGCGATCGTCGCCACGCTGGTGCAGATCGCGTGGGTGGCGTTCCGCCACCGCAAGGTTGACCCGATGCTGTGGGTGAGCCTCGGCGTCGTCGTCGTATTTGGCGGCGCGACGCTCGTGCTGCACAACGACACCTTCATCAAATGGAAGCCGACCGTGCTGTACTGGGCGTTTTCCGTCGCGCTGATCGTGTCGCAGCTCGGCTTCAACAAGAACCTGATCGAAGCGATGATGGGCAAGCAGATCACGCTGCCGCACGCGATCTGGGGCAAGCTGAACCTGATCTGGGCGGTGTTTTTCGTGCTGCTCGGTCTGCTGAACCTGTTCGTCGCGTATCACTACACGACCGATCAGTGGGTCAATTTCAAGCTGTTCGGCGCGACCGGCTGCCTGCTCGTGTTCATTGTCGGGCAGAGCCTGTGGCTGTCGAAGTACATGAAGGAGGAATGACATGAGCGACCTGTTCATGCAAGCCACCACCGCCGAGCGCGTCGCGCTCATCGAGGCGCGCCTCGCGGCCGCGCTCGCGCCCGTCGAATCGATCCGCATCACCGACGACAGCGCGCAGCACGCGGGCCACGCTGGTGCCGCCGCCGGCGGTCATTTCAGTGTCACGATCGTGGCCGTCGCGTTTGCCGGCAAGCCCCGCGTGGCGCGGCATCGCATGGTGTATGATGCGCTGGCCGATGCCATGCAGCGCGGCATTCATGCCCTTGCCATCACGGCGTATACGCCCGAAGAATTTGCTTTGTTGCCCCGCTAGGAACCTTTCGATGACCTTGAAGAAAACCCGCCTCTGGGTATTGCTGGCTGCGTTCGCGGCCGCACCTGCATTCGCACAGAACATCGCCGTGGTGAACGGCACGCCGATTCCGAAGTCGCGCGCCGATGCATTGATCCAGCAACTGGTTCACCAGGGACAGCAGGACACGCCGCAACTGCAGCAGGCCGTGCGCGAAGAGCTCGTGAATCGCGAAATCCTGATGCAGGAAGCGCTGCGTCGCGGGCTGCCGAACCGTCCGGACGTCAAGGCGCAAATCGCGGTCGCGCAGCAAACTGTCGTGCTGCGCGCGCTGATCGAAGACTTCGTAAAGAACAATCAGCCGACCGACGCCGAAATCACCGCGCGCTACAACGCGCTCGTCAAGGATGCGGGCGGCAAGGAATATCACCTGCACCATATCCTCGTCGACAACGAGCAACAGGCGAAGGACCTGATCGCGAAGATCAAGGCCGGCGCAAGCTTCGAGGCCCTGGCCAAGCAGTACTCGAAGGACCCGGGATCGGGCAAGAACGGCGGCGATCTCGACTGGTCGGACCCGAAGGCCTACGTGCCTGAATTCGCGGACGCGGCCACGCATCTGCAGAAAGGCCAGATGACCGACACGCCGGTGCATACGCAATTCGGCTGGCACATCATCCGTGTCGACGACATCCGCGCCGTCACGCCGCCGCCGCTCGAGCAGGTGCGCACGCAGATCGTGCAGCAGATCCAGCAGGAAAAGCTGCAGGCGTTCGAAGAGAATCTGCGCAAGAACGCGAAGATTCAGTAAGGGTCGGCGGGCAGATTGTCTTCGGATAGTCCGCCTGGCTCTGAAGCCTGAATGCGATAAAGCCGCCCGTGGGCGGCTTTTTTGTTGCTGCAAGATTTGCAGCGGCGGCGTGCGTGGCTGCCGCCAACAGGAGCCGCCGCACGCGGGCGGCAGCCCCTCGACTCATCAACCGAGCCAGCGACGCGCGTTCTGGAACGCGCGCAGCCACGGGCTCGCGTCCGTGCCGATCTCGCCCCAGCCCTGCGGATGCCAGCTCATCTGCACCGCGCGATGCACGCGCTCCATGTGCGGCATCAGCACCGTGAAGCGGCCGTCGGCCGTCGTGACCGATGTGATGCCCTCGGGCGAACCGTTCGGGTTGAACGGATACTGCTCGGTCGCCTGACCACGGTGATCGACATAGCGCATCGCGACCGCGACCTTCGACTTGTCGCCCTGCTGCGAGAAGTCCGCAAAGCCTTCGCCGTGCGCGACCGCGACCGGAATGCGCGAGCCTTCCATGCCGGCGAAAAAGAGCGACGGCGATGCCTGCACCTCGACGAGCGAGAAGCGTGCCTCGAATTTCTCCGACTTGTTGCGCGTGAACTTCGGCCATGCTTCGGCGCCGGGGATCATCGACGCGAGGCTGCTCATCATCTGGCAGCCGTTGCAGATGCCGAGCGCGAACGTGTCGCCACGACTGAAGAACGCGGCGAACATGTCGGCCAGTTGCGCGTTGAAGCGGATCGTCTTGGCCCAGCCTTCGCCGGCGCCCAGCGTATCGCCGTACGAGAAGCCGCCGCACGCGACCGCACCCGCGAAATCGGCGAGGTTCGCGCGGCCCGTGAGCAGGTCGCTCATATGCACGTCGTGCGCGTCGAAGCCGGCGCGATCGAATGCATAGGCCGTCTCCAGATGCGAGTTCACGCCCTGCTCGCGCAGGATCGCGACGCGCGGACGCGCGCCCTTGCCGACGCCCCGAAGGAAGTCCCCTTGGGGGACGCCCCGAAGGAAGTCCCCTTGGGGGACGAAGGGAGCGGCGACATCGTCGGCCGGATCGAAGCTCAGCACCGGCGTGATGCCAGGGTCCGCCGCGTCGAGCAGCGCGTCGTATTCGGCGTCGGCGCAAGCCGGGTTGTCGCGCAGACGCGCGATGCGCCAGCTCACTTCGCTCCACGTGCGATGCAGTTCGGCACGCGGCGCCTCGTAGAGCTTCTTCGCGTCGCGATAGATCTCGATCACGTCGCGCTCGTTGGTCTTGCCGATCACGTGCGAGCACGCCGACAGATCATGCTCGCGCAGCGCGGCGAGCACCGCGTCGCGATCGGCCGCGCGCACTTGCACGACGGCGCCGAGCTCTTCGTTGAAGAGTGCGCGCAGCGTGCGGTCGTCGCGGCGGCCGCTGGTCTGCTTCGCCCAGTCCTTCGCGTCGCCGTAATCGGATTCGTGGTGCGCGTCGAGCACGAGCATGTCGACGTTCAGCGACACGCCCGCGTGACCCGCGAACGCCATTTCGCAAACCGTCGCCCACAGGCCGCCGTCCGAGCGGTCGTGGTACGCGAGCAGCTTGCCGTCGCTATTGAGCGCCTGGATCGCGTTGAAAAAGCGCTTCAGATCTTCCGGATCGTCGACGTCCGGCACCGTGTCGCCGACCTGCTGCGTGACCTGCGCGAGAATGCTGCCGCCCAGACGCTGCTTGCCGCGGCCGAGATCGATCGCGATCAGCACCGACTCGCCGACCTCGCTCACGCGCTGCAGTTGCGGCGTCAGATGCTTGCGGACGTCTTCAACCGGCGCGAACGCGGAGATGATCAGCGACACCGGCGCGACCACTTCCTTCGCGACGCCGCTCTCTTCCCAGCGGGTGCGCATCGACAGCGAATCCTTGCCGACCGGAATGCCGATACCGAGCGCCGGGCACAGTTCCATACCGATCGCCTTGACCGTGTCGTAGAGCGCGGCGTCTTCGCCAGGCGCGCCGCACGCGGCCATCCAGTTGGCCGACAGCTTGAGTTTGTCGAGCGACGCGATCGGCGCCGCCGCGATGTTGGTGATCGCCTCGCCGACTGCCATACGGCCGGAGGCCGGTGCGTTGATGACGGCGAGCGGCGTGCGCTCGGACATCGTCATCGCTTCGCCGCTGAAGCCTGCGTAATCCATTGTCGTGATCGCGACGTCGGCCACCGGCACCTGCCACGGACCGACCATCTGATCGCGCGCGGTCGTGCCGCCGACCGAGCGGTCGCCGATCGTGATCAGAAACGACTTGCTCGCGACCGTCGGATGACGCAGCACGCTCTGCGCGAGGTCCTGCAGCGCGAGGCCGGTCACGTCGACCGGTTCGAGCCTGCGCTCGGCACGCTTTACGTCGCGGTGCATACGCGGCGCCTTGCCGAGCAGCACTTCCATCGGCATATCGACTGGCTGGTGCGCGCCTTCCTGCAGTTCGGAATCGATGAGCTTCAGCTGACGCTCGGCGGTGGCCGTGCCGATCACCGCGAACGGGCAGCGCTCGCGCTTGCACATCGCCTCGAACACCGGCAGATCGGCCGGCGCGATCGCCAGCACGTAGCGCTCCTGCGCTTCGTTCGACCAGATTTCGCGCGGCGACAGACCGCTTTCTTCGAGCTGGATCTTGCGCAGTTCGAACAGTGCGCCCTTGCCCGCACCGTCCACCACTTCGGGGAACGCGTTCGACAGACCGCCCGCGCCGACGTCATGAATACTGAGGATCGGGTTCTTGTCGCCGAGTTGCCAGCACGCGTTGATCACTTCCTGCGCGCGTCGCTCGATTTCCGGGTTGCCGCGCTGCACCGAGTCGAAGTCGAGCTCGGCGGTGTTGGTGCCGGTCGCCATCGAGCTCGCGGCGCCGCCCCCCATGCCGATGCGCATGCCCGGGCCGCCGATCTGGATCAGCAGCGAGCCTTCCGGCAGATCGTGCTTGTGCGTGTGCTGGTCGGAGATATTGCCGATGCCGCCCGCGATCATGATCGGCTTGTGATAGCCGCGCACGAGACCCGCGACGTTCTGCTCGTAGGTGCGGAAGTAGCCGCCGAGGTTCGGCCGGCCGAATTCGTTGTTGAACGCGGCGGCGCCGAGCGGGCCGTCGATCATGATCTGCAGCGGCGAGGCGATGCGGTCCGGGCGGCCATACGCTTCGTGCTGGTCGGCCGGATTGCGCTGCGCGAGCGGCTGAGCGGTGTCGCGGGCGTTTTCCCACGCCTCGACGCCGTCCGGCAGTTCAAGGTTCGATACCGTGAAGCCCGCGAGGCCCGCCTTCGGACGCGCGCCGCGTCCGGTCGCGCCTTCGTCGCGGATTTCGCCACCTGCGCCGGTCGCGGCGCCCGGGAACGGCGAGATCGCGGTCGGATGGTTGTGCGTTTCCACCTTCATCAGCGTGTGCGTGAGCTCGACGCTGCGGCCATAGTGCTCGGGCAATTCGCTCGCGCCGAGCTGCGCCGGCGTGCGCGGGAACCAGCGCTCGGCCATGCCGCCGACCATGATCGCCGAGTTGTCCGAATACGCGACGATCGTGCCCTGCGGGTTCAGCTTCTCGGTGTTGCGGATCATGTTGAACAGCGACATGTCCTGCTTCTCGCCGTCGATCGTCCAATCCGCGTTGAAGATCTTGTGGCGGCAGTGCTCGCTGTTGGCCTGCGCGAACATCATCAGCTCGACGTCGGTCGGATTGCGGCCGAGCTTCGTGAATGCGTCGACCAGATAGTCGATTTCGTCGTCGGCGAGCGCGAGGCCCAGTTCCGCGTTGGCGGTTTCGAGCGCGGCGCGGCCGCTCGCGAGCACGTCGACGGTTTGCAGCGGCTTGGCCGGCAATTCGTCGAACAGATGCAACGCATGGTCGCGCGACGGCGCAACGCTCTCGGTCATGCGGTCGTGCAGCGCGGCGGCGACGGCCGCGCGCGCTTCGTCCGACAGCGTCTTCTTGCCGCCGAGCAGGCCGCTTTTCAGCGTCACCGAGTACTCGACGCCGCGCTCGATGCGGCGCACCTGCGTAAGCCCGCACAGATGCGCGATGTCGGTTGCCTTGCTGGCCCACGGCGACACGGTGCCAAAGCGCGGCACGACGAGGAAGGTCTCGACCGCGCCACGCTCCTTGCCTTCTTCGAACGGATCGCCGTAGTGCATCAGCGCCTCGATCTTCGCGCTGTCTTCAGCGGACAGTTCGGTCTGGGCATTCACGAAGTGCAGATACTGCCCGCGCACGCCGGTGATATTCGGGTCGATGCGCGTGAGCGTGTCGAGCAGGCGGGTTTGACGGAAATCGGAGAGGGCCGAAGCGCCGGGGAAACACGAGAAGTGGGCCATGGGACTTGACGTTGCGTCGCTTATTGATGCCGGGGAGCCGCGCATGCAGGCGACGTGAGGCGGAAAGGAAGTCGCAGATTATACCCCGGGAACGGGCTTCCAGCGGGCTTCGGGGTGCGTGGGCGGCGGGCCGCGCCGGCCCGCGCGAGGCGTCGCCGCGGTGCCTGTCGCGTCGCCGCGCGGGTGTTTTGACTGCTATCATTCGCGTTTCAGCAGATCGGCGCACGCGGCCCGGGCTTCACCCGGCGGCGCGCCGCATGTCACAGCCAGCGGGAACGCGCGCGAGCCGCCCGCCGGCACATCGAATCAGAGCATGGATGTCATCGTCATTGGCGGCGGGATAGCGGGCGTCGCCACCGCTTATCACCTGCGCGCGGCCGGCCACCGGGTATGCGTCGTCGAGCGTCACGCGACCGTCGCGCAAGGCGCCACCTACGGACAAGGCGGCAACGTGCTGCCGACGCCGCTCGACGTCTGGTTCGGCCCGACCTTCATGGCGAGCCGCTACAACGCGAAAAATGGCGTGATCAGCAAGACCGGCTTCAATGGCGCCGCGCGGCAGTTCATCAAGCAGCTCGGAGCATGGCAGGAGCCCGAGGCGTTCGCGCGCCAGTACGCGCTGCTGCGGCCGCTGATCGAATCCTCGCGCGATGCGATGGCCGACGTCGAAGCCCGCTTCGGCCTCGAATTCGAACAGGCGAGCGGTCTGCTGTACCTCGTGCGCAGCGCGCACGAATGGGAGCTGAACGCAGCCGCGCTCGATCTGCTGCACCGGTTCGAGGTGCCGCATCACGTGCTGAGCCCGGCCGAATGCGCGGCGTTCGAGCATGCGGTCCCCACAGATCCTGAATTCGCCGGCGGCGTGCTGTTCGAGCACGAGCGCACCGCGAACTGTCCGCTTTTTACCAAGCTCGTCAAACAGGTGCTCGATACCCAAGGCGGCGTGCAGTTCATGCCGAACTGCGAGGTGACCGGCATTCGTCTCGACAGTCAGCGCGCGGCGGTCGAACTGGCGCCGCGCGACGGCGCGCCCCGCTCGCGCGAGATCGACGTGGTCCAGGCCGATGCCGTCGTGGTCGCCGCAGGTTACGGCAGCCTCGCGCTGCTCGAACGCGCGGGGCTCAGGCTGCCGCTGCATCCGCTGCGGCTGCATTCTCTGGTCGCGCCGATCGCGCACGAGGAATGCGCGCCGCACGTCGCGATCGTCGATGCGGTCAAGCGCATCGGCATCAGCCGCATGAACCATCGGCTGCGGATCGCGGGCGGCGCGGTGCTGCAAAGCGCGAGCCAGATCGACAAGCCGCTCGGCGAAGCGCTGACCAAGGAGGCGCTCGCGTTGCTCGGCCAGGCGACGCACGACTGGATTCCGGGCGCCGCGCGCATTTCGGCGGCGCTGCCGTGGGAAGGCGTGAAACTGCTGTCGCCCGATGGCTTGCCGGTGATCGGCAACGCGCTGCATCCGCGGCTGTTCATCAACGTCGGGCATGGCCCGGCCGGCTGGGGCCTCGCCTGCGGCGCGGGCAAGCTCGTTGCACAGCTGATGTCCGGACAGACGCCGACGTTGCCGCAAGACACGCTCGCTGCATTGAGGCCGGAGCGGTTCCAGTAAGGTTTCGTGCGGTTCCAGGCGGGTATGGCGGGCTGACAGCCCGCTGTCGATACCCCGCGTTCATCGCGCCGCTTCCGCCGCATGCACCGAAACAGCCGCACGCCGTGCGCCTATCGGCACTAACATAGCGATTCCAAAGTCTGCCCGCCGCGCCGCGGGCGCACCGCCAGGTTTCGCCATGACAGACGCAGAAAACTCGCTGCTCTCCCTTTTCGATCCGCTGACCGACTCGCAGCCGCTTGCGTTGCCGCTGCTGACGCTGACCGACTTGCGGATCGCCGAATCCCAGGCCGCCGCGGCCCTGCCCGAGCACACGCTGATGGCGCGCGCCGGTCACGCGGCCGCGCGCTGGCTGCTCGAACGGATCGCCGCGGATACGTCGGTGACGAAGTCGCAGCAGCGCGCGTGGCTGGTCGCCGGCCCCGGCAACAATGGCGGCGACGCGCTGGTCGTCGCGACGGAACTGCACAAGGCCGGCATCGCAGTAGAAGTCTGTATGCCGGTTGAAGTGAAGCCCGCCGACGCGCGCTGGGCGCTCGACGCCGCGCGCGCCGCCGGCGTGCCGATCGATGCGGCGCCGCCCGCCTCGCTCGACGGCTATGGCTGGCTCGTCGACGGTATGTTCGGCATCGGTCTCGCGCGGCCGCTCGACGGCGTCTTCGCGACGCTCGCGCGGCAGTTGTCGCAGCGCACGAAGGCGCGCCCGACACAAGGCGCCGTGCTCGCGCTCGATGTGCCCAGCGGGCTCGACAGCGACACCGGCGCGGTGATCGGCGGCAACGGCGCGGCGGCGGTCCATGCGACGCACACGATCACGTTCATCGGCGCGAAGTCGGGGCTTTTCACCGCGCAAGGCCGCGATCTCGCCGGGCGAGTGACGGTCGCACCGATCGGGCTCGTGGCAGGGATCAACGGCGGGGGCAGCCAGGACGCTGCCACCAGCGCCTCGCGTGCGGCGATCCAGCTCAGCGCGCCCGATCTCTTCGGCCCCTTCATGCCCCCACGCAACTTCGCGACCAACAAGGGCACCTTCGGCAGCCTCGCGGTGGTCGGCGGCGACACCGGCATGTGCGGCGCGCCGATTCTCGCGGCACGCGCGGCGCTCTACACCGGCGCGGGCAAGGTCCACGTCGCGCTGCTCGGCGAAGGCGCCCCGCCCTACGATCCGCCGCACCCCGAACTGATGCTGCATCCGATCGACACGCTGCCGCTCGATTCGATGGACGCACTCGCGATCGGCTGCGGCATGGGGCACGGCGAACGCGCGACGCGGGTACTGCACGACGTGCTGCAACTCGACGTGCCCAAGCTGTTCGATGCCGACGCGCTGAACCTGGTCGCCAAGGATCCCGCGCTCGCCGCGGAAATCACCGCGCGCGGCGTGCAAGGCGATCCGTGCATTTTCACTCCGCATCCGCTCGAAGCGGCGCGCCTGCTCGGCAGCGATGCGGCGAGCGTGCAACGCGACCGTCTCGCGGCCGCGCGTGCGCTCGCGGCGCGTTTTGCGAGCGTCGTCGTGCTGAAGGGCGTCGGCACGATCATTGCCGCGCCCGACGGCCGCCTCGCGCTGAACCCGACCGGCAACGCCGCGCTCGCGACGGGCGGCACCGGCGACGTGCTCGGCGGCATCATCGGCGCGCTGCTCGCGCAGCATCTGCCACGCTTCGAGGCGGCGCTCGCGGGCGTCTATCTGCACGGCCTCGCCGCCGATACGCTGACCGCGCAGGGCCACGGCCCCGCCGGGCTGACGGCCGGCGAGCTGGCACCGATGGTGCGTACCTTGCTGAACCGGCTGTTCTATTCGGCGCCGCTTGCTTGACGCGCGCGATCGCTCTGAATACGAATCGCGTTCGCGGCGCTCGTTCACACCGATGAAACATCGCGATCGCAATCATTGCAAGCGCGCGCGACGCCCTGCTGCCCGTCGCGCATCCCCGCTATACTGATTGCCTGCGCCGCGCGTCGGATCGATCGCGGGTCGCGGCGATACCCCAGCGGGCGCGAGCGCCGCCTCGCGTTTTCGCGAAGTTCACCCGCTTCGCGAAATATCGTCGGCACCTGTCCCGCTCCGGGCCGCGTGGCATCGCTCTGACTGCATCGCCGCATCATTCTCGGCCACGCTTCATGCGCGCGCCTTCCTTCGTGCCCCTTGGTTAGACGGACGCTATGATCCAGAACTCGCTCCCCTCCTGGTCCTCGCTGCAGACGCATTACGACACGATTCGCGATGCGCATCTGCGCGACTGGTTCGCTCCCGAGAACGATCCCGCTCCCACGCGCGCCGAACGCTTCACGTTCGCGGGCGGCGGTCTCTCAGCCGATTTCTCGAAGCACCGCATCACCGACGAAACCCTGCAACTGCTCGTGCAACTCGCCCGCGAAGCCGGCGTCGAAAAGCGCCGCGACGCGATGTTCGCGGGCGAGGCCGTCAACCCGACCGAAGGCCGCGCCGCGCTGCACACGGCCTTGCGCGCAACCGACCCGAAGGCGCCGTTCTTCGCCGAAGTGCAGGCCGAGCGCAAGAAAATGGCCGCGTTCGCCGAGCAGGTCCGCAGCGGCGCATGGACCGGCTACACCGGCAAGCGGATCCGTCATGTCGTGAACATCGGCATCGGCGGCTCGGATCTAGGGCCGAAGATGGTCGTGCACGCGTTGCATCATCTCGCGACGCCCGAGATCTCGACGCACTTCGTGTCGAACGTGGACGGCGCCGATCTGTACAACGTGATGCAGCAGATCGATCCCGAAGAGACGCTCGCGATCATCGTGTCGAAGACTTTCACGACGCTGGAGACGATGACCAACGCGCGCTCGCTGCGCGACTTTTTCATCCAGAAAGGCTGCCCGGAAAGCGCGCTGGCGAAGCACTTCGTCGGTGTGTCGGCCAATACCGCCGAAGTCGTCAAGTTCGGCATCGCGCAAGAGAACGTGTTCTCGATGTGGGACTGGGTCGGCGGACGCTACTCGCTGTGGTCGGCCGTCGGTCTGTCGATCATGATCGCGGTAGGTCCGCAACAGTTCGACGAGCTGCTCGCCGGCGCCAACGAGATGGACCAGCACTTCCGCACCGCGCCGCTCGACAGGAACCTGCCGGTGCTGCTCGGCATGATCGGCATCTGGTATCGCAACTTCTTCGGCTCGCAGAGCTATCTGGTCGCGCCGTATTCGCAGGCGCTGCATTTCCTGCCGTCGTATCTGCAGCAGCTCGAAATGGAGAGCAATGGCAAGTCCGCGCGTCTCGACGGCGCGTTCGTCGACTACGCGACTTCCGCAGTCACGTGGGGCGAGCCGGGCACGAACGGTCAGCACGCGTTTTTCCAGATGCTGCACCAGGGCCCGACGATTGTGCCGATCGATTTCATCGCGCTGCTGACGCCCGAGCATCCGCTCGCGAGCCATCATCCGAAGCTGCTCGCGAACTGCTTCGCGCAGAGCGAAGCGTTGATGCTCGGTCGCACGCTCGAGGAAGCGAAGAAAGTAGCCGGCCCCGACAAGCCGGAACTCGCACCGCACCTGACGTTCCCCGGCAACCGCCCCACCGCGACACTGCTGCTCGACGCATTGACCGCGCGCACGCTCGGCGCGTTGATCGCGCTTTATGAGCACAAGGTGCTGGTGCAGGCGTCGGTGTGGAACATCAACCCGTTCGATCAGTGGGGCGTCGAACTCGGCAAGATTCTCGGCAAGGTGGTCGAGGCCGATCTGGGCGCGGCGAGTGCCGACGTGAAGAAGCATGACTCGTCGACGGCGGCGCTGATCGCGCGGGCCCGGGCTGCGTTGAAGCGCTGAATGGAAGTCTGGAGCGCACGATAGCGGGCGATAACGCGCCACAAACAGAACGAAGCGGGCTACGGCCCGCTTTGTTTTTGCTTCGACGACGACATGCCCGAGGTACGCGAGCGCAAGCCCGCGATCCGCCGGACCATCAAGCGAGCCGCCCCGCTTCGATCGTCACCGTCGTATCGCAACGCCGCGCGAGTTCGATGTCGTGTGTCACGAGCACGAGCGTCGCGCCGTGCGCGCGATTCATCTCGAACATCAGATCGATCACCGCGTGGCCGGTGGCCGCGTCGAGACTGCCGGTGGGTTCGTCGGCGAACAGGATCGCCGGGCGCGTGACGAACGCGCGCGCGAGCGCGACGCGCTGCTGCTCGCCGCCCGACAGCAGCTTCGGATAATGACCGGTACGCTGCCCGAGCCCAACCTGTTCGAGCAGTTCACGCGCACGCGCGGCGGCCTCGCGTGTGCCGATGCCGCCTTGCAGTTCGAGCGGCAACGTGACGTTTTCGAGCGCGGTCAGATGCGGCATCAACTGAAACGACTGGAACACGAAGCCGACCGCGCCGCTGCGCAACGCGGCGCGGCCGTCTTCGTCGAGCTCGCCGAGTTCGCGCCCGAGCAGCCGAACCGAGCCCGCGCTAGCACTGTCCAATCCCGCGAGCAAGCCGAGCAGCGTAGACTTGCCCGACCCGGATGCACCGACGATCGCGACGCTGCTGCCGGCATCGATGGCAAGATCGATGTCATCGAGAATCGTCAGTTCGCCCGCAGCATCCTTAACCCTCTTGCACAAACCCCGCACTTCAATGACTGGATCAGTTCTGTTTGGCATGGTGAAGCGTAGGTTGAAAGTGCGCGCCATCGCCCCTCGCGCCGCGGCGCTGTCTGCGGCATTCGGCGCGACCATGATGGCCGCCGCGCTGGTTTCGTTACCGTTGCGGGCTCACGCGGCGAATACGCCCGAACCCGCAAAGCCGGTGATCGTCGTGCTCGGCGACAGCATCTCCGCCGAGTACGGGCTGCCCCGCGATACGGGCTGGGTCGCGTTGATGCGTCAGCGTCTGGCCGAAGAGCGCATCGATTATAGCGTCGCCAATGCGAGCATCAGCGGCGACACGACGAGCGGCGGACGCGCGCGTCTGCCCGCGCTGATGGAACGGCTCAAACCGAGCATCGTGATCGTCGAGCTCGGCGCCAACGACGCGTTGCGCGGCGTGCCGCTCTCGACGACCGAGGACAACCTGCGCACGATCATCGAACAGGCGCAGCAAGGCCACGCGAAGGTCGTGCTCGTCGGCATGTACGTGCCGCCCAATTACGGCCCCGACTATACGCAAAAGTTCCACGGCCTCTACGGCCAACTGTCGAAGGAGTTCCATGTGCCGCTCGTGCCGTTTCTTCTCGCCGGCATCGCGGATAAACCGGACATGTTCCAGGCCGATCAGCTCCACCCGACGCAGCAGGCACAGCCGCTGCTACTCAACAACGTGTGGCCCGCTGTCAAGCCACTTCTTCGCACAAGTTCGCCGCACTGAAAGACCTGCTAACGACTTGTTTCCGGAACCTGGGGGAACACGGATCGCCGAGCCGTTCGACATATGGGCAATCCCTGCCACCCGGCTCATTCTTGAGCGACTTATGAGGAGATAACGTTGAAATATTTACCGCTAATCGCTTTGACCATTGCCATCTCGGCCTGCGCGGCTCAACCGCCGGCCGGCGTTCAGTCGGTCGGTCAAAGCCAGCAGCCGCCTCGCGCCGTCGCAACCTGCATCGCGCAGAAATGGGCGGATAGTTCGCAACAACAGGTGGTCTCGCAAACCATCCTCGCCAACGATCAGGCCATGGACGTCTACGTCCCGGGCCAGCAGCCGCCCAACGGCGCGGCCGCGGTGGTCCGTCCTTCGTATAGCGGCAAGGGCACGTGGGTCGGCTTTCGCGCCGGCGGCGCTGGCGGTGGCAACGCCACCGGCGCGATCAGCGGCTGTCTGTAAAGCTGCCACCTGGCTGTAGATAAAAAAAGCCCCGCAAATGCGGGGCTTGCTTTTGGACGAGCAGGTAATGCTTACTGCGGCTTACTGATCGGCCGGCTGGGCGGCGCTGTCGAGCGTACCGTAGATCTTCACCTTCGAGCGCTCGCGCAGCGCTTTCAGATAGGCTTCGGTCTGCGACTGCGCGTCCACCTGCGCGATCTGCTGCTGCGCGACAGCGAGATGCTGCGCGTCGGTGGCCGCGGGCTGCACGATCTGGTTCACGCGATAGATCGCATAGCCGTCGTCGCCGAGATCGACACCGACGTAGGCCGGCAACTTTTGCGCATCGACCTTGTAGATTGCGCTCAGTGCGGCAGGCGGCACGCCCTGCGCGTCATTGCGCGACACCTTCAACGGCGACGAGAAACCGGCGGTCGCCTTCGACTTCTCGAACTCGGCCAGTTTCGCGACGCCGTCCTTGTGCGCTGCTTCGTTCGCCTGCACGGCGATCACCTTCTGACGCACCGCGTCCTTCACCGCGTCGAATGCGGGCACGGCAGCGGGCGTGTAGTCGGTCACGCGCGCGGCGATCAGCGTGTTGTTGCCGACGTCGATGGCCTGCGTATTGTTGTGCGCCGATACCGAGTCGTTCGCGAACACGGCCGCGAGGAACTTCGGGTTGTTCAGCGGGCTGTCGGGCGGCAGCTTCGGATCCGGCTGCGGCGTGACCGTCGCGGTCTGGATCTGCAGCTTGAATTTGTCAGCGGCCGGCTGCAGGCTCTTGGCCTTTTCATAGACGAGCGACGTGAAACCTTCCGAGCTGTCGGTGAATGCCTTGCTCGCCAGTTGCGTCTTCAGCTCCCTGGCGATCTGGTCTTTCACTTCGTCGAACGACTTCGTGACCGCCGGCTTTATATCGGTGACCTTGATGATGTGGAAACCGAAGTCGGTCTGGACGATGCCGCTGATTTCGTCCTTCTTCAGCGCGAACACCGCGTCGTCGAACGCCTGGCCGCCCGCGATCATGCCGCGGCCGAAGTAACCGAGATCGCCACCCTTCGATGCCGAACCCGGATCCTGCGAGTTCTGCCGCGCGATCTGCGCGAACTGGTCCGGATGCGCCTTGAGCTGCGCGAGCAACTCCTCGGCCTTCTGCTTCGCTTTGGCCTTGTCGGCCGCGCTCGCGTCCTTCGGTGCCGCGATCAGGATATGGCTCGCGCGCACTTCGCCTTCGGTGCGGAAGTGGGCGATGTTGTCGTCGTAGTACTTCTTCAGGTCCGCGTCGCTCGGCTGCACCGATGCGCTCAGCGCGGCCGGCGACATCACCAGGTACTGGATCGTCGCCGTAGCGGGCGTCGCGAAGTCGTTGCGATGCGCGTCGTAGTACGCTTGCAGTTGCGCATCGGTCGGCTGGATCTTCGCCGCGTAATCGTGCGGATGGAACGCGATGCCCTGCACTTCACGCTGCTGCTGCGCGAGCTCGGTCAAGTGCTGCGCGAGCGTCTTCGACGTGAACGCGCTCGCCTCGATGCTCGCGGGCAGTTGTTGCATAGCGAGGTTGTAGCGCACGCGCTCGTCGTACTGATCGGGCGTCATGCCCTGCATCGCGAGCAGTTGCTTGTAGCGGTCGAGGTCGATCGACCCGTCGGGATTCTTCAGCGACGAGATCACCGGATCGGACAGCAGCGCGCGGCGCACCGCTTCGTCCGATGCGCTCAGATGCAGACGCTGCGTTTCGTCGGCAAGCACACGCTGCTCGATCATGCCGTCGAGCATCTGGCGACGGCGCTCCGGCGTGTCGAACGACTTCATGTCGAACTTCGCGCCGAGCATCTGACGCCCGCGGTCGATCTGCTGGCGCATCGCGTCGTCGTATTCGACACGGGTGATCTTGTGACCGTTGACACTCGCGACGTTTGCACTTTCGTCAAAGAAGCCGCGGAAACCCTGAATACCCACGAAACCCAACCCCGGCAAAATGACGAGGATGAGCATGAACATCATCAGGCGTTGGTGATTGCGGAAAAAATCGAGCATGCGTGAGGGGTGCCAAAAACAGAACGCCCGATCTTACAACAGCGGGCAACAAAAAAGGCGAACCGGAGTTCGCCTTTCGTGGATACTGGCGGAGTGGACGGGACTCGAACCCGCGACCCCCGGCGTGACAGGCCGGTATTCTAACCGACTGAACTACCACTCCTTATACTGCACTTTTGCGACTGGAAACACTGCAGCCGAATCTGAAACTGGTGGGTGCTGAGAGGCTCGAACTCCCGACCTACGCCTTGTAAGGGCGCCGCTCTACCAACTGAGCTAAGCACCCGTTTCCTGATTCAGTGCTTGATGTGTTTTCTGCCGTGCCGCTGCCCTCCCCGTGAATCGTTCATGCAGTCGGGTTAAGCAATTCCTCAAGCAGCAAGCGCACTAGTTTAGCGCATCCTTCAGAGCTTTGCCAGGCCTAAATTTAGGAACTTTTGCTGCCTTGATTTTGATCGCGGCGCCCGTGCGCGGATTGCGTCCGGTGCGCGCGGTGCGCTTGCCGACCGCGAACGTGCCAAAGCCGACCAACGTCACAGATCCGCCCTTCTTCAACGTGTTTTTGACGCCCGCGATGACTGCATCGAGCGCACGGCCCGCCGCGGCCTTCGAAATGTCGGCTTGCTGTGCGATGTGATCGATCAATTCCGTCTTGTTCATTCAAACCCCCGTGAATGTTTATTGGCAATCGTGACAGTGCTTTCCAGCACCTCCCGCCACGCGGCCGGCGCGAACGCCAAGCCGCCTCATTAGAAGCGGCCGAAACCCTTGTGTCAACCGGGGTTGAGCCTGATCGGCGTTATATTAGAGGGGCGCTTTTGTCACAGTATGTTGCAGCAGAAAGACTGGCGATGCGGCCTAGCGACGAAGCCGCGCGGGCAAAAAAAACCCGCGGCTCTTGACCGCGGGTTTTCTGCTTCAGCGAACGACACCGCTGCAGAATGCTTTGGCGTCAGCGTATTCTGATGCGCATCGAACCTTAGTGCTTGACGACGTCCGTCGCGGCATCCTTGCCCGGCTCAGCCCCAACCGGCGCCGAGGGCTTCGGTTCTTCTTCCGGTAACGCCTGCGGTACACGCTCGAGCGCAAGTTCGAGCACCTTGTCGATCCAGCGGACCGGCACGATTTCGATCGCGTTCTTAACGTTGTCCGGAATCTCCGTCAAGTCCTTGACGTTTTCTTCCGGAATCAGCACCAGCTTGATGCCACCGCGATGCGCTGCCAGCAGCTTTTCCTTCAGGCCGCCGATCGGCAGAACTTCGCCACGCAGCGTGATTTCGCCCGTCATCGCGACGTCGGCGCGCACCGGAATACCGGTCAACACCGACACCAGCGCGGTCGTCATCGCGATACCAGCCGAAGGACCATCTTTCGGCGTCGCGCCTTCCGGCACGTGGATGTGAATGTCCTGCTTCTCGAACGCTTCGTCCTTGATGCCAAGACGACGCGAACGCGAACGCACGACCGAGCGCGCCGCTTCGACGGATTCCTTCATCACGTCGCCGAGCGAACCCGTGCGGATCACATTGCCCTTGCCCGGCATCACCGCGGCTTCAATGGTCAGCAGATCGCCGCCCACTTCCGTCCACGCGAGACCCGTGACCTGGCCCACCTGATTTTCCTTCGCGGCCAGACCGAAGTCGTACTTGCGCACGCCGAGGAACGTGTCGAGGTTGCTGCCGTCGACCTTCACCGCGCCTTCCGCCTTCTTCAGCAGAAGCATCTTCACGACCTTGCGGCAAATCTTCGAAATTTCACGCTCGAGCGAGCGGACGCCCGCTTCGCGCGTGTAGTAGCGAATGATGTCGCGGATCGCAGTTTCCGTCACATCGACCTCGCCATCCTTGAGGCCGTTGTTCTTCTTCTGCTTCGGCAAAAGATAACGTTGCGCGATGCTGACCTTCTCGTCTTCCGTGTAGCCCGACAGACGGATCACTTCCATCCGGTCGAGCAGCGGCGGCGGAATGTTCAGCGAGTTCGACGTCGCGACGAACATCACGTCCGACAGATCGAAGTCGACTTCGACGTAGTGATCGGCAAACGTGTGGTTCTGTTCCGGATCGAGCACTTCGAGCAGCGCCGACGACGGATCGCCGCGGAAATCCTGTCCCATCTTGTCGACTTCGTCGAGCAGGAAGAGCGGATTGCGCACGCCGACCTTGGTCAGGCTTTGCAGGATCTTGCCCGGCATCGAACCGATGTACGTACGACGATGGCCGCGAATCTCGGCTTCGTCACGCACACCGCCCAACGCCATACGCACGAACTTACGGTTCGTCGCGCGCGCGATCGACTGGCCGAGCGAAGTCTTACCAACACCCGGAGGCCCAACGAGGCACAGGATCGGTGCCTTGACCTTGTCGACACGTTGCTGGACCGCGAGATACTCGAGAATGCGTTCCTTCACTTTCTCGAGACCGAAGTGGTCTTCGTCGAGCACGCGCTCCGCATTCGACAGGTCGTTGTTGACCTTGCTCTTCTTGCGCCACGGCAAGCCGATCAGCGTGTCGATGTAGTTGCGCACGACCGTCGCTTCCGCCGACATCGGCGACATCAGCTTGAGCTTCTTCAGCTCGGCGTCGGCCTTCTTCTTCGCTTCCTTCGGCATGCGGGCGGCCATGATGCGCTTCTCGAGTTCTTCGAGGTCCGCACCTTCTTCGCCTTCGCCGAGTTCCTTCTGGATCGCCTTGACCTGTTCGTTCAGGTAGTACTCGCGCTGACTCTTCTCCATCTGACGCTTCACGCGCCCGCGGATACGCTTTTCGACCTGCAGGATGTCGATCTCGGCTTCGAGTTGCGCGAGCAGATGCTCGAGCCGCTCGATCACCGGGAACATCTCGAGGATGTGTTGCTTCTGGTCGAGCTTGAGCGGCAAATGCGCCGCGATCGTGTCGGCGAGACGCCCTGCCTCGTCGATACCCGACAGCGAGGTCAGGATCTCCGGCGGGATCTTCTTGTTCAGCTTCACATACTGGTCGAACTGCGACACGATCGCGCGACGCAGCGCTTCGGTTTCAGCACTGTCGGCGTGGTCAGGTTCGAGCGGCATGACTTCGCACGAGAACTGCGTTTCCTGTTCTTCGATGGAAAGCGTCTTCGCGCGCTGCAAGCCTTCGACGAGCACCTTCACGGTACCGTCGGGCAGCTTCAGCATCTGCAGGATGTTGGCGATACACCCTACTTCGTACATGTCCTTTTCGGTCGGCTCATCTTTCGCAGCCGTCTTCTGGGCGACGAGCATGATGTGCTTGCCGCCTTCCATCGCTGCTTCGAGAGCCTTGATCGACTTCGGGCGGCCTACGAAGAGCGGAATCACCATGTGCGGGAAAACGACTACGTCGCGCAGCGGGAGCAGCGGCAGCGTAATGCGTTCCGGCGGGAGGAGTTGGGTTCCTGACATTTCATTTCCCCATGAGTGGAATCAGTTCGTTCGATAGGTGAGGCCAGCAGAAAATATTGCAAGCCTCCGCGTGTGGGAAAAGTTCAGTGACTCCGAAGGTTCAGTGACTCCATAGTTGAGAACAACCAGCCTGACCACACGATAAACGAAAAAGCCGTTCACGTCGCCATGAACGGCCTTTTTGCAGAACTCGAAAGCCGATCAGTTCGAACCCGCGACCTTCGGCGCGTCTTCGTAGATCAGCAGCGGTTTGCCGTCGCCGTCGATAACGTTGTCGTCGATGATGACCTTGCTGACACCTTTCATTTGCGGAAGGTCGTACATGACATCAAGCAACGCCTGTTCCAGAATCGAACGCAGGCCCCGCGCGCCCGTCTTGCGGCGGATCGCCTTGCGCGCCACGGCCTGCAACGCGGCCGGACGGATTTCGAGCTCGACGCGCTCCATGCTGAACAGCTTGTGATACTGCTTGACCAGCGCATTCTTCGGTTCGACGAGAATCTTCATCAGCGCCGCTTCGTCGAGCTTGCCGAGCGTGGCAACCACCGGCAGACGGCCGATCAGCTCCGGAATCAGGCCGAATTTGATCAGATCTTCCGGCTCCACTTCGCGCAGCACTTCGCCGGCGTCGCGGTCCTGCTTGCTCTTCACGCTCGCGCCGAAACCGATGCCGGTCTTCTCGGTGCGATCGACGATGACCTTCTCGAGGCCGTCGAACGCACCGCCGCAGATGAACAGGATGTTCGTCGTATCGACCTGGATGAAGTCCTGGTTCGGATGCTTACGGCCACCTTGCGGCGGCACCGACGCCATCGTGCCTTCGACCAGCTTCAGCAGAGCCTGCTGCACACCCTCGCCCGACACGTCGCGCGTGATGGACGGGTTGTCGGACTTGCGACTGATCTTGTCGATTTCGTCGATGTAGACGATGCCGCGCTGGGCCTTGTCCACCTCGTAATTACAATTCTGCAGCAGCTTCTGAATGATGTTCTCGACGTCTTCGCCGACATAGCCGGCTTCCGTCAGCGTGGTCGCGTCGGCAATCACGAATGGCACGTTCAGAAGGCGCGCGAGCGTCTGCGCAAGCAGCGTCTTGCCGGAGCCGGTCGGGCCGATCAGCAGGATGTTGCTCTTGGACAGCTCGATTTCATCCTTCTTGTCGAGATGCTTGAGGCGCTTGTAGTGGTTGTAGACCGCGACCGCGAGGATCTTTTTCGCGCGCTCCTGACCGATCACGTACTGGTCGAGAATTTCGCGGATTTCCTGCGGGGTCGGCAGATCGGACTTGGACAAGCCGGCCTCGATGCCCGCGCCTGCAGCCTCGTCACGAATGATTTCGTTGCACAGATCGATACATTCATCGCAGATGAATACCGACGGGCCAGCAATCAGTTTCTTGACCTCATGCTGGCTCTTGCCGCAAAACGAGCAATACAACAGCTTTTCGCTGTTAGAACCTTTCTTGTCCGCCATAGATGTGTGAGCCTCCGGACACCGGATTAGATAATACGCCGTTTGCCCCCGCCACGCAGTTTGGGCGCGGCAGGGCTAGTGAGCACGATAACGGCGCTTGCCGCAGACGCCCAGACGGAAGTTGAACATTCACAACCGACCCGATGACGGTTTTGCCGCAACCGTGGGCAAAACAGCAGGGCAAAACCGTACCAGATCAGGGACGCTTGTGCGCCACCTGGTCGACGAGGCCGTACGCCTGCGCGTCATCGCCGGACATGAAATTGTCACGGTCGGTGTCACGCGCGATACGTTCGACCGGCTGACCGGTGTGGTGCGCGAGCAGATGATTCAGCCGATCCTTCAGGTACAGGATTTCACGCGCCTGGATTTCAATGTCCGATGCCTGGCCGCGCGCGCCGCCGAGCGGCTGATGAATCATCACGCGCGAATTCGGCAGCGCGAAACGCTTGCCCTTAGCACCGGCCGCGAGCAGGAACGCGCCCATGCTCGCCGCAAGCCCCATGCACAGCGTCGAGACGTCCGGCTTGATGAACTGCATCGTATCGTAGATCGCCATACCGGCAGACACGGAGCCGCCCGGACTGTTGATGTAGAAATAGATGTCCTTGTCCGGATTCTCGCTTTCCAGAAACAGCATCTGCGCAACCACCAGATTGGCCGTCTGGTCGTTCACTTCGCCCACGAGGAACACGATGCGTTCCTTCAGCAGACGCGAATAAATATCATAGGAGCGCTCGCCCCGACCGCTCGTTTCCACGACGATCGGCACCAGACCGAGTGCCTGCGCTTCGAGATCCCGGGACGACTGGGAGGTCAACGTGTCCAGCATTTGGGCGCGAAAGGTCATGCAATGGATCCTTGTCTGGAAATATTCTGAATATTAGCGGCTGGACACAGGTTGGTGCGACGAGCCCGTATTCAAGTGCCGTCTTCGTGTGCGCCGTACGA
Source organism: Paraburkholderia sp. UCT2 (assembly GCF_014397665.1). NCBI lineage: Bacteria > Pseudomonadati > Pseudomonadota > Betaproteobacteria > Burkholderiales > Burkholderiaceae > Paraburkholderia > Paraburkholderia sp. UCT2. The sequence goes on from NZ_VZQO01000018.1 coordinate 55,075, forward strand.
CCGGATCCGGTACGTCACACAGATTCATGGCACAAAAAAACGGCGTGCCGGCCGTCGGTCGCTCCGACAGCCGGCACGCCGTTGCAGCGACGCTTACGCTTGCGCCGTTGCGCTTGCCAGTTCCTCGAAGCTCACTTCCTTGTCCGTCACCTTGGCCTTGCTGAGGACGAAGTCGACGACGTTGGCTTCAACGACATACGCTTCCATTTCAGCAAGACGTTGCTGGTTGGAATAATACCAGCGGACGACTTCCTTCGGGTCTTCGTAGCTTTTCGCGAATTCATCGACTTCGGCACGGATCTGCTCCGGCTTCGCTTGCAGTTCGTTCGCCTTCACCAGTTCGGCCAGCACGAGACCCAGCTTGACGCGGCGCTCGGCCTGCTCCTTGAACATCGCGGCCGGGATCGGCGCGTCCTTCGCGTTCGGCACGCCGCGCTGTTCCAGATCCTGGCGAGCCATCGCGACGAGGCGCTCCTGATCCTGCTCGATCAGCGCGTTCGGGACGTCGAGCTCCGAGATTTTCAGCAGTGCGTCCATCACCTGGTTCTTGACGATGGCTTGCGTGCGGCGCTTCGCTTCGCGCTCGAGGTTGTCCTTGATTTCAGCGCGCATCTTGGTCAGATCGCCGTCTTCGATGCCGAGCGATTTCGCGAATTCGCCGTCGACTTCCGGCAGATGCGGCCATTCGATCTTCTTCATCGTGATCGTGAATTGCGCCGTCTTGCCCGCCACTTCCTTGCCGTGGTAGTCGTCCGGGAACGTCAGGTCGAATTCCTTCGCTTCGCCGACCTTCAAGCCGAGCGCCGCTTTTTCGAATTCCGGCAGCATGCGGCCTTCGCCGAGGATGAAGCCGAAGTCTTCGGCGCTACCGCCCTGGAATGCTTCACCGTCGATCTTGCCGACGAAGTCGACCGTCACGCGGTCGCCGTCTTTGGCGGCCGTGTCCGCGCCGCCGTCGCCGTGCTCGCCTGCCTCGCCGCGAGCGTGGAAGTGCACACGCTGTTTGCGCAGGATGTCCAGCGTGCGGTCGATTTCCGCTTCGCTGATGCTGGTCATGGTGCGCTCGATTTCAGCCGTGGCGACGTCGCCCAGCTTCACTTCCGGATACACCTCGAAGGTCGCGTCGAACGCGTAGCTGCCGTCACCAGCGTCGGTCTTCGGCGCGAAGCTCGGCTGACCCGCGACACGCAGGTTTTCGGTGCGGCTGATGTCGAAAAATTCCTTGCCGACCTTGTCGCTCAGCACTTCGGCTTCCACCTGGCCCGAATACTGTTGCGTCACCATCTTAAGCGGCACCTTGCCCGGGCGGAAACCCGGCATGCGCACGTTCTTCGCGAGTTGACGGATACGCGAATCCACTTCCTTCTGCACGGCATCCTTCGGCAGGGAAATCGTCACGCGGCGTTCGAGCTTGCCGAGGTTTTCAACAACGTTAGCCATGGCTTCAATCGTCCTAAAATTATTCGAGCGAATCAGTTATCTTCTCCGTGCTGCCCGTCGATGTCGCTTCGCATCGATTTGCGCCGATTGCATCGATCACGCACCTGCGCCGCGGGCTTGCAGGCCGTCGGCAGCACGGTTGAGTCCAAAGAGCCGAATATTTTAGCAAACTATTTGCGCGCCTAGCCGGGATTCGATGATTGCATCGAGTTTTCCCTGCATTCCGGGCGTTTTGAGGGCCATTTTCGGTTAGTTTTGACACAGCGAGCGCGATTTGCCGCTGGCATCGCTATCCGGTTAGCGTCGTGCGTTCCTCGGCGCTCTTTCGTCATGCAACAGAACGTTCGCGTGGACGCTCGCACCCGCTCACGGCCGACGTGTCGTGGCGGCGATCCCGCCTATGCCTTTCGACATATTCAGCCGACGCCCCCATGCTGATAAGCTAACGCACTCGGTCGGGCCGCCACCGCCGGTCACCAGCAGCCGGTCGCTTCATCCGCTCCAGCAACCGCTTACAACGACTCAAACCTCTCAGAGACACCATGCCGAATTCGTCGTCCTCGCCTGTCGTCGTCATCGCTCCCGATTCATTCAAAGGCTCGCTCAGCGCGGAACAGGTCGCGCAGGCGATCGCATCCGGCGTCCAGCGCGCACGCCCCGACGCGAGCGTGCGCATCTGTCCGATGGCCGACGGCGGCGAAGGCACGCTCGACGCAATGCTCACGAGCGGCGGCGAGCGCCGCACGCTTAGCGTGCGCGGCGCGGCCGGTCCGACGCGCGCAGCGCTGACGGGCCTGCTCACGGACGGCGGCGCCATCATCGAAACGGCGGAAATCGTCGGCATTACGGACCCCGTCGGCATGGGCGTGCCGGTCGAGGCGCGCAGCACGCGCGGCATGGGCGAAGCGATTCGCGCGCTGCTTGATGCCGGCGTGCGGCGCTTTTTCGTCGCGCTCGGCGGCAGCAGCACGAACGACGGCGGCGCCGGCCTGCTGACCGGCCTCGGCTTGCAACTGTTCGACGCGCAAGGCAACGTACTCGAAGGCACACCCGAGCAGCTTGCGCGCGTGGCGCGGGTCGATGCGTCGCTGCTCGACGCGCGGCTTGCCGACACGCAGTTCGTCGGCATGTCGGACGTCGACAATCCGTTGACCGGCGAGCACGGCGCGACCGCGATCTTCGGTCCGCAAAAAGGCGTGAAGCCAGAACAGGTCGCGCCGATCGACGCGGCGCTCGCGCGCTTCGCCGATCTGCTCGAAGCCGCGCTCGGCCGCACGGCGCGTGACCTGCCGGGCGCGGGCGCGGCGGGCGGCCTCGGCTTCGCATTGCACATGCTCGGCGCGCAGTTCGAGCCGGGCGCGGAAACCGTCGCGCGGCAAATCGGCCTCGACGCCGCGCTCACGGGCGCCAACTGGCTGATCACCGGTGAAGGCCGTTCCGACGTACAGACGCTGCACGGCAAGGCGCCGTTCATCGCCTGCGCGCATGCGCGCGCCGCGGGCGTCCCCGCCACGCTGCTGTCCGGCGCGATCGACCCCGCCGCGCTGCCGCGTCTTGCCGAATACTTCGGCGGCTGCTTTTCTCCGGCGCCGGGGCCGATCACGCTCGACGTCGCGATTCGCGACGCGGCGCGCCTGCTCGCCAACGAAGCCGAGCAGCTGACGCGCCTGAAATACGGCGTGCGTTGACCCGCGAAACGGTTGCCGCAACAATCACAGCGCCACGACCGTTCCACTCATCACGGGGTGACCATGAAGGACTCCGCCAAAGCCGGGCTCGAGCAGTTCCTCACGTATCGTCTGCATGTACTGAACAAACTGGCCGAGCGCGGCATCAGCGCGCGCTACGCGGCGAAGCTCGACGTGACGCTGCCCGAAGCGCGGGTGATTGCGACGGTGGGATCGTTCGGACCGTTCTCGATCATGGAGTTGGCACGCCATGCCAATCTCGACAAAAGCCAGGCGAGTCGCGCGGCCGAAGCGCTGATCCGGCAGGGACTCGTGCAGCGCGAAGCGAGCGCCGCGGACGGCCGCGTCGTGCTGGTCTCGCTGACGCAGGAAGGCCGCGCGCTGTATCGCAAAGTGATGCCGATCGCGCGCAAGTGGAACGGCGATATGTTCGAGTGCCTCGACGAAGAGGAAAGGGCCGCGTTCGGCGCGGCGCTCGACAAGGTGATCCTTGCCATGAACGCGCGGGAGTGATAGCGCGCGGCGAACCGGCCGTGTTTGAAAAGCGCCGTTTCACGGCATTGGGCGGCGCGTGTCAAAATTGAGCCTCGGCCAACGCGCCTTCACCCTCTTTTTCATCCAGGGACGCTTCAGTGGACATCAACAAACAGGTCGCGGCACTCACCGCGTCGGAACTCCAGACCGCCGGCGCGAGCCAGGCGACCGCGATCGCGGTCAGCGTCGTGCTGCGTCATCTTCGTTCGCCGGAACTGGCGAAACTGCTGTCGTCGGCATTTGAAAATCATCAGGCGGTGATGCTGCAAACGCCGTGGCCGGACCAGATGCTGCAGGCGTTCGAGTCGACGCGCCGTTTCCTCGAAGGCGCCGCGCAAGCGGAATTGCCGGGCTCGCAGGAAGTGCCGGGAACGCCGGGTGCCTGAGTCGCGCGGTCGCGATGAAAGGCAGCGGAACAACACTGAGGCCTTTCAGAAGACCGCGCAAAAAAGAAAAAACCCCGTCGGTCCAAAGACTTGACGGGGTTTTTTTCGACTACCGATAAGTGGTGCGAGGGAGGGGACTCGAACCCCTGCAATTCCTTGTAAACACGGGCGCGCATTGCCAATGCTGGCAAAAAGCTGGCAAATCGCTTCCCGGTCCGCTTATGGCGGAGCGGCGAAATACTGCATATTCATGCAGTACCACCTTAGGTCATCATTCAACTCTGGGCTGCGCCGCCCAAAAGAATGCAGGAAACTGGTGCCTGCCCCTGCGCGCGACACTCGCTGCCTTGCTCGTAAAGACTCTGCAGCGCCGAGCCTCCCACGGCCCCAAGGATAGCGAAAAACACAATGAACGGAATCACTCGTTCCCGCGGGGGCTCACTTCTATGCATCCACGCTATGAGACGTCGCAGCAAATACGCGGCAAGGTAGAGCAGCACGAGGGCTGCGGGAGTTGCAAGGCTGAGGAAGCCAAACGAAAAATGAGAATTCATCTGAAGGATTGGTTTGGGGTATCGGTCGTCGCGCATCGGGCGCGAAAAAGGCGCCCGCCTCCAGCATTCCGGAAGCGGGCGAACGGTCGCTTACTTCGACTTATTTCGAAGCACGATCCGGAACGGTTGGCCATTAGGACGACGAATCTTTCGCCCCTTGACCGTGATGGTCATCCGGTAGATGACCTGTTCGTCGTTGTTGCTTTTGCCCATATCGGCATTGCTCCAATCAACGACCCCAACCAAAAACTTGAATTGACAATCCTGCCCTATGGGGCATAGAATTCCTGTCGTCACACAGCGTCAAAGCAAGACACATCGCACATGGAATCATTGGGCGATGCGTTTTTCTGGAAGGTCTCTCGCGCGCCAACGCTTGAGGCCTTTTTTATTTCAAGCCGTCAAAATCCAGCCTTAGCTGCCTGCTCAGGCTAATGCCCATCCGTGCGGCGACGTAGTCCGCAAACATATCCGCTTGCCATTCGGCGTCCTCTTCTTTTGATGGCTTTGCGCTTTTCGCGTTGTGCAAGACCGCCTTGTGCGCCAGCACAAGATGGCCGATTTCATGACACAACGTGCTAATTGCCATCTCGTTCCCACTGCACGCCTTCAAGTACAAGCTAAGCGGCACCAGAATCGTGAACGTCTCTGGCGAACAGATCGCGTCCGTAACCCAAAGCCACTCACTGTCATCGATAGGGTCCACGCAGATATTCCGCGTGGACAGGAACTCAATGAAGGCGGCAAAGTTGTGGCGCGTCTTCTTCGTTACTCCGAAGAGCTTGCAGAAGCGCTTGGCCCTCTGCTCTACCTCTTCGACAGATATGCGCGCCACGCGATTGCCCCTAATCTCATAAGGCAGATGCTCGGCTTCAGCCATCGTCACTCTTTTTTGCGTTTGTTGATCTTATCGAGGAGCTGAGCGATCTGCTTCAGTTCCTCGGCCGTAAAGCTCGACTTGGCAAAGCCAGCGACGAGCATTTGTTGCTGTAGCGGAAGGCCATCTATCGCCACGGCTTCGTTTGAAACAGCAGCGAGTCGGTCCAGATCTTCGACCGGGTGTCCCTTTTCTGCGAAGAACTTCCCAATCTTTGCAACCCACTGACTGCTCACCTTCTTGCGTCCGGTTTCCATTGCGCTAAGAAACGACGCCGTGGTACCGAGTTCACCTGCCATCGACAACAGCGTCTGACCAGCATCTACTCTAGCTTTCCGCACAACCTTCCCGAAGGCGGTAAGTGCCATTTTTAACCCCTCTCTCCGTGCTAGTAATCCTATAGACGAAGTCTATCCGAAGCGCCCCGCGGATTGCAAGCGGTTTCGCAAAAAAATTCTACCAAACCGGTTGAATTCTTTTTTGGTTTGGCGTTGCCGTGCATTCGGCAAGACACCAGAAACATCCTTCGGCGGCGCGCTATACTGTATATCCATACAGTTATACGTACACCATGTCTCACATCCGCTATCCGGACGCCGCGACTGACCGTCCCTGCCGTTTCTGCGAGCATTGGGGCGGCGACATCGCGGGCGGAGCACATGCCCTATGTCTGTGGCACGGGCAGAAGAAGGTTCAAGCTCAGCCAGAGAGTGGATGCGTGCATTGGATACGAGCGATCGGATCAGACGATGACATCGAAGAGCGTCCACGTCGACGCTAGCTGGGAGCGGAATTTCTGCCCTGCGCGAAAAGATTTCGGAGTTGTCCGACTGCCCGCCACGGGCAAATCTAAGAGACTTCATTGGCGGGCAGCTTCCCCTGGGTCCGCTTTGTCAGATTGGCATCTTTCCGCCGCCCCTGACCGGGCGGCGTTTTTTTATCTTTTCGGCGAATTTCTGGGCCGACCGATAGCGTCCCGTTGCTGCCAGTCGCGGTCCTGCGATCTGTGCGGGGCATTTGGGTGCAGAGCGGTCATTCGTCGAGTGACGTCGTAGCCGATCTTTTCCGAATAGGTGTTGGATCATATGGCGAACCAAACCGACAATATTACCTATCGATTAAGCTTTTCCCAGCGACTGAGCAAGGTCATGAATTGCCTGTAGAATAGTAAGGGTCTCGGCCTTGGTCTCAGGCCAGCCCTCCCAACGCGCGATCATATCGTCGACTCTTGTCAGCAGCCTCTTTTGGTCTTCAGTAATATTGTCGGCATTACCGATCGCCGTTCTGTAGCGTCGTAACGATGTACGTATTCGATGACCGGAATACTGACCGGCCCCGCCAAAAAATCCTATTGAAGGATCGATCTGTCTCGCGTCTCGCTCATATTCTGCAATTTCGTTCCCGCGCCTGATACGTTCTTCATGCCATTGCCGCAACTCGTTTCGAATTTCCTTTGCCTCTTCGATTGACGACTCTGGAAATTTTCGATTCAGAAACTCTGACGCGTATTTCAGGAATTGATCGCATTTGTACATGTGCAGAGGTACGTTCGCGACGTCCCAAAGCTCCTGCCTCAATTCCGGTAGAGGTCCGATTGTTTTACCTCCAACTCTCTGCCACCAATCGTCCTTTACATCATCCGTAACGAAAATGATTGCAGACTTCATATCCGAAGCCTTTTGCAAAACTTCTAGCCACAAAACAGCGTCACCGTATTGATGATCGCCTCCTTTGGCTTTATCGCGAAGCCCCGGGGGTTGGGAATTGTCGAAACGACTTTTAGCGTGGTCGAGGAGCTTCTCGTGCTCAGCTGCATCCGGTTTCTGTCCGACTCTGCCGTCGAACACGCCACTCAGGCGCTGCAGCACGGGGTCTTCGCCTGTTAGCCAGTCGGGATGGCGCGCTTCCTGAGCTTCCAAAGCGGACTGCAAATCAGAAAAGGTGCCGTCTAGTTTTTGCGAGATGTCCTCGACGTCAATCCCAGGATGGCGACGAAATCCATTTAAAACCTTGTTTAATTCGTCTCTGCTTTTGGTCAGTTCGGTACGCAGTTTCGCGTAGCCCAAGAGGGCCGTGTTCATGACTTCAACTCGGTTTTCAAAGAACTCCAGGCCGACTTGATAGGGAATCCAGACGCGAGCCTGCAGTGCCTCCAACGTCTGAATAAATTCTTCCCGCGTTGCGTCCGTGTAGCGATAAAGATTCAGCAGTGCATTGGCATCGAACACGAAGGTTCCTTCTGCCCACATCTGCTCAATTTCTTTTTGTTCAGGCCGATAGTGGCCAGAAAATGCCTGTTTCATTCCTGACTCCCTATTCCTGACCGCAAATGAATTGCCGATCTTGACTCGGTTGGCGGGTCGCGCCACCTTGCTACCTTTTGCCGCGCCTGCCAACCCCTGGTCTTGTCCTCGAAGCTTTCCTGAACCTGGCGCGTTCGCTTGCCCGACTCCGTGCAGCGGGACTGGGTGCGTCATTATCGCGCCGCTACACCGGCGAATAGATCATGGAGTGGTGAAATACTTGACGGCGACGCGGGTCATTACCGGCCCGAATCTGTACGCGGTTTTTCAGAATGAGCGAATTGCCCGCAAACCCTGGATTTGCCCCTGTACCTCCGGACACCGCCTCATACTTGAGTTGATGAATCGGTCCTGCGCCTGCACTAGAAGTCGCTATCGGACCCCGCACACGCGCAGTGCTTCGCGCGCGTAGTCCTGCAACGCTGTCAGTTTCCGGATTGCCCGATCACCGTCCCCGGTGATGCCGAGAAGCGCGTCAGCAGCCGATCCGTCAAGTTCGGCTGTTCCGGTTCCATCAGTTCCGCCGGCGGCGGCACCAGCACCGGGCACGCCACTGCCACCGGCTGAAGCAGCGCAACTGGCGGTTGCAACGCGCAGCCGAACATCGCCAGCACGCACATCGGCGCGAAGAGTATCAATCGTCTTTTGAGCATTGGTTTGTTCCGTTCGGTAGGTTTGTTCGACTACGGCGACGGCCGACGCCGCGCGCACGGTTTCTGCGAGCGCGGCGTCGGCCGCTGAGGCGGCCATATCGGAGATCGCTCTCAGTTCGGTCTCGTGTTGCTGCCGAGCGTTCGCAAGATCAGTCCCAGCGCTGGCAATCTGCGCGCCGAGCCGCCACTGCTGCGCGATGCCGGCGACACAACAGCCGAGCGCAAAGCCCGCGATAAGCGCTTTCCAGTTCAACTGTCCCCCTCGCCCCGATCGTCGGGAAGCTTGCCGATGTACTTGTGCACAACTGCCTCAAGCACTACTTGCCCGCAAATGCCTAGCGCCGAAGCGATGCCGACCAGGCCCGTCGCCGGAAGATCCGGAAAGACAGTCAGCGTGGCCCCAGCGCTCATGGACAGGCCCGCACCGATAATGATCCGCCCGGCCACAACCCGCACCTCGAAGCGTTCGCCGCTCAACAGCCACTTGGCGAAACCGATCACAGCCCCCACACCGAACAGCGTCAAGAGCTCCTTTTCGTGCTCGTTCAGTTGCATCAGGCCTCCTCTGCATTCCGATAGGCACCCGCAGCGTCGAAAGCCTGCCGATGGAACTCCGGCCATGACTCCGGCCGGGGCTTGCCTGGCCGCCACGTCCGTAGATAGACCGCCCACGCGCCAGCCGTATCATCGGCCGCTGGCAGCTTCGGCGGGTCCGTGAAGAGGAGCAGCCGCGCCACGCCAGCGGCAAGCACATCGTCGTGCTCGAGCGCCCCATAGATCCCGACCGGATCGAACGCGACATGACGAGCCTCGCACAGCACGTTCAGCCAGTAGCGGCTCGCATCGTGCAGGTAGACGCCCCACACGCCGCCGCGCGACTTCTCCGTACCCTGCTCGAACTGCCAGAAGCCGCGGGCGGGACCGCCGTTCATCTGTCGGCGAGCCTCGAAGTGGCTCTCCTGCAGCCCGATTGCCGCAAGCATGACGCGGGCGGGCCGCGAGTCCATCGCGGACGGCAGGATGGCGAGCGCGGGTGCAATGGCATCCCTGATAACTTCGTCTATCGACACTGCTAGCCTCCCAAATAGAAACGGCCGCACGCGGCGGCCGTAAACGAAAAAACCCGCCGAAGCGGGTCGATGTGATGCACTGTTTCGTGGCTACATTGCCAGTTGCAGATCTGTCCTGATTGCAGAGGCGAGGCGCGTCAGTCCTTTCGGTGTAATTCGCACTTGCTCGACCACCTTGTCGCTGCCGTCAGTTCGGGTCACAGTGGTGACCTTGTGTTCCAGCAGCCCCGCCTGAATCTTTTCCTGGTAGCCGATCAACGGCGCGTGACCGGGCCGGTGATAAACCCACTGATGTGCTAAAAGCCATCGCTTCAGATCGACTGGACGATGCTGAAGGGTCTTTGCCGCATCGCGGATGCACAGAGATCCTTCCGCGGTCGCAATCCGATCCAGCGCCTCCACCTTTGGCGCCTGTTCCGCGACCTTGCTTTCGAGCGCCCTGTTCTGCTCGGCCAGGTCGGCCGCGAGACGCAGCGCGTCGGGCAACGTTTGCGGAATGGCGAACTGTGGCGCGGCCTTCGCGCGCCGCTCGCACTCGATGAAATAGTCGCGAACCTGCTTGCCCTTCGCACAGCGCGACATCATGGCAACGTGCTTGGCGCACTCCAGCGTCAACGCGTACTCGATGCGAGGACGCGTGGAGTTTTCCCCTTTCAGGGGGAATACTTCAAAATCAATACCTTGCGCGAACATCTCGCCAAGCTGCACCTTGATCCAATCGCTGAAGTCCTTCGACACCCCAAGGAACGCGTGCAGATCACGCGCATTGACCGTCTGCACCTGCTCGCCGCCGATGGCGCGTGCTTCCACCTTAATGAGTTCGTTCATCAGTGCGCCCCCTTCGAGGTTTTCCCCATTACAGCTTCATCCAGTGCACGCTCCTCGGCCCAGTACAACGCGGCTTCGAGCGCCTTGACAAGCGCCTCGGGCGAATACTTGAAGCGCCCTTCTGTCGTCACGCCATAGCGGCCGCCATCGTTCGTCGTCAGCACGATGCGGCCCGGCCCGTTCGCCAGACGCCAGGCCTCTGCGGTCTTCTGGGCTGCAACCCGCTTGTCTGCGCGAAAGCGGGACAGATTGACGACGTGCTTCGGGTGACGACCGGGGCCGCGGCGCTGCTGAACACGCTCGGCGACTGCCGTAGGCAGCGCAATGACGTTCGCAGCAAATGTGCTATTCTTCGCTTGCATTAAGCATTGTTCCTTTGTCAAGGGTTCACTGCATCTGACGCCTGACCGGCTGCAACCGGTCGGGCGTTTTCTTTTTCCAGGCTCGCAATCAGCCTGACGTTGATCTCATTGTTCAACGAGCGGAAATTCCGCTGCGCTTCGTTCGTCAACCGCTCCTTCACGGCTCGATTGAGCCGCAGCTGAAACCCCGCGACTTCAGTGTTTCGCATCCCGAGTCCCCCTCCAAGTTGATGCCAAGTTGGCATAGATGAAATGTAGTTCCAACTCGGAATCATGTCAAGTCGGCATCATCGAAAATATTCCGAGTCGGCATTATGATCCCGCCATGGACAAAAAACCCTATCCCAGCGAGACCCAGGAACGATTCATCGTTCGCCTTCCCGACGGCATGCGCGACAAGATCGCTGCCGCTGCGAAGGCGAGCGGGCGGTCAATGAACGCGGAGATCGTTGCTCGGCTTCAAGAGTCGTTTGAGTTAACGGACGACGTCAATCGAGGCGGCGCTCTGACGCTGCCCACCGGGTTAATCAAGAAAATCGGCGAACAGGTCGAGGCCTCCGTCAAACAAGCCCTGCGTGAGCACCCGGCTGAAACGACGAAAGCGCGCCGCGTCGAGGCTGATTTCGTCGGCCCCCGACGCACGGGCGCACACAGGAAGACCAACCGATAGCCCATTGCTCAGGTAACGTTCGACGAGCGCGCCTTCAGTAAACGAAAAAAACTGCCCGAAGGCGGTCACTTCAAAACAGATCGGCTCGCAACTATCACTTGCGGCCAGCGACCCCTCGATAGGCCTGGTTCGCCTGCGTCTGAATCGCTCGTGTGCGCCGACTGATCTCCCGCAGTTTCTCCAGCAACGCCGGATACGAGTTCCTTATTAACTGTATTCACGCATGACGAGCAGCCCGTCACCGCCCTTGCCGGCGAGGTACGAGCCTGGAAGACCCGTTCCACCACCGCCCCCCGCTCCGCGGCCCGAGGCGTCATGAACCGGAGTCGCGCCTGAAGGACCATAGATACCGCCCATTCCACCAGGGCCGAACATCGACCTTCCGCCTGGTGTGTAGTTCGATGTCGTCGTGCTGACCACCGGCAGGGAACCTTCGCCACGCACGTTCAGGTCGCCATTTACGCCGGTTCCACCGGGCGCACCGAGCAGGGCGGCATTCGTCGCCGAGCCCGTGCCGCCCCCGCCACCGGTCGCGTAGGCAACGGGTGATTGCGGGTCGCCAAGATAGGTGTACGCGCCCGGACCACCCAAGTTGCCCGAGGCTGGTACGATGCCGCCCGCGCCGATGATGATCTCAACCTCATCTGGCAGACTGTCAGCAGAGCGACGCAGCCATGCATAGCCTCCCACGCCGCCGCCCGTCGCCGTACCCGCGTTGGACGTCCGGCTCGCGATGCCGCCTGATCCGCCACCGGCCTGAATCGCGGTCTCGACAACGGCTGGACTGTGATCCGACTTGCGCCAAGGCGGATTCGCGATCGAGTGCGTCCCCGCCCCCGCGGTGGTCATCGATATGGCTGCGCCGCCCTGTACGCTGGCGATCTGGAATGTGCTCTGGTCGGCCGCCACCTGAACCACGAAATAGGTTGTTCCCTGCTCAATGTTGGCAGGTAACGTGTCCGTACTGCGGAACGTCACTGGCGATCCGGCGAGCGGTGCATTGAGCGCGCATGTGATCACGGGCGAGCCGGCCGAAAACGTGACGCTTTGCGCCACGACCGAATAGACCGTAACCGCAAGCAGTGTCGAGCCGCGCTGCGGCTGGGGAATATCCGGCCGGTCGTCCAGGTCGTTAAAGCTGCCGCTCGTCGCCACCTTCGCGAGCGGTGGCTTATTGAGGATCTCTGCGAGACCGTCTTCAGCATCCCAGTCGGCATTAACAGGCGCTGCCGGTGCGTCTCTAAGATCGTCGAATGACCCCGATCGCGCTACATCTGCAAGTCCCTCGACATCCTCAGCACCAACCTGCACCCATAGCCCATCTTGTCCCGCTGTCAGCAAGTTGCCCGGCGACGGATCAAGCGTAAGCAGCGGTTTGCCGTTGGCGTCCACCAGCAGCACGTTGCGCCGGTCCCCCGACACTCCGCTATACAGTTCGTTGAGGGCATCGATCAGATCATCAAAACGATTCGCGACTGGCGGGACTCCAGCCAACTCGAGTACGCGCAAGACATTACCGAGCAAATCATTGAGCGTGTCAGCACTGACTTTTGTTCCTGAAATACCAGCCGCGCAATCCCGACCCCAGCCGCCCTCGCCGACTGGCGGGACGGTCTGCCCTTCGGAAAGGTTCGGCGGAGCACTGACCGAATTTATCGAAAAGCCTTGCATGATATTTCACCGGTCTGATTTATCGGTCAACGGCCTGCGTCGAATCGACAGAAGGGCAAGTCAGCAAGGCACCCTGTGGCACTTCTTCACCGATATTGGTGATGCGGTGTTCCGTTCCATCTGCAAGCCAATAGGCGGTTCCCCGGTAGTCTCGAACAACCTCCCATTGCCCGTTGACGATGATGGCGACTTCGTTCGCTCCGACAACGGGCTTGTTGTCTTCCGTCGCAATTGATATGGCGTGACGCGCTTCCTGCGCGGGCTCCTCACGAAGAACCTCGAGGTTCCAGACGCCGCCGGTCCACAATGCCTTATGTGTAGCTGCATCAAAAACCGGGGGCGCGGTCAGCGTGCAGTTCGGCGGCATGAGATATGACCCGCGAGCGAACACATCCTCCTGCACAACAGTCTCTCCGATGAAACTGCCGTCTGCCGAGCATTGGTATGCAGTCTTGGTTGACAACACGCCCTCCTAGAATTTGATGATGAAGTTGGTAGCCAGGTTCTTACCGCGCGTCTCCGCACTACCGGCGGCGCCCACAGTGACACCCGAGTTGCTACCGTAGATGCCGATCCCCGTGGCCGCCGCATTGATGCTGATTCCAGTGGCCGCGAAGCTGGTTTCGATACCGATCTTTGTAATCGGACTGGTTGGTTGCCCCGACAGCGGTTCGCCTCCAGGAAGATTCGTGATGACGTCGCCTACATAATGGGCATGTGTCGGGTCGTAATAGCCGTGCCCATGCAGCGGGTCTGCAACGCCGTGCCCATGCAGCGGGTCATTTGTAGGGTGATCGTGCGAAGCCAGCGTATCGGCCTGGTATGAACCAAGCGTTCGCCCCGGGTCAAGACCGCGGCCACTATCAAGACCGCGCAAACCGACACCCCGGGTATCGGGCAAATTGAAAGTGGTTTCCCCATCGCCCGCACCATATGTCGTTCCGATCTCCCGATAGAGATCGGCGTACGACGTACGGGAGACCGCTGCCCCGTTGGTGAGCAAAAAGCCCGCAGGCGGGGTCGCTGCTGCGAACGGAAGCAATGCAGCGACCGGAACGAACGTAGCCGATCCGACCGCTGCATCCGCGAGCGACTTGATCGCATCGACAAGATCATCGAACCGGTTCGGCGTAGGCGTAACCCCAGCGACGTCACACACGCGCAAGACGTTGCCCAACAGGTCATTGAACATGTCCGCATCTGGCGTGGTTCCATCAATGCCCGGCTGGCAGTTGGCGGCCCATCCACCAGCGCCGGTCGGAGGAACGACCTGGCCGCCCACGGTGTTCGGGGGAGCGGCCACCTCGTTGATATTGAAGCCTTGCATGTACTAATACTCCGTGTAGATAACGCAGACGTGCACCGGAACGAACTTCGAAATCAGGCACATGATTGGCGGCGGATCAGACCCGCAGACTGGCGTGCATCCGAGTTGAAAATTGCACGAGCCCAACTGCGCGAAGCGCGTCGCGAGAATCGGCGCGCAGTCCCCGGACGATAGATCGTTGGCGCCCATCTCGGCGCATCCGATTTCAGCGCTGAGCGCATCCTCGGTCGCATCAAGATGGACAAGCAAAAACTGTCGGCACCCGTTCAGAGCCGGGGCGTCAGGGCTTCCCCCCAGTTGCATGCAACCGACCTGACCGCATCCCAAAGATGACTGCGGCACGCCCCACTCGCTCAGAGTTGATGGTGGATATCCCATCCAGTCCGCGACATCCTGCAAAAAGCCGATGGTGGGTCCCGCGCAATCACTGTCCTGAAGTTGTATCCACTCGCACAGCCGTTCCACAGACAGGTCGGGCGCGGGGCAATCGGTCGGGTAGCCGAAGATCGCTGCCCACCGCTGAAGCATTGAACTTGAGGTACACGGGAAGAGCTCTAGCAGGATTGAACATAGAAACCGCGAACATTCAGCGAACCCTCCCGAAACTGCACGCCAGAAGCGACTGAAGACCCGTGAATCATCTTCGAGCGACCAGATCGGCCCCTTTGGAAGGTTCTGTTGAAATGCCTGTAGATAGTCGTCTTCATCCGCGCCGCAGGCTTGATCAACCACCACGCACTCGTTCATCAGCACGGCTTCCAGTCGACAACTACGTGTGTGAACAGTTGCGACGGTGTGGCAACAGGGAAGCTTGCGTCCATCAATTGATAGTCGAAGAGAGCGGCACTATCGATGACGCGATTGAGATCCTGCTGCGTATAGCCGCGCCCCGGTGTCGCGGTGCGGACGACGTAACTATTGAGGTCCGACTCGACTGCGCTTTGGATTGAATCGTTAAAGGGAGTTGGACAACGAATCGTTACGCTAAGCGGCACACCGTCTGGTATGCGCGTCATCGGTATTGCACCAATCGGCTTGCGACACGGGTCTGTCAGATATGCCTCCAGAATTACCGCGTCTTCCTGCTGGGGAATACCCCACGATTCGGGGTAGGTTTCATCCATCATGAAAAACACCGTAATGACATTGCCGGCCGCAAACGCCCACGCACGGGTAACACCAGCGACTTCCCCGGCCCAGTCCACGTAGTCCTGCAACGTGCCGTATCGATTACGGCGGCGCATACGGGCAATCATTCGCGCGCGCAGACTATCGTTGCTTTCGATGTCGTTGCCGCCACCCAGGCCGCGCTCGCCAACGGCGGCAGTCGGATCAAGTCCTGGCACGCTGGACGATAGCGTCAGTGGCGATCCCGGGGCAGCATTTGTCGTCGCGCCGGTAATCGTACACAGCACGTCCGCGACTCCGTTACCACTCTCGTCCAGTGTCACATCTGCTTGCGTCGTGTATTCGATACCGTCGCCGCGGGTGTAGACGGTACCGGCCGGCACAGGCGTATCCGCAATCCCGGTAAGCACCACCTGGCCGCGCGCCGCCGTCGGCATCTGAATATAAACGCGAAACAGATTCGCCCAGCGCTGTAACCAGACACCCGTGGCGGTGTCTGGCATGGCCTGCCGCAAAATCGCCACGGCCTGCGCATACAGTTCCCATAGCATCCCGCCGACAACGGTGGCTGCGATCCATAAGTTATTGGGGAAAATCCACGCATCCGAATTTGGCAGCTTCGCGCGAAAGCCCTGCCGTACGCGCTCGATAAGCGTTTGCTGAGTGGGTTGGTCCATAGAATGCAGATGGGTGTGGCGTCAGGCCGAAACCCAGTAACGCCGGAATTCGCGGTTATAGATAATCCGTCCGTCGCGGCCATACAAAAGAGGATTCAGGAACATCGCACCTTGAGTCTTGTTCGCAGTCACGACGCAATCCTGCCTTGCCGCAGCCCCCTGGTCGACGAGCGGTTGAAGAGCTTCGCGGGCGTAGGCACCGGCGAGTTCAATGACCTGATCGGTCAGTGGCTGACGATAAAGCGTCCATAGCAGACTGCCGACCGGGAACGGGCTATATACATCGCCCCACCACCCGCGACGGTCCTCTGGATTGTCGAGAAAAGGGCTATCACGAGGCGCGCGCTTTTCGGTGAAAAACTGGATCACGACCGCGCTGTGCAGTTGATTGTCTGCGGCCAGATCGCCGGCCTTGACCTGCCAGTCCGGGATGGTCGCGAAATCCCAGGCTTCCGTCGCGCCTTCCGGCACGATGAAGTCCCAGCCATCGCCATAGGTCGGTGTGCAGGTGATCATGCTGCAGCCCGGACCGGCGGACCCGAGATTTCGTCGCCGCGCTGGACGTCCGAGTGACCGTGATCGCTGCCAGATGTATCCCCGAAGACGACATCGGTTTTACCTGTGACGGTCCCATCCGCAGTCATGTCGCCGGTGCTGGCGTAGTTGCCCACGTGTTCGATATTGCCCGTGATGCGCAAATCGCCGATCACGTCCGCACCGTTCGGCAACACAATACGCAGCGCGTCGCCTAGCAGTTCGATCGTGCCATCATTCCTGAAGTGCAATCGATGCGGCCGTTGTGCGTTCAGATACGTATAGAGCGACACTTCGCCGTCTGCCACGTCAAACCGGAAGCGCCTGTCGCCGATCACCACGACGACGTTGTGCGACTCGTCACCGTCGATACACTGCGCAATTGTTTCGCTACCGATCTTCGGCATCGACGCGAACCCGTACGGCTCGATCCACTCCGCGGTTTTCTGCTGATCCGCGAGACCGACAAGCGTCAGAACCTTGTTCGCGCCTTTCGATATGCCAGCGACGAAAGCGCGCCGGAACGTCGTTCGGGCGCGCTGCCTTGCGTCTACCATTTCGCTTTCCTACCTTGTCCAGAGCACCGATTTCGAACCGGTTGCCTTGCTCGCTGAAGATGCCGGTATTGGCTCGGGTGTGAAAGCACCCTGCGGCGCCAATTCCATCTCCGTAAGCGTGCCGTCCGGCCCCTTGTTGAAAGTGACGCGCACAATCAGCAACTCGTGATCGAGGTTCAGCCGGTCGTCCGTAACGTGGATCAGACGGTTGACCTGCCAGAGATTGCCGTCGGGCGCGTGAAACCCTCGCACCGTGACGGTCAAGTTGATAGCCTCGCCGAAATCGCGGGCCATCTGCCACCGTGCGCGCTCAGCAGTGGCCGCGTGATCGGTCGGGCCTTCAGGCCGCACAATGCATGGCCGGTATCGTTTTGTCTTTTTCCCCGAGGGGCTTGTGTATGTCGCGATCTGCTGGTCGGTGATGCTCGCGGAGGGCGCAAGGTGCGCTTGCGCCCTCCGGATGTAGGCTGCGTGTTCCGCGTTGGTCCAGACTACCGCAGCCGCCCCAGCATTCCCGAAATCAGGGTCGCTCTGCTGCCCCTTGCAGGTGTATTCGCTGAAACGCTTTGACCAGTCGAACTTTGCTTTGCCACGCCGGAACGGGGGTAGTTGGAACGAATAGCGGTCGCTGCCAGCCCGGGCAATCTGGAGATCTCCATCCGGGCGGCTGAAGACCAGAAGGCCCGACAGCTTGCACAGCCGTTGGATTGTTTCATACGCTTTCTCACCTTGATTGATTTCAAAATTGCCAATGCGCGCCTTGCCCGGGCCAAGTTTCTTCCCGACCTTGTGCACACTTCCCTCACCAGACTTGCCGAACCGCACATTGGCTATACGCGTAGGCGCATCGTCATGCCCCTGCACATGCACGCCAATACCGTACGGTTTGACAATCGCCGAGATAATCGACAATGCATCCGCGCCGCGAAAGTTCCCGCCCGGCACAACCGTTGACGAGTCGACCAGATCGCCACTGCGCGAGCGACCGCTGACATTCACGGAATGGTCGTCGTCCGAAATTTCGAACTCCGGGGCGTCAACGAATCCAGTGCATACGAGCACGCCGTCAATGAACAATCGAGCAGTGGCGCCGGGCTGGATGCGCCATGCCTCGCTGCGCCCCGACCACTTTTCTGTCACAGCCAGACCGAATGCGATCGCGCCTTCCTTGATCGACTGCGTGATTTTCGCCGCCTTCCAACCTTCGAACGTCAGGCCGTCTACCTCCAGGGTCACAAGATCCGGATAGTCAGTTGCTGGCGTCGCGGACATATTGAATATCAGGGGGTAAGAAAGAGCCGTTCATCACGCCATTCCGGTCAATCAGATCGATCGCGCGCGTCGGATCGTCGTAAATGTCGTAGGCGACCGACAGCGACGTCCGCCGGACTGAACCAGTCAGCGTATCGAGTGGCTCCAGTGAATCCGATATCGTTGCGAATTGCTCGCCAACGTGCCGCAGTAGGTCCGTTAACGTCTGGTGGAGCTCCATCTGCTGATCGCGCGCCGCCTGTGCCTGCGCGTCGACGATACGCTGCGCAAAGTCATACCGCGCCGCCATCGCGCTATCCCGATCCGGATACGGTGCCTCGAGCATGGCGTTGGCAAGTTCGCCGATCGCCGCGCGGGAGATGAGCGATTCAATTGCCTGCGCCGCCGTGTTCTGAATCACCGTCTGCCCAGAATCGCCGTCAACCCGCGGCAAGGTTATATCGGACGTATCCCGTAACGATTGCATCAGCAGCGATGCAGACTGAAAATCTGTGATCGGCGAAGTCTGCACATCAACCAGGGGCGCGCCGTTCAACGTTGTCGCCGGTTGATCGATGCGTTGAGCAAAAGCCGATGTCAGACCATGCACCAGGTCGACCAGCGACAACGCCACGTCGAGCGTACCGAAACTGCCCGTCGTGAAGTCCAATACGGATGCGACGAGCCCCTGAAAATCGAAATTCGAAGCGATGAACGACAACGCGCGCGCCTGCTGAACCCAGTCAATCGCAGTCGACAGATAGCCGTCTACTGCCTCACGAACATCATGCGTCATGTCTCCCGACGTAATCGCGTCGAGGTATGCCACCACCGACAAATCGTTAAGAGACTGTGCAGCATCCGCCAATAGCCCTCGATTGTTCGTTACCTGAAGTGGCGAAGCCTCGCCGCCTTGACGAACCATTTCGAGCGACAGGTCGAAGCGGCCGAGCTGGTCCTTTGACGCGTGAAGTTCCCAAGTGACGATGCTGACATCGATGTAGGCATGCTCATATGGGTGATAAAACGAACCGGGCCCTTTCTGCCGCAGAGCGGCGAGCAGACTTTCCCGCTTGCGCGCAAGATCAGGTTCGGTAATGTACCCGTCGAACTTGATCGGCTCCTTCGCGGCACCGAGGTCTTCGTTGTACCAGTCTTCGCGATTCGGGTACTCGTGCGTGACAAGGCGCCGGCCACCGGCGTCGTCATTGCCCTCCGTTTCAAATTCGACGCCACGAAACGATGCCTTGATCAGATAGCGCTGGATAACGTCTGTCATGGCGTCACCACCGACACGCCCGTATCGCCGACGATGGTCGGCGCGCCGCTGCGGTCGACGCCGGTCCCGCTAACCTTCAGCCCCTGATCCGCCGTCACGCGCACATCAATGCCGAGCCGCCCTTTCGCGTCGAGTTGTGCCTGCACCGGCCCATCCATGCGGACTGATACGGGCCTGTCCGACATCGTTGGTGCGCGTGGGCGCGATGTGGGCAGCGCAAGATTCGCTTTTTCACCAGGTTCGCTGCCGGGCGCTCCCCCAGGTTGTTGCGCTTTACTGGCTAATTCGGCTTTCTGCTTGAGCTGCTCAGCGGTAACAACCTTGCTTTTGTCGTCGGCGTCCTTCGCAATCTGAGCCAGCTTGTCGCCCACACCGGCGAAATTCTGTTGGCCCCGTTTCGCAAGAATTTCGACATTCTCTTTGAGGTCGAACAGCTTTGCCACACCGGCGAGAATCCCGCCGCTTTTGGTGGCTGACATCACGCTATGAATCTTGTCTGCGATCGATTCGAGCACGGTCGCAAGCAACCGGAATGGCACGGTCGCAAGTACTGCGGACATTTTCAGCATATCCAGAAGTCCGCGTAGGCTCTCAGCCATTGCCGCGGCAATCCCGAACTTCCCGGCTGTATCTCCGACTTCGTCGTTTACTCCGCCGATCGACGGCAGCAGATCGGAGAAAGCCGCCCATACGCCATTCACGATGCCCCACAACTCGGACAGTGTTCCCGTCACAACATCCCAGACATCACTACCAAATGCGCCCAGCACCGGTTCGACTGCGTTCCATAGATTCTTGCAGGCATCCCAAACGCGGCGGATCACCGGTTCAATCTTGTCCCAGTTGTAATAGATGACTGCAGCGGCGGCGCCGATCGCCAGCAACCAAGGCGAAGCCGTCATCAGCAACCGCATTGCGGTGCCGACTCCTTTTATTCCGCCAGACAGCAGACTCATCAGTCGGCCCGACGTAGCAGAGACAAGACCAACCTGTCTGATTTTCGCTACGAATTCGCCACCGGCAAGCCACGTCAACGCCATGTGCGCGAGCCGCGCACTAGTCGCGAAGGAAACGAGACCCGTCACCGCGACGAGGGAACTGCCTATGAATTTCACGATTTCCGGATGCGCTTTCTGAAACACACCGATTTTTTCGGCGAGCCCACCCAGCTTCCCAGCCATGGATCCGATCCTGTCCGCGAACAGACCCGCCATCAGTCCCTGATTCGCAAGATCAAGCTTCGCCAAAGCTCCGGTATAACGCTCCATCTTCTGAATCTGAGCATCGGAAAGTATGCCCCCCGTTGCATCGGCATCTGCGAACGCCTTCTTAATTCCCTCCTTGCCTTGCGCCATCATCGCGGCGATTTCCCGCGCTTTCATACCAAAGAGGCTTTGCGCCGCATTGTCCGTTTCGGCCTGCAGCGTGTTAGCCAGTGCAGACTGACCACTGGCATTCAGTTGTGCAATCCGGTCCACATGCTCTTTGAACCGGCTCGCTACGTCCATTGCTACATCCGTGATACCTCGCGCGTTGCCCTTCGCATCCTTCACCGACACGCCCATCTGCTTGAACAGTTCAGCCTGGGCTTTCGCGCCGCCATGCGCTACGTCAAAGAGGGTCTGGTTCATCTTCGCAACCCCTCGCGTCATCATGTCAGCGTCGAGCCCAGCCTGTTTTGCCGCATAACTCCAGTGCTGCATATCAGTTGCCGACATGCCTAGGCCAATAGCCGTGACGTGCAGTCGCTCTGCCTTTTCCGCCAGCGAATTTAGCGTCGCAACCGCGCCGCCAGCGACAAGCGCCCCGCCAAGCGCTCCAAGCACGCCCGACTGCCCCCAAAGCCCTTTCGTATTGTTGGCGATCGTTTCCATCTTCTTCCCGATGGACCCCGCCATGTCATTCATCAGGAACTTGGTACGCTCGTTCACAACACGGGCCATATTGCCTGCCCGATTCGCAATCGACTCCATGACCTGCGTAACGCCTTCGTGGGCGGTGATCTCGACCTGAGACTTAAACGCGGTTGCCATTTTTCCTCAGCCTGCTTACTGTTTGTGCCGTTCCTGGTACCGGACGCCCCGCTGCTGAATGCGGATCATGTCGGACAGCGACATCTCAAGAACGAAGCGCGGATCGAACTTGATATTGAACAGCAAGTCGTCCAGCACTTCGTCAAGGTTGTCCGGCATCAGCCGAAAAAAACGAACATCGCATCGGTGACTTTCTGGATATCCTTGAAACTCATGGTCAGCAGCAACGGTCGGTGAATGCCAGTCACCTCTGCCGCGTATGACAGGAGTCGCTCGCGGTTCTGCTCGACACCCATGTTTTTCCCGTCGATCATCAGCGTGTGATACGGATCGCCAATCTTCACGTACGCCGCCCCACCGGGCTCCTTGAGGGTCAGCGATGTATGTTCCTTTCCGTCCTGATCGACTAGCGGCGTGGAAAGTGTCACAACACGGACCGTAGGATCGTTGTTCTCTTGCGTCATGGATTAAACCCTTCGAGCAGTTGCGCTCGCGATTTTGAAATCGCTGATTTCACCCTTTTCGGTGTTCAGCTTCGGCGTTCCGACCACGGACGCCTTCGGAAAAATGAAAGTGTCACCGTTCACCAGTTCGATAGTGGCGGTAACGCCGCAAAGTGAGTACAGGGCTTGCAGGTCGAGTCCCGGGTCGTACGAAATCGAACCGGTGGCAGTCGCCGGTACCGGCTTCTCCGTGATATACATCGTGCCGTCCTGATTCGACTCGGCCTCGCGCTCGCGATTTAGCAACTGGATATCGAATGCTCCTCGCGGTGAAACCTGCGTGCCGTTCACCGTCAGATAGATCGTCCCGCCAATAGCGCAACCTGGCATGTGGACCTCCTAAAAGAAAAAACCGCCCGGCGGCGGCTTATGTGGTTGCGGGATATTGGTTGTAGAACTGGACAAGAATCTTGCCGATCCGCCACTGGTTCACGAAGTCCGGCGGCAGGATCATGTCGACGCAATTCGGGTCCGAGCTGCGTGCAACCATCAGCAGTTGCGCGAACGTGTCGACGTTCTCGATCACATTCAGGTCGGCCAGTTCGTGCGCCACGCTGATCACGTACGCCCGGATCATGCTCGGCGTCACTGCGAACTGGCCCGGAAACACCGGGTTCCCGTCGTCCTTCAGCGACACACGTGGAAACGTGTTCGTGATGCGGTTGTTCATGTATTCGATGAAATACATGATTTGCGCCATCGTGTTGATGTCGAGATATGACGTGTCGGCTGCACCGAATCCGTTCACTTGGTACGTTGTCAGCAACCGGTCAAGTCTGACCACGCCGGCCTGATCCACGGTCGTCGCGCCGATCCCTGCGTAATAGAGCGTCTGACGCACGTTGCGGTCGAAGCGGTCTGCAATTTCGGGCGGAAGAATGCCTGGCAGTTCAAGCGTCTGTTCGGGTCGCGACAGTTCGGGCGCGTCCGAGAGGTGCACCAGGGCATACGCCGCGAGAGCTGCGGCCAACTCCCACGGCACGCTGGGTGTCCCATATAGGCCGACCACCGAAAGGTGCTGGTCGTTGTTGGTCTTGCCAAACGCCACGAGCGGCGCCGGCGTGTCTTTCGTTCGCGCCGTGAAGGCCTGACCGTAGATCATCCGCATGGCCGCCCAGCGCCCGTTCTGGTCGTCAAAAAAAGCTCGCGAGACCGCGCGGCTTGTTGCGTCGGAGTACGGCAGCGCTACCCACTTATAGGGCTCATCACCGAGCACAGCGAGGCCAGCCGTCATGTCCGGATTCATCGCACCGGTGACAGTCTGAGCAACGACGACCGCGACGCCCTGCACCGGCGCACCGATCTTGTTATAAACGACGCGAACGTCGATTTCCCCTGCAGTCTCGCCTCCATGGTTCGCGACGAGCTTCAATGCGCCGTCTTCCACGTTGGCCGACACCTTGGCGGACGCGTCGGCCTCGATTACACCGGCAAGCGCCTGAACAACGTCGTCAACAGTATCACCGGGCAGCACAGCCGCTGCGTAGCGCGTGCCGCCGATAAAGATCCCCGCATTGCCGGGACTCGTAAGCGCTTCTTCGTCGACGGTGACAGTGACAGTCCATTCGCTCTTCGTCGCCGCAGGATTGTCAACGAACGGCAATGCCCACATTTCGGCGAAGCCGCTTTTCTTCCGGACGATTGCGACCATGTCGGCCAGCATTGAGCCTTGCCCGAAGAGCGCCGCTTCGTCACCGAAGATTTGCACGGGTTCGTTCGGCGTCGCCGTGCCGTCGAGCATCTGCCCCAGCAGTAACACACGCTCGCTCGACTGAAAATAGCTCGCGAGGCTATTGTCGACGCCGAAATAAAGGAAAGGCACCCGAACGCCAGCCGGCACGCCCGGGATCGTAATATCAGCCATAGGGTTCTCCGGTTTTGTCTGTCAGGCAGATCAGGAATCGGTGTTCGTTTCTGCCGGTGGAGCGACCGGCCGCGCTTTCTTCGCGGCAACCGTCGCCGGTCTCGCTATATCTGCCGGCTTCGGTTGAGAAACTTCCTCGATGTCACCAAAGCGCAAGAGACTCTGGTAGTAGGGATTCACAGGCACCTTCGCGCCCTCGCCTGGAAGTTCGCGAAACCCGCGCTCAGGCATCAGCACAACGCCCCGTGTCGGCTTCACAAATTTGGTCAACATGGATTTCTCCGGATCTAGCGGTGTTTGGGCTTGAACTGCACGAGGTTCTCGCCGATCTGCACGCCTGCTTTCATGCACTCAAACGTTGGCGGGGCGAGCGGCCCGTCGACGACGATTTCGGGCGGCAGACAGTTGTCGACGTAATGCACTGTCAGGCTTAGGCGCCGCATGCCGACGCGTGCTTGCCGTTCGCTATCAAGCGCCCGCGTTGACTGAAACTTCGAAACGCTCATCACGAGCGGCTCCCACCCTCTAACTGTGCCTTCGGCATCGACAACGGGTCGCCTGTAAAGGCGATCGTCCCAGAGCACCTTGCGACGTACCTGCTCTTCCATGTCGTCGAGTAGTGCTTCTGTCGCAAAGTCGGTACTCGTGCTTGCAAACATCTCGATGTGGATAACGAGATCATTGTGTGAGCCTGGATCCGCAGGCATACCGCCGCCGAAATCGCCATCTTCCGAGTCGGTGTAGACCGCAATCGCGGGTAGTTCGACGTCCGATCCGTTGATCAGTTGAAGCGGATCTGAATGACTGTCGAGCACACGATCCTCGGCGGCCGTCAGGCCGGTTTTGCACGAACCGGTTCTTAGCGCCGTCTTGGGATCTGAAAGGATTTCGATCACGACGCGACGAATTGCCGTACGGCGCAGCATCACGCTCCCTTTCCGACGAACAGCGACCGCCGTGCTTCGAATGTTTCGTCGCGCGGCTCCTGCGCATCAACGATGTCGAGTCGAATCTCGCCGTGCGAATCGCGCATCGGGTTGCGCACCTGGTACACCGTCCCCCGTACAACCATTCGAGACCCGGTCCCATTCCGCGCATGGCCCTCGGCGTACTGCACAAATTTCGTGACCTTCGTCGCGAAGTCCGCGTCGATGCCGCGCAATAGCGGATTGGTTTCGGCTACCTCGAGCTCGGCGCCGCCGAGATGGGCGTTATCCTGCGGCGCGACGAAGTGCATGAATACCCATTCCGGCGTGCCGCCAGCGGGCCGATGCTCGACCCACTCACCGAATTCCGCGATCTGTGCGCGGATCGCCGCAAGATAATGGCCCTCCCACGGACTCGTGTAGTCGCCTGACAGCCATTCGGTCGGCATCAGTCCTCGCTACCGTCGACGTGATCGTCCCCCGCGCCGGCTGCTGCCGGTTTGGATGCGGTTTTCTTGATGGTCGGGCCGGTTTTCGGTTCAACGGCCCGCGCGCCCCGCGGCACATGATCGGGATCGATTGCCCGGCCGCGGCTCACAAGCGCTTTGGCGGTCTGTTCATCGATCTCGAACTCTTTGTTAGTCAGCACATATTCGCCGTCGACCTTGATACGACACTTCGCGATCAACGTCCTTTTCGGCGCCGCCGCGTCGATGCCGTTCGCAGCCTCGGCGCCGCCATCAGAAGCGGTTGTCGACTGCGCCTGCTGCTTTGCCTGCGTGTTTCGTGGTTGAGTCATCGTCTTTCCGTTTGGCGTGTTTCAAGAAATGAAAGCGTGCTTCCCGCGCTAGGCGGGCAGCACCTTCGCGGAGACCGTCGCGTCCGGACGCACAGGCACGATCAGCGGTGCTGATTGCGTCAACAGGATGGCTGCGCTCGGATCGTCCTGTTCAAACATCTTCGCGAAGTAGCGCTGCGCCACGAGCGACCGAATGTCCTGGATCGCACCGAACGCCTGCACGCCGGCAATCCCGTCATCGCCCGGTGCAATCATCGTCACCGTGCCTGGCGGCATATACGGACGTTTTACGCCGCCACGCTCGCGATACCAGTCCTGATAGACCCAGATGTTGAAACTGCCGTATTGCCCCTTGTACAGATTGCGTTTCTGCACAGCCGGCAAAATACCCGGCAGCGGACCACCGAGGCTCTGGAATGTCTTGAATAGCTCACGGAACGGCTTGTTCCGCTGCAGCGCGCGCCACACATCGGACGTCATCACCACGTCCTGGCCGGCGGCGCCGGTCGCTTCAAGAATCAGCATCGACCAGTCTTCGAGGTCATCACCGATGTCGGCATCCGGATTCGACCAGAGGTCGTCGCCTGTCAGTTCGATCGTGTGATCGGGATTGCGCCCGAAGTCCACCGTCACGGCCTGATAGCCCTCACCGACAACCGTAACTGCGCCAGTTGTCAGCGCCTGCGCTGCCATCCATTCGAGGCGCCGGTCGATCGAGCGCAGTTGCTTCTGCAAACCCATCTGCGTCGCGATGGTGAAGCGGTCCTGCGGACTGATTTCACCGCGCCCCGGTTCTTCGCCGGCGGCACGCCGCAGTGCTTCCTGCGGGAGGATCGGCATCTTCGGCTTCAGGTAGGCCGGCGTGAAGCCCTGCACGGTGCGGCCTTCACGTTCCATCGGACGGCCTGCGACCAGCGGACTGACGAACGGCGCGATTGCCTCGTTCTCGGTCAGCCGCTCGAACAGGATCTCCGAGGTTTCCGACTCGTACACCGTCGGGAAATACCGGTACAACAGAAACATCTCCGGCTGGAAGACGGTCTGAATGAGCTGTGCCAGCTCGGAAGTATCAAACAGGCTGACCCCGTCCATACGCAACTCCCTGATCAGGTGCGACCGCTATCGCGAGACGCACGAACAAAAAGGGGCGCCCCCGAGGCGCCCCAAAAAAACAAAGGATCCGCGAGCGGACCCTTCGACGTATCAATTGCGTGTTGGCATCAAGCCATGCTGCGAAGACGGATGTTTCCGCCCGCGTTCAACTTGCCCTTCACCGCCGCAAGGTCCGCAGCCGACAGTGGTTCACCATTAAGCGTGACGAGCAGCTCGTTGAACTCGCCCTGCGCGAATACCTGCATCGCGTACTGCGCGGCAACCTGCGCGTCCGCCTGATCGGGTGTCATGTTGAACGGACATAGGTTCGCCGCTTCGTCAGCCGTCTCCGCCGGCGTGACGGTGTTGGTGCCCGCGTCGAAGGCGAGCAGATCGCCGCGCCTGTACTGCACACCCGGTGTGATGTTGACTTCGATGAATGCAACGTCGGCACTCACCTGCAGCTGATCCGGCGTGAAAGAGAACGTACGGACGCCCGCGCTCGATAGATCGAGGAGGCTTGGATCGTTTTGCAAAGATGACATGGAAAACTCCTTGATAACCAGAACCGATCGGCGCTTTAGGCGGCGCTACCGTGCTGTTTCCACAGCGCAGCAGTCCGAGCAGCGAAATCTTTCTTACGATCCGCCTCGGGTGCCGCACCATCCGGCGCCACGTTCGCAGCCTCAGCCAGTTGCGCGACCGTGCGCCCTTGCGAACTGGCCTTCGGGAAAGTCGCGAGCAGCGCGCCCGCGTTTTCCGGCGTCATGCCGGGCGAGAGCGCCAGCGTCTTCGCCGACTCGGCCCGTTCCGCCGCTTCCGCGTGATTCAGAATTGCGGTAATCCGCTCGCGCTCGGCGTGCGCGCCAGCCACCGCGCCTTCTGCACGTGCGTCCTCGGCCATCCGCAGTGCTTCTGCGGACGCGATCATGTCGTTGCCCGGCTGTTCCGCGCGGGTACCCTGGGTGCTCATACGTCGACTCCCTGTTGTTGTGCCGCCCGCACCGGACAGCGAAGTTGAAAAAGCTTGCAGCGCATCGGAAAACGGCATCACGTCATCGGCCAATCCGACGTCGACAGCGGCGGCACCGCGATATACGCGCGCTTGGGTATCGATTACCGCCTGCACGTCCATATTTCTACCTTGCGCTACTGACTGCGCGAAAAGCAGGCGCAAGTCTTCGATGTCCGCCTGGAACGACGCTCGTACGGTTTCGGGCAGCGGTTCATAAGGATTACCGTCGACCTTGGTGTCGCCGGCATAGATCAACGTGACCTTGATACCTTCGTCCTGCAACTGCTCGCTGTAGTCGGCGTGCGCCATCAGCACGCCGATGCTCCCAACTTCAGCCGTGGCGGACACGATGATCCGATCGGCCGCACTCGCGAGCCAGTAGCAGGCGCTCGCCGCCAATTCGTTCGCGTGCGCCCAGACAGGCTTGTTCGACGCGGCGATCTTGGCCGCGAGATCCTTGACGCCCGCCACTTCGCCGCCCGGCGAATCCATGTCGAGGAGAATGCCGCGCACGGAGGGATCCGCGAGCGCGCCAGCGAACTTCGCTTCGATACCGTCATAACCTTGCAGACCCGACACCGGATCGAGCGCCGCATTCTTGTGAACCAGCGTACCGTCCACCGGTATCACCGCAATGCCGTTCTGCACGTCGTACGCACGATATCCGCGGGCGGCATCGAATGCCACCAACGACCCAGCCATTGCATCGCGATCGAACGTTTGACCATCAGGCAGCACAAGTGAAGCGATATTGATGCGCGGCGAAAGGGCTGCGAAAAAGAACCGGGCATAGCCCGGTTCGAGCAGCAGCGGCCGATTCAGCGCGCGGGCTGCGATATGCGGATAGTTCTTCATTCGGAATCAACCCGCAGCATGGCAAGCGTCGTCGGGTCAGTTTGTCCGGCGTATGCATCTGTCACCGGGATACCTAACTCGTTCATCCGGTTCCTCTCTCTTGCTCGCTGCTCCAGCTGGTCCTCCCAGTTGTCGCCGTTGTCAGCGCAGACATCGGCAAGGGTGGCTTCGCCCGTTACGAGCTTGGTTTCATTCGCTTTAGCGCTCTTCAGTTCATCGATTACCATCTTGCCGGCACCGATCCAGTCCGCCTTCGTGAGCGCCGCCCGGTTCACCCAGTAGTCGATCCCTACCGGCGGCACGATGCGACCCCGCGTCACCGCTTCATCGAGCCACGCGCGCATGATCAGCGACGCAAGCCGATTTACGAAGCCGGCGCGCTTGCCTGTCACGTACTTCCAAGCGACATCGATCGAAGCGCGCGCGCTGCTGTACGTCGTTCGCGAGAAATCCCCAGAAATTTCCTCGTAACTCGTGTTCAGGCCGCGCCCGCAGTGGCGGAGCATCCATGTGTGGAAGGCGTCACTATTCGCGTTCGGATGATTGGGCGAGGGAAATTCCAGCGACTCGTTCGGGAAAAGATGCGGAATGATCGAACCATCGAACTTGATCTTGTTGTCGCCGTGGAAAGCACCCTGCGCTGTCATGTAAGCCGCCAACTGATCGCTAAATCCTCCGATAGCTTCCTGCGCCGCACGAGGTCCGAACTCCGACTTGATCACCATCGCGTACGTCGTCGCAATGATCGCGGCCTCGAGTTCCAGATCCTCAAACCGATCCATCATCTTCATCTTCTGGATGATGGATGCGAACTGGGAAAAGCCGCGGGTCTGATTCGGGCGTTCCGGCTCGAAAGCATGAATGATGTTCAGGTCGCCAAACCGGTTGTACTTTGCATAACGGTCCCACTGCCAAAGCCCCGTTGTGCTGATAATGTCCTGCGGATGACGTGTACGGATCCAGTATGCGTTCGCTGCGCCCCACCGGTCGAGTTCGACGCCCCCGCGTAACGTATCCGTATCCATGCGGACATTCGGATTGCTCAATCGTTCGGGCTCGATCGTCTTGAAGCACGTCGCGTAGCCCGCGGAACTCGGGCGCCACTCGCGCGACAGCAGCGCTTCACCCTGCAGCATTTCCGTGCCGACGCATTCCCGCAGAATCTGCGAAAACGTACGCCGGCGCGTGGCGTCGATCAGACACTCAGGATCTTCCGCGTACAGCATGAACTCGCGCTCGACCGTGGTCGCCCATTCATCAGCGACCTTGAAATCGATGCCGAGAACCCTGTGGTCCGGCTTCAGTTGCAGCCTGTACGTCGCACCGATGACGCGGTCTTTCTGCGACTGCAGGGCACCGCGTGCAAAACCGTTGTTGCGGGCCAGATCGTGGGCTCGCCCCTCAACGATGCCCTTTTCGGGCAGCATGTCCCGGTCGGCGCTCCGCAGCGATGGCCTCCAGTGCGCCAGTTCACGACTCACCAGTTGACCGGATTTCCACGCGGCGCCTCTTACCGCCGGATGCTGATCACCGTCGCGAATAGGAACGCCACGCTGATCGAGAATCTGGATGTCGGCCATTGTCAGCGCGCCCTGCCACGGCGCAGAGGAAAGTCTCCCGCCCAACCACGATCAACGAACGTCGGCCGTGCAGGCGCCCGGCTCGCCGGATAGCCCAGCAAGGCCAGACTTTCTTCGCAGGGACAACGCTGATTCAGGTTGCGAATCAGCGCGAGCAGCGCTTTTCCATCGCGCCGGCCGTATTGCGTCTCGGAGTCGATCGACTTGACGACAACGACCTCGCGAGCGCCGCTCATGAGCGCGATATATGCCCTGAGGGCCGCTGCAAGCATTTCGCTGCAATTCGGCAATCCTGCGTGAGTCGTTCCGGTCATGAATTAAGGCTCCGCCCAATCTTTGCGAAAACGGAAAAGTCGTCTTCCTTCTCTGACGCCTGCTGCGCCAGCGGGCGCGCCCAGTGGGGAGGCTCCGCCCAGTTAATAAATTCGCCCTTCAACATGATGAAGGCAGCGAGGTTGTAGACCATCAGGTCGAACGCTTCATTGCCCTGCGACTTCGAGCGTCGCTTCCAACCTTGCGGCGTCCGGACTTCCGCCGTGAGTTCCTTGTAGAACCATGCGCCAAGCCAGTCCGGAAAGTGGATATAGCCAGGCCCCGGCAACTCACGTGTCAGCGAGCGGTCGATTTCGTCTTTCAACTGATCGACGTTCAGATTCCAGAGGGGCACACCGAGACGCTCTGACTCGGTTTTCGATCGCGCACACCGGGGCGCTGCCTTCGTCGATCCACCCTTGATCAGCCGCACGCGTGTACTCTTGCCCATCTTGTGCAATCGGCGCCAGTAGGCATATGCGTTTTCGGACGCGTCGTCCGTGCCGCCAGAGTCGATCACGACCATCTTGGCCTCGAGCGTCGCGCCGCCCTCGGTCCTGTAGACGCGCTCGATGACCTTGTCGAGCGCGGTCCAGTCCTCGGCGTGAGTAAATGGCTGAATCCGCAACGGCTTGCTGTCTTCGCCGAGGCGATCGGACTCGGTCACATTGAACCGGTCCACGACCCAGCGCTGACCGTCTGGACCCCAGCCGATAACTTGCACGACAAAGCGATTCTTCTGCTGGTCGATAGCCGTCGTGATGAATCTCACGTCGCCCCAGATCCGGCGTTTCTCCACGCCTTTCTCTGCGCGAGCCTGGAACTCGTCAGGATCTGCGGCAACGGTGGTTTGCGGCGGAACGTACGGGACGCCCCAGTCGACGTTCAACGTTGCCTTCAGCGTTTGTGCGTTGCCGGTGATCTGCTCGGCCTGCTTCGCTTTCAGGTAGTTCGAAACCAGACTTGACCAGGACTGAAACGCAGCGGCCACGCCGAACATCCAGAACGACGCCGTTTTCGAGGTGCGCGGATTGCCGGTGCGCCAGCCCTCCGCGAGCCACTTTCCGGCCCGATTCATCGACGCCTTCTTCGATTCGTCGATGATGACCCCGCAATGCGGGCAGATCACGTGTGCGGTCTGCCCGGCGATTTCCGGATCCTCGATCGATGTATCCCAATGCAGGATGCTCTTCGGATGCTCCGGCCAGCTGAACGCCTCGAACAGCTCATCGCAGTGCCCGCATGTCCAATACCAGCGCCGCCGGTCGCCGCTGTTGTACAGCGCGAGAATTCCGTCGCACGGCGGTGCTTCGTGTTCGGTTGACGGCTTCCAGTCCGGGTCGGTGATCTCGAAACCGGGCGAACTCTCGGCGAGCGTCATGCCGCCGGACATGAACGACGTCGTGCGCTTCTTCGCGAGCACCCATGCGCCACCCTCACCTCCGACGTCCGGCGGATAGCCGTCGTAGTCGGTCATCGCCACGCGCGGAATGTTCTTCCCGCGGAACTTGCCCGGCGTCGGCCAGCCGATGCGCACCCGGTTTCCAGCACGAAACAGCTTGTCAAATACGTTGTCGTCGTTGCCGCCTTTCGACAGCCTCGCGCGGAGTTCAGGGCTCGCCTCAATTGCACGGTCAACCCGGTCGCGGCTGAACGTGCGGGCGTCGTCCTGCGTCACGTGGACCACCATCATGTCGGCGGGGCTGTCGATAACCGAATACACCATCCACCCTTCGACCAGCCCGTTCGTCTTTCCGCTTTGTGCGATGCCGGCAAATGCTACGGCCTCCAGATCGCGCTGCGTCAGGCAGTCCATCGGCTCGACCATATACGGCGTGATGGTCGGATCCCACGGCCCTTCATATCCGCCTGGCGTGCTAATCCGCAGGTTTTCGACTGCGCTTTCGCTGACGCGGCTTCGCTTCGGCGGCAGGAGAATCTCCATCGTCGCCGCCGCTTCCTGCCGCCCGCTCGACAGGTTGTTTATCGGGTATGACGAGAGATAGCGCATTCTTGTAGAGATCGGCTCGCACCGAAGTAATCTTCCGGACCAGTTCCGCAACCTGATCAGCCGTGAGGGCGACGGAACGCTCCAGCACGTCAGGCAGCGTATCGAGGAATGTCGCGAAAAACTTCGCCATCTCGGCCATCTGCTCGACGTGCCCCGAGACCGGCATCAGCTCGCCCTCCAGGCGCCCGAGTTCCAGTTCGTTCAGTCGGGTTTTCGCATGCAGGTTGTCGATCAGCGCCTGCCTGTATGGGTCCGTGTCGTCGAGCTGCGCATCCTTGACCTTGTCCAGTTCGCGCTGATAGAGATTACGCAGGCTCAGGCCGGCAAGGTACAGCCCGCGTGCAGCCTTGACCGTGACGCCCTCATTTGCGAGCCGGATGATCTGCTCCCGCGATGAATACGGGCCGAATTCCACGAGCCACCGGACCGGAACCTCGAAATCGGCGGACGCCTGCGCCGTGTCATCTGGTTTGCTGCTTCGGGATCGCTCTGCCTGTCGTTTGCCAGTCACAAATAAGGGGCTGAAAGTCACATGCGATCACAACGTTTTCGCGCATCGCGAATCGCTGCAACCCGCATGCACAAAAGCGCTGCGCGATTGTTTCAAAACGCGTAATAGCGCCATTGTGATTGTGATTGACCCCATTTCTGGGCCGAAAATTACTTAAAAGCCGAGCGTCGCAGCATTCCCCGCAGATCGCCCCGGCCCCGGAAGGACCCGCGCCGATTTTCAGCCCCGCCGAGCCCCTGAGGGCCCCTGAGAGCCCCTGAGAGCCCCGTGGGGCCGCCCGCGTGAAGGCCGCGACGCGCGACGCGCCTGACTACGTCATTCCCGCCTTGCGCGCTATACGCTCGAATTCGGCCTTAAGCTTCTCGTCAAAGCGTTTCTGGACCACTGCGTTAATGACCGGCTGCATGTGCAGTCGATCCCTCACCCACACTCGCGGCGTCAGGACGTATAGCGGCTCCATCCCGCGATTGCGTCGCGGATCATGAGCAACCACGGCATAGGTCCCGGACCTGAGCTTGACCACGAACGCCTTGCCTGTGGCGATCAGCACGCTCGCTCGCTGGTTCTTGGGGATCACCTTAGACGGGGCACC
The DNA here is from genome assembly GCF_014397665.1 of Paraburkholderia sp. UCT2. Classification (NCBI taxonomy): domain Bacteria; kingdom Pseudomonadati; phylum Pseudomonadota; class Betaproteobacteria; order Burkholderiales; family Burkholderiaceae; genus Paraburkholderia; species Paraburkholderia sp. UCT2. Next base: position 88,957 of record NZ_VZQO01000018.1, read on the forward strand.
GCCAACTGGGATCGCCAGATAGGGCTTGCCCTTCACCTTGATGCTTTCCCGACCCTCTGCGCCAGCGCGACGTGACGCGCCACCAACCTGCTCACTGGTCCACCAGTCCCTCGACCCAACCGTGGCCGTCAGCCGCTGCTTCGTCGCCTTGTCCATCACGATGCCCGATTGCGTGCGCCGGTTCCGTAGCGTGAACGTACCGGGGAGCGTATCTCTGCGTAACGTGCGCTGCGACTCAAATCCGACAGAGTTGAGAGCCTGCGCCGTCGCGTACGGAAGATCGCGAGCGAACATTCGATATTTGAATGCCAGCTTATCGAAGCTCGTTTTCACGTCGATCTTGATCATCTGCAATTCCGTCCGCGCAACAAAAAGCCCGACCGGAGAACTCCGCATCGGGCCTAGGCGCAAAAATTCAACCTATCTATCAGGGGCTGATTTTAGGCAAAAGTGTTCAACGTCCGCAAGAACTATTACGTTCAACTGAATTTGAACACTCGACCGGTACCATTGATTCATGCACGTTTCGGATAGTTCGACTGAGCAGCGTCGCGCACTTCGAAAACGCGCGCGCGCGGTTGTACACGGTACCGCGGGCGCAAGCCTGCTCACGCGCCAGCGCCTTAATACAGGTCGTGTACCAGTAGATACCGAGAAAGCACACTGCCTCGCTCGCGTGGTTCGGATCGTCACACAACGCATGCACGGCCATATTGAAAAACGGCATTTCCGAATCCATTACGGCATCCGGCTCGCACCGCGCGCCGCCCGGCGATGTCAGCCGAGCAAGCACACTGGATTTGACTGTCGGCGCCAGAAACCGACGCGTGCGGCTCCAATGCACCCAGCGATTCGCGAAATCATCGGCTACGTGCTTGTGTTCGAGCCGCTTTTCTTTCGCAGCGAGATCTGCTGCCACTTTGGATTCAACTTGCTTCTTGTTCATCGCGACCGTCCCTTTTTCTGCCATTGCTCATACTGTGCAAACACGAGACCGCGTTGAGATAGCGCCTCCGCGACTCGCAGCCGACAAATCGCGATCCACGGCGAATCATCCATAAACAGGTCGTGGAACGACGGGTTCATCTGTGCTTCTGCCATCCAGACGCGCAGCGCGCCGCCGTGCTTCTTCTGATCTTCGAGCGGTGCCGGGCCAACGGTATAGAAGTGCTTCTGCATGATCCGCGCAGCGAGCAGTTCGTTCTGCGTGGGCCCGTACACCTGGTATCCGTGATACGGCACATCGATGCGGCAGTACCGCCAGCCATGCATGGCGATGACCTCCGCGTCGTATCCCTCGGCGCGCGCGACCCAATAGTCGAGATCGGCGCCGGTCAGTTCGACAACGTTCATGCTGCCCGCTCCCTCAAGTCCCATTCCCGATCACCGCTGGCGAGAAACGCCGCCAGCGTCTTCCTATGCGTGTTCGCCCATACCTGTACGCGGATCGTGCCATCAGCATTGAAACCAGCGACCGAAACGTGATCACGCAAGTCGTCAGGAATTTCGATGTCCGCCCAGATGTAGCCGCGGCCCAACTCGCCCCTCAGATGCGACTCGCGAACCGGGCCATACAACCGCGTGACCGTGAACCATCCACTGTGAAACGTCGACGCCCGGTTGCCGCGCACGCTGCGAGTCGACTTCAGCGCCAGATTCACAAACACCTGCATTACGCTGCCTCCTGCATTTCCAATCCCATCTTTCGAGCTCGCCGCGGAATCCAGCGGGCCAGTGCATCGTCGAATACAGCGCATTTCTCCTCAAATGGTGCGCCGCTGTTGTCAAGCCAGTCGTGACACAGCGCGCAGCCCGGCACCGTGAACCAGTGCTTCGCCTTCAATCCACCAGCCTTGCCGTGCTTCGACTGGTTCGAATGGCAGTCAACGACCGTCGGATCGGCCCAATCGGTCCACGGACACTTCACGTTCAGATAGCAAGGCTCATCGCGGCACGCCGCCAGATACTTCGCGCCCTCCGCTACAGTGACGCGCCGCCGCTTCGTCTTCATCACGGCTTTTCGGATCAGCGTCTGCGTGTGGAAAGTCGTCTTGAATGCCGCTGACGGTTCCGGCCGTTTGAAGCCCGTACAAGCGAGCGGCGTTTTCCGCTGCAGTGGTGCCGAGCGCTTCATGGCTGGACAGACTCCGTGCGCACCATCGCATCGAACGCAGCAATCACAACTGGATCGGCGCGTGACCACTTCCGCGCAGGCGCTCGATACGCAGCGTCGAGCAGCCGATCGAGCTCCTCTTCGGTTTTCGCTTCTGCCATCGCGCGCCGCCGTGCTTCTCCACGCGGCACGGGCCGCGCTCGGGTCAATTTCGGCTTGCCCTCCGGTGTCGGCCCAAACTGGTAGTAGGCCGCTTTGTAAGGACCGTATTCGCCGGTCAGATGCACCTTGTCCAGCGCTATCAGGCTCACGAGCAGATCGCGAACAGTTTTTCTGTCCAGATTGACGGCCTTCGAAACTTCCGAGCCGGTTCGAGCCACCTTGTCTTTCATGAGTTGGACAATCCGCTCGCGGCTCGCGGCATGTGTGCGCTGTTTCGTCGGCAATCCGATGCTTCGCCCATAAGCGCGAGCGCAATCGACCGAACGTCCCGGCAGCAGGTGGATATGGCTATCCAACGGCTTCGGCGATTTCCAGATGCGCTTCAGCGTGCGCTTTTCCTTTTCACTCCACCGTGTGCCCATCTAGCCAACCTCCCTGATATCGAAGCCGCCGCTCTTGTCCTTACGGACCAGTCGGAACGTGAATGGGTATTGCGAAGCCGCGCTCTTGATCTTCACGTTCGCGTCTTCCTCCATGAATCCCTTGCACTCGTGCAGTTCGAGCGCGCCGCTCGCGACGATCACCGCGAAGTCAGGCGTGTAGAACGTGCGGTCAGCAAGCCGGAATTTCAGACCTTCGAAGCGAAACCACAGGACGTCGCCCGCATGTCGCAGCATGTCGAGGTGGGCGGCGTAACGCTTTTCCAGCCCGTTCATCGTTCCGCCACCAAGGCGACCGAGGTCGCGATTGCGCGGGCTATGCGCGCCGCTGACGAGTTGAGCGATCGGTGCATCAAGCGCGACCGGCTCAGCCGAATTCAGGCGCGCCGCCGCACTGCTGATCTCGCCGCTGATACGCGCGGTGCCGAACCGGCCACCAGCGATCGCGCTCTCGGGAAAGCGAAGTGAGTTCTTGCTCATGACGCGTAGTCGTCCACGGGCATGAGCGCATCGCCAAACTGGGTGCGGGCGAACTGGTACAGCCGCTCATCGTTGAATTTCCTGGCATCCGCCAGAACGAATGCGATCGCCGCTTTCTCGCGCGAAGCCGCCACCACCAGCACCCGGTACGCGCCGATCGCCTCTTCATGCTTTCGGGCACGTACGCCGAGCTCCGCACCGCGGGCTTCGATCACGGCAGGGTCGGTCGACTCGTACCACGGCGCGCCGTCTTCGGCACCACCGGCAGCGGCAGTCGCGGCCGGAGCCAGCACCTCGTCCACGAAACGGGCGAGAAACCCGGCGTTCACTGGCCTGCCGTCGTTATCGCGCTCACGCGCCGCCACGGCGCGTCGATACGCGTCTCGCAACTCGTCGGGCCTGACGGCACGCGCCGTCCAGTCCGCAAGATGCGGCCGGACCTTGGCAAGCGGTATCCCGCCGCCCTTGCCGTGGCTCTCCTCGAGTTCACGCAGCACGCCGAGCAAAACGCTCTCGTCGAGGGTCAACGGCGGTTCACCGCCCGGATGCATTTCCCCCGCCGGCGGTTTGTCGGGTTCTTTGTTCGAAGGCAGCAGCAGCGATTCGAGAGCGGAGTTATCCACAGGCGGTTCCTCGCGCGCGTTGCTGCTGCTTTTCTTTGAAGGGTTAACTGCAGTACTAGACTGAACCTCCTTCAGTGCCTTTTTGTCGTTAGGTTCAGTGCCTTCTGGAATGACGTTCAGTGCCTCGCCTAAAGGTACTGAATCTCCTTCAGTGCCTTTATCGTTAAGGTGCTGAACCTCCTTCAGTGCCTTTGTGGATAACTTTTTGGCGCGAGGCACTGAACGTTCTTCAGCGCCTTTTTCATCGCGATCGGGCAGAACGAAGTCGTCCGGGACGCGTGGGTAATATTGGTGCCGCGCCCATTTCTGTCCGCCATAGCCGTGTTTCCGCACGGCGAACCAGCCTTCCGTCGCCGCCAGTTCCAGATGCGTGCATACGGAGCGCTCTGACAGACCGGTTTCACGTGCGAGCGTTTTCGTTGACGGAAAGCAATCCTCTCCGACGTCGTTCACGTGACATGAAAGCGTGAGCAAGACGTGCCGCGTCGTGGGCGGCAGCGGTGAGTTGATGATGGCGTGACGCCATGTCCATGGCTTCATGAGCGCCCCTCACGCAAACTGGTGAGCAACGTCTGCAGCGTCACCACGTCAATCCGGAAAAATATCCTGTGCTCGAGCCGCCGCTCAGTCTCGATCAGCACGCCGGCCTTTCGCAGCGCCTTACGCGCGCTCCGCTGCTCCTCGTAGGTCAGGCCGAGTTCACGCTCGATGTCTTCGGCGGTCCGGTGGACGCCAAGCGGGTGATCGGCGTCTTCCTGCCAATGTGCGATCTGGCAGAGCAGCGCCGCAGCCTTCACGCCGCCCACGTGTTTCGCGAGGCTCGGGTAGAAAGCCACAGGCTGCCCAAACTTGCCTAGGAGGTCAGTCGTGGTCGGCGCGGCCAGATTGGAAATGTCGTTCATTCGGCCGCCTCTTCGAATGACGCATCCCATGCACCGACATCGATACTTCGCAGCGCGGCATTTAGCGCGCTGCGAAGTTTTTCCTTCGAGACCGAGAAACAGCCATCCAGGCGCACTTCGAGGCGGCCGTCGCGGCGGCGTGACAGCACGAATTCACCCGGCGCGGCGGACTGCGCGTCGAGCTGCTGGCGTCGACGCAAGTCAATGAGGCGAGATACGGTTTTTGGATAGCGACCGCGCCACGACTGACGAACGCGTTCAGGCGCTGCCGTGGGCAGCGGGATGACATTGGAGGATGTGATGCGGGACGTAGGGACGTGCGAACGCACGCCCTCGTTGGGCGGATGCGGCATGAAACGCTCCTCTGCGAGTCTCGAAAGACCATGCAGGAGCGTTTCTAGGCGCATCCGGCATGGTGGCCGGGAGGCTAGAAACCCGTGCAGAGCCGGGCGGACTTCTTTCCCTTGCGGGTCTTGTATCCGTCGCCCTCCCGGCCGTTGAACTGGCGCGGGCGCAAAAAAACCACGAACTGACGGGCGTGGAGGCCGCTCTGCATCGAAGTTTCTAGGCTCCTTGTCCGCAGAATAAGCCAGGTCGCCCTGGATTGCAAATTCGGTCATTGCCTCAATCGTTTGCCGTTTGCCGGTAAACGGTATAAAATGACTTCCATGATCCAAACGTTCCGATGCACAGACACCCAGGCGCTTTTTGAAGGCCGCCCCGTACCGCGCTTCGCGAACATCCGGACCGTGGCGGAACGCAAGCTCGCAATGCTGCATGCCGCTGTCACGCTGGATGCGTTGCGCTCGCCGCCGGGTAACCGGCTCGAAGCGCTGAAAGGCGATCGCGCCGGCCAACACAGCGTCCGCATCAACGACCAGTGGCGCATGTGCTTCACATGGACGGCGGATGGCCCTACCAGCATTGAAATCGTCGACTACCACTCCTAACGAAACGGAGTTCATATGATCAAGAACGGAATGCGCCCGGTGCATCCGGGCGAAGTTCTGCGCGAGGAATACCTCGTGCCCCTCGACATGAGCGCGAATGCTCTGGCGAACGCGCTGCACGTCACCGCAGGCCGCATCAATGACATCGTGCGCGAGCGTCGCGGCATTACTCCCGACAGCGCGATGCGGCTCGCGCGCTATTTCGGCGGCGACGCGCAGAGCTGGATGAACCTGCAGCTCATGTACGACATGAAGATTGCCGAGCGCGATATCGCAAAGAAGATCGAACACGAAGTCGAGCCGCGCGAACTGGCCCATGCGTGACGCCACTATCGCGTCGGAGTGGGTCGATCCGGACGACGCGCCCGAAATCACCGATGAATGGATCGAGCAGGCGGACCAGTACCAGGGCAACACACTGGTGCGGCGTGGTCGCGGCAGGCCGACCGGCTGCCAAAAACCGGCGACCACCGTCAGGTTTGAGGGCGGCGCATGAAGCATAAGATCAGCACCCGACCGTGGGTTTCGGCCGAACATCTGCGGACCGAACAGGACATTGCCGAATACCTCGAGGCCTGTGCTTTGGAAGGCGGTGATGATCCAGCCTTCATGGCGATCGCGCTCGATGTTGTCGCGCGAGCGCGCGCCACACTTTACCGTTGAGCTGAAGGCGGCCCGGCGAGAAGCGGGGACTGTCACGGGAATCATGTCAGGCGCCCGTAGAAGCCGACGCAGCGACGCCTGCATCGTCGAGGCCCAGCACCCACCGAAGCGCTGCGCCTCGCTCACCGGTCGCGGATTCCAGCTCCTTTTCGATCTTTGCGCGCGTCTTCATGCGCGGCTTGCCGTCGCCCATCACGGCCCGCTGTTTGCGCGAGCGTTCATGCCCATTTACGCCGTCGCCGGCCGCGATCAGCTCGGCAACCTTCGCTCGCTGTTCGTCGGGCGTCAGTTTCGTCAGTTGCTTCGCATGGGTGACGTTCACCTTCCCCGCTTCGACAGCATCCTGAACGGCAGCGCAGCATTCGAGCAGTTCGAGCGATGCGCGCACGGTCTGTGGCCCCACCCCGAACAGAATTCCGATATCTGCCTCGGAACGACCGAGCGACAGTTGCCGCGCCATCTTTTCGGCCCGCGTTATCGGGCTTTCCTGTTGCCGAATGGCGTTTTCGCTTGCCGTGGCGGCCGACAGCACAAGCGCGCGGTCACGCGCCGCCACCTTCCGCACGATCGCCGGCACGAGCTTCGGTTCCTCGCCCCGATCGCGCAAACGCCGGTTCGCTTCACGGCAGTTCTTTACGCGCTGTCGGCCCATGACGACCTCGACGGCACCCGTCTCGGGATTCTTGTTGACCTCGATCGCCTGCAGCACGCCTTGGTACATGATGTTGCGCACCATGTTCTCGTCGAGCGGCAAATACACGCGCGAGTCGAAAAGCGGATGCGCCGGATCTTCCACAAGCGTCAGCACCTCGGGATCGAAATAGAGGACGTTGCTTTTTCCGGCTGCGCCGTACGCATCTATACTGTTTTTCGCCATTCTCGTTGCTCTCAATCGGTTGACCAAAGGCCGCCGGAAGGTCGGTGTTGGCGAGGGTCTGCCTCGCTTCCGGCGGTGATCTCTGGCACTGCTCGCGTATGGGGGCCGTCACGGAAGCCGGGCGCAATCCCTCGCATTGCTACTGCGCGCGTCCCTTCCGCAAGCCGCGCGCGCCATGACTGACGACCTGCAAACTACACAGGCTCGCCCCCTCGGGTGTTTTCGAAAACCTCGGTACATCTCGCCACGTATTCCGACCACCCAAGTTCCCATTGGCGCGCGAAGCGCCGCAACGGCCCCTTCAGCGGGTTTTCGTGATACGGGATACCCACACGCGCCGCCATGGAGCCTGCCTTGCGCGCCGCCGCGTCGAACAGTTCGCGCATCACGCCTCCTTTGCCGATGCGAGTGCGATCGCTGTCGCCGCCGGCCGCCCATACACGCGATGGGTGAGCGCCGCCAGTTCCTCAACTGCCCGAACCACCCGATGCGCGTCCGACTGCAACACCTCAAATTCCGATTCGGTAACCTCGTCGTCGGCAGTGAACGTGTTGAAATCTCCCGACAGCCTGCCGAGCTCGATGTAGATCTCGTTCCACTTGCGCAGCACTGCGTCGCGATCGCCCACCTCGACGTCAGGCAGGCGGATGAACACCCCGCCGCTCAGGCGCGCAATTTCTTCGACGAGCAGCGTCGTGCCAGATATCTCCTGAATCAGCATCGCCGTGTCCAGATGCAGGCGCTGATCCTTCTTCTGATAGATACGGTTTTCGAGCGCGACCACCGACATGCCGCAGTAAGCAGCGACGGTTTCCCAGCCACCGCGGGCCGCGCCGATCATCGCCATGAATATCTGCCTTCCGATCATCTGCCAGACTCCATCCGTTTTCGCAACCACCGGAGCACATCGCCACCCGGTGGTTACAAATTGAACTCAGCACTCCTAAAATCGCGATGTCGCTACGATTTCGGTATGGACACACAACACATCGCCACACGACGGCACAGCAAAAAAGGCGTACCCACCGATATGGGAGAATTGATGACTCTGACCTCTTCAACCACCCATAAAGGGAGTACGCGTGACCTTCAAAACTGCTATCGAACAAGCTGCTCAAGCAAAGCAGCTTGCCGAGAAGAATCAGGACAAAACGCTCGAACACCTCGCCATATCAATCGGAAATCTCGCGCTTGCGCTGCAGGCAGAGACCGCTCGTCAACGAAAGGAACTCACGGACTATCTCGCGATGACGGAAGGACATCTGGAGTCGCTGACCGAAACTCTTCAGCGACTTCGTTAAGCCGCTTCTTTGCCGCGGCGTACGCGTTGATGACCGAAAGCGCCGCGGCGATTGGATCCATGTTGCTCCTGCCAGCGACATCGGCTGCTGTCCTGAATGCGGCTTCCAGCACCTCTCCATCAATCGTCGGCCTGCGCACCGTCATCACCTCCGACACGCTAACGTCAGCTTCCAAGGCGACATTGCCCATTTGCATTCCTGTGTTCATAACGCCAGTGGTGTCTCCCTGTTCGCCGGGAAAGAGTTTCGGAATCCCGATGGCCTTCATGCGCTTCATTTCGCGGGCGCGCTGCTCGAGCTGGTCTTCCCAGTTGTCGCCGTTCGTAGCGCAGACATCCGCCAGCGTCGCCTCAGCCTGTGATTCAAATCCCGCAGCCGCGCACCCGGTAACGGGATAAAAACCTGCCTCGTGAAGCCTCATCAACCAATCGAGGATCGGTGGCACAGTCTTCGGCGGCGCACCTCGGAAATCCGCCGGCACCCCGTCTGCGCCGAGCACCTCGCGCAGGGCGTATCTCGCCAGTTGCGGCCCGATGATGAGCGCCCGCTCAAGCACCAGCGCGCCGATGACGTGACCGTCACCAACGGCATCCGGTGCACCGGGGAGCGAGCCCGCGCGCCGAAGTGGGATCACGACGCGCGCGTCACTGATCGCTGGCAGGTCAACGCAAAGCTCCACCGATGTGTCCATGTGCATCACGCCACCCACATTCAGTGGCAGCGGTACTCGCGCAATGTTCATGTCAGGCCGCCTCCTTTGCTGGTGCGCGTTGCCCCGGTTCGCCTCTTACCGCCTCTCCGGCAGTAAGAGGTATGGGGGGAGATCCAGGGGCGCCGGCCAGTTCGGGCCAGAGTTTGTGCCAGTTGCTCGGCTTCAAATCCCATCGCATCACCATTCCGCTCGTTACCTGCTCGATGACGAAGCAACGTTCCTGGGAAATTGGAGATTGGCCGGCGGCCATCTGAGAGAGATAGGACTGCGAAATTCCTAGCGATTCAGCCAGCCTTTTCGCGGTGCCGCGCTTGCTGCCGGCGATGTATTCCTTGAGGTTCATGCGACCAGTTTAGTTTCAACTAAACCAATGGTCAAGTGATCACTAATTTAGAATTGACTAAACTTACGGTATGGATATCCAAGACGTTCGCCGCGCCAACCTGCTGAAGTGGACTGAAAGCCACTCCGTGCCCCCCAAAGAGAAGAGTTATTTCTCCCAGTTGCTGGGTGGAGCATCATTTGGCGAGCGCGCTGCACGACGTCTGGAACGCGATTATGGGATGGGTGAAGGCGTCCTCGACCGAACCTTAGATGACGAATCGGTAGACTCCGACGGGAAACTTGGCCCTGGGGCGTCACTATTGCTGAAGGTCGTTGAGGGGCGTGATGATACGGAGATCATGCGAATAGCACAGGCACTCCAAGTCCTTCTAGGCGCGTCAGCACTCTCTTCTGAAGCGGTCGATGATCATGCCGAAGTCGTCATCGCGCCGCCGCCGCGCCGACGTCGAAAACATGCAGCAAATGAGTAGGTCAGCCGCGCGAGCGGCTATTTTTACGGCAAATAGATAGTTATTATCTATTGAACGGTGATTTTTGAGATACAAGCTATATCGTTCATTGGTTAACCTGTTCGCGCCATTGCCACATCTGCCCCGCGCTGCTCGATGCTTCTTGTATGCATGTCGCCGGCCCGCGCACGGATCAGGCGCCGTAAGAAATTTGCAGCGGAGTTTGCCCTTCTAGATCAGTAACTCGACTGTATGCATCACCCGCCTGGTATCGGGATCGGACGAACTCATGCTGTCACGGATCGTGTCGATCAGACATTCGATAAAGCAGTTCGCGGCAGGACTCATAGTAACGTCGCTTCGCGTCAAGAGGCCGATCACCGTGTCGTTGACATGCTCTCGTATGGGCACCGCCCGAAGGTTGTCGCGGGCCGCGCTGACCTCAATCAGCGGCCACATGAAAGCGCCAACCATGTCCGTCTTCGGCAATAGTGCGAGGGAGAAGGTGAGCGAATGTCCAAAGTGGATGACTGCCGGCATAGGTAAGCCGTACTGCTCAAACATCCTGAACGGTATCTGGCCTTCAGACTCCGCATCCAATGCCATGAGCCATTCGAGATCAAGCAGATTCGCGAGTGAGCGACTGTCGGCACGCGGATGCCCTCGGCGAACCACGATCGCCATGCTTGAAGATACGAGCGGCCTGAAACTGATGTCCGGATTCTTTTCACCGGGCATTTCCCGTCCGATAGACAGTTCTATGCTGCCGTCACGCAAACCCGGATACACAAGCGCCGGCAGCCCTTCGAAGAACTCGAACCGGACATTTGGCATTCGCTCCCGAAAGCGCTCCACTGCTTCCGGAAGGAATGTCAACGTCACCCAAGGCGTCACAGCTATCGAAAAGATGTCTCGCCGCTCCCGATGGGTTGCATGGAGTGCCCGTTCCGCGCGGCTCGCCTCCGTAACGATACGGCGCGCGTATGGCACCAGAATCCGCCCCTGGTCGGTCAGCATTATGCCGCTCGACGTTCCCTGTATCAGCCGCGCATCAATATACGCCTCCAACTGATGAATACTCGAGCCGACCGTCGACTTGGGGGCATTGAGCATTTGTGCTCCATTGCGGATGCTGCCGGCGTCCGCAAGAGCGACCAGTACCTGCAGATGATGCAACCGCGCACTACCGAGCCTATCCACAAAAGCTAGGTCCGACATTTTGCCCTCCAATTTTCGTGCCTTGTTACAAAAGCGTCGTCATTTTGTGAACTGATTTCAACACGAAAACCCGGAGAAGGCCGCCGATATTGGCTTTGGGTGGTGTCCAGGTTTCCTGGACGCGTCCAGGTTTCCCGACCTTATGCGGGACCGTGGAAACCGGTACCGTACGGGCAGTTCAACAGAAGAGAAATTCAGCTCGAGCGCACAGCGCTAAAGCCGAAGCTGCGGGTTGCCGACATGCCGACTGGACCAGAAAGCGGAAAACAGCCGACGTTATACGACGCGACGAAAGAAGCGTTCGGCCCGTTTGTGTCTGAGCAGCTGTGAACGTCATTTCGTTCGCGCCGTATCTCGAAAGACGTCGCCAGTCCGGCGGCGGCGTTGCTCAGCAGGTGCCTCTGCCATCCAAGAATCGCCGCCCCCTTGGTCGCATCGTTATCGAATTCGGACACGATGAGCATCATCGCGTGTACCGAACCGGCCAGTATTGTGCGAATGACGCCTTGACGCGCTATGCACTCGTGGAAGCGCTCTCCTACTACGTCAAGCTCGACCCGGACTTGGCGGATTAAGCATCACCTAAACCGAAGTTTATTTATTACTTGACTATAAGTTTAGCATTCACTAACCTTCTCTCCATCGCCACCCAACCGATGGAGCAAGGATGCACCACCTTCCACCCTCTGCGCCGCTGGCATCGCACCCCGCGAAAAAAATCGTCGACGAACATCTGGCAGTCGTCCATTCGATCACCGTCGCCGACATCGCAGCGGCGCTCCAAGCACAACCCAAGGCGACGCAACAGCGCTGCTTAGTCGCATTGATCGACGGCGAACCGCTCGACGCGGGACTCGTGCTGCTGCACGCCTTTAACCAGGCAATCGAGGCCCGGGCGTTACGCGCTCGTGACGCAGCAACGACGACCGCGGAGCCGGAGTCAACCGAGGTCGCGCCGGATCACCGCACATTCATCATTGCGGGGGTGCAGTAATGTCCGTGCTCGCCAAAGACCTGCTTGTGCTGCGGGCGCTGCCGAAACCGCACGGCGCGCTGACCGAACATCTCAAACGCGAACGCGCTGCCGGGCTGATCGGCGAAGGCGTCGACGCCAAGCCAGAGGCTGCCCGCCCGCGGCGCGACGCAGCAGCTGAAGCCGACCAGTACGCACGCCGCACGACGAAGCGCCCGCTGCTCTGCTTCGCGTTCCTCGCTGCGTCGCCGGTCGTGGTTGAGCTGCTGTGCCGCCTCCTTGGAGCGCAGTGAGATGACCGCCATCATCGTGCTGGCCGCGTGGTTCGTGCTCTCGATCGTCGCCGCGGCCTTCTTCATATTGCTCCGCAGCGACCGGCTGGTGTATCGCCTCGACCGATGCGCGCGCCGCCATCGCTTCGCCACGGCTGTCATGACGATGTTGTTCCTGCTCGCGGTTACGGTCGGCAGCTACTGCATCAATGCCACGTCACCTGATGCCGGGCCTGCTTCAGTTCCCGGGCGAGGAGTCTGATCATGCACCGCCGCATTCCTGCCGCCAACATTCCCGTCAGCGCCGATGCGCTTTCGAGCGCGCTCGTTGCGATGGGTGGCGACAGTGACCCAAAACGTAATCCGTCGTGGCGTGTTGCGCTCGCCATCGCCAACTGTCGCAGGACCATTGATCCTGCTCCATGGGCACAGCCAGCGACCAGCCCTGAAACATTCAATATCCGTCAGCCGTGGCGCCCTCCGCGCTCATTGCGACTCGTCGCTGTCAGCGGAAAAGACCGCGCTGCCGGCGACACTGCCCCGTCCCCGTTGGCCGAAAGCTGATTCCTCCTGTAAGTAGGCCCTTTTTATTCCATGCAGCACCAGAAAAGAATAGGAGTCCAAATGTCTGCTGTCAGACCCATCACCGATGTTCTTCGCCAGATCGCCGGCGGAGCGCTACTCGATAACACAAGCGAGCAATTCGCCGACCTCGTGCGCTCGATCGACGAACACGGCGGCTCCGGCAAGCTCGTGCTCGAGCTCAACGTCAAGAAGGCAACCCGTGGTGGCGCCATGGTCATCACGCCGAAGATCACGACGAAGAAACCGGCCGACGCGCCGATCGAAGCGCTGTTCTTCGCGACGCCGGAGGGCAACCTGCTGGTCGACGATCCACGTCAGGAAAAGCTTGATCTGAAGCAGGTTCCGAGCGCTTCAGACGCCCCGCCGTCGACCCTCAAGACGGCATAACCCTTCCTTCACACGACAGGACATTTAAGAGAATATGGAAACCCTCAACGAATCCGACAACTTCGCCGAAACCCTCGCTCGCGAGATTAAAGAGCCGATCGAGATTGGATCCGTCCCCGATGCTGCGATCACCCGCATCGCGATGCCGCCGGGCTGGAATCTGCTCGAGAAGGACGACAGCAAGCGGCTACCGGCGCCACTGCGCAAGACGGCGACGATCCAGATGAACGACGTCGACTGCTATATCGACTACATCAAACGTCACGGTTCGCTGGTTGATTCGACGATCTGGTGCCGCGCCGACTACGCGGCCGGAAAGGTGGACTTCACCGCCATCCTGAATGACAACGGGGAAGACGCGTCAAAAGCTGCATGGCGCGACCACGTCGCGCGTTTCACGCCCCGCTTCAGTACGGAATGGAATCGATGGAGTGATTCGAGCGGCAAGTCGATGAGCCAACTCGACTTCGCGACGTTCATCGAGGAAAACCGGAAGGACATCGTTAGCCCCGACGGCTCCGGCATGCCCTCGGGCGCTGCCATGCTGGAAATGGCGCTCCAGTTCGAGGCGACGCAGGACATGCGCCTGAAGAGCCACATCCGCCTGCAGAACGGTGGCATCAGCATGTCATTCATCCAGGACGACGACTCCCAGACGATCGCCAAGATGGATGTTTTCTCGAAGTTCTGCATTGGCGTGCCCGTGTTCTGGAATGGCGACGCCTATCAGGTCGAGGCGCGTCTGAAATACCGTACGCGCGATCAGAAAGTCACGTTCTCGTTCGAGCTGGTGCGTGCCGACAAGGTACTCGAAGCTGCTTCGAACACGGTCATCGAAATGATCAAGGACAAGACCGGCAATCCGTTCTTCTTCGGCAATCCGTTCGCGCAGTAACGAACCGGCGGCTCGCCGGCTGCCGCAGAGACATTCCACGCCTCGAAAGCCGGTATCTCTTTCCAAATTGCGGGGGCATCAATCATGACAGCCCGAGAGTGGCACCTGTACTCGGCCAAGGTCTTGCTAACCGAACTTTCGACGCATCGGCGTGCAATCGACTGGCCTCATTCATGGTGGAACATTTTCGCGATGGCACAGGAAGCGCGCCGCCGTGCTGCCTCAATCAAGGCTTAAAGCAATGGATACGAATCAACCAATTGCGTGCCCGCTTTGTGGCACAGGTCTCTCGCAGGCCAGCGACGCCGGCTTTCACTATCACCCGCCAGCCGATTGCATTCTCAGCGGGTTCGAAGTTTCGTGCACCGACGTGCCGAGGTGGAATCGCCGCGCCGCTTTCGCTGCTACCAGTGCAGAGCCGGTGGCAGACGCTGATGCGAAATCCGAGACGCTCCAACGCGTCTACGACCTCGTCGGTATGGGCGCGCTGGCGCGCACGCCCGGCATCCTCATGACGAACCTCGAAAACATGCAGCGCCGTTCGCGCTGCCTGTCGGGCATCGAGAATCTTTTCACGTACCAGGTGCCCGACGAACACGACGAGCGGGAGGCCGCCGACGAGTGCGACCTCAACTGGGGGCAAGAGCGCGACCAGTACGTCGAGACGTTCAAAGCGGCGCTCCCGGCATTCATCGCGCGCCACCCGGAGTACGCCGCCCCTCTCCCTCGCTCTGCCGCGACTGTGAGCGACGAGCGGGAGGCGGAATACCGTGAGGGCACTGAGCATTCGCGAGTGCTTGCCGATCTTTCGGCCGGTGAATTCAAGCCTGTGTTTCTGGAACTGCAGAACTCTGTAGAGAACCACGAGCGCGCGAATGCGGCAATAACGGCTTGCGCGTTGATGATCAAGGGCATCTGCCTTACCAAGCCGAACGCGGAATGGGTCGGGCTGATCGAAGATCGGATTCGATACATGCTCGAAGCGCGCGCCGCATCCACGCAAGCCACGGCCGCCGATGAACTTGTGGGCGAAGTCGTGTTGTTCGGCGGCGATCTGAAAGCGGTTTTGTGGCGCAACGGCAAGATGCCAGCGCCGGGCACGAAGCTCTACGCCACCCCACCCCAGGATGGAGCGCAGATCAGGGATGCGTGGCGGCTAATCGAGACGGCGCCGAAGACCGGCAGCACCGTTCTGCTTGGCTATCTGAATATGGCAGGCAAGTGGCGCACGGTGCGGGGCCAATGGATGTCAGAGGCGTACATCGCTGAGTACTGGGAAGAACCCGACGACGTAGAGCCAGGTTGGTTCGAAACCTCGGAGGAAGCCGACAACGTTCCGAATTGCTGGCGCGTAGAACCGACGCACTGGATGCCGTTGCCTAAAGCACCCGGCGCCGATACTCATCTGGATGATCCCGATGACTCCGACCGTCTTTCCACGCTGCTATGCGAGATCCGCGCGGCTTGCGGAGATAACGGAGAGCGCGAGAGGGATGAGCTTGTGGGATTCATTGGCGAGGTTCGCAGGGATGCAGAGCGGTATCGAGCGTTCTTCGACTCCGGCCTACCGATCTGCTTTTGCGGTGTCGACTATTACGACAAGGCGAGTCTCGATGCTGCCATCGACGCCACCCCCAAAGGAACGCTCGTGAAGATCATTCCTCTGCCTGATCTTCCTAACCAAACCACAAAGGATGTTGATCATGAACCATGAAAACAAAGTGAAACGTTTGTTGCTCTCCGCTGTGCTCGTGTGTGGTGCGTCTGCATTGGCTGGCTGTAATGACGCCGATGTGGCATCGCAGAACCTGTCGAAAGCCGCTGACAACTTCCAGATCAATCGAAGGGTCGTGTTCTACAACGGCATCACCGGCGACTACATGCTGAGCATCGAGGGGCTATGCTCGCTCGGCAATGCCGACAAGGTGCGCGAAGTGTCAATCACCTGCAAGACCGGCCCGAAGAGCTATAAGAAGCACTTCTTGGGGCTGTCGGACAACGTGACGTATTTTGTTGAACAGGTCGATGGGGCGGACGTGAGTAGTTACCACTACAAGGTCATCTTCAAGCCGTCGGTGATCCTCCCTGACATCTCCATCAAGTAATAAGGACTGCCCATGACTGTCTACGTCGACGACATGCGAGCGTCCTTCGGCCGCATGGTTATGTGCACATGAAAATGACAACCCCCATGATTGAACTCGTTGCGACGTTTCCGCTGTTACTAGCCTTGCGCCTGTGGCCGTGGCTCAGCCGCGCCCTCAGCCGGAGCATTGACCGTGAATGGCGCGATCTTGATCGGTTCCTTGCCACTAAGTACGCCTGCTGCCCCGCGCAGGACAATCGCCTGCAATCCTTCAATGTCACCGTGTGCTTTCGGAGTGTATGCACCGCGCTTAAGTTGGACACGGTCGAAATCAAGGCGCCGCTCTTTCGCCATCGAAGCGAGCAGATTGATGAACAGTTCGTCTCGACTGGCATAAAAGGCGGCCCTTGCTGCGTCTTCGGCCGGATCTGGAATATTCAAATTATCGAGGTATTCACGCCAAGCATCGATTACAGCCTGCTCCGCCTTAGTCCGGCTTCGACGACCTCGAGTCTCGCTACCGTAAAAAGCAAGGTCAATCATGTTGAGAGATCGAACATGTTCGGGCGACAGACGTGCCTGACGGGTTGCCATCAACGAGAGAAGAATCTGGTGCTTTCGCGCGCCTCGCTCGCGTCCTCGCTCGATCCACTTCTGCGCCTGGACGGCAAGTATAGGTCCCATCAATGTCGCAAAGACGATCGCCAAGTCGCTCCAATTCATGTGCGCCCCCGTTTAGACCTCAGAGGAATCCTAGCATGAGAGCGATCTCCATCCGGCAACCTTGGTGTTGGCTGATTCTTCGCCCGGACCTCACTGGTCCTGCCCGCGCCGCCGCAATCGCCGCCGGGGTCCTGAAGGACATCGAAAACCGCAGCTGGTCGACGAGGATACGCGGGCGCGTGTTGATTCACGCTTCCAGAGGCATGACGCGCGCTGAGTACGAAGCAGCACAGGATCCCCTCTGGCCGGTCGGCGGCCCGACGATCGAACTGCCTCCGTTCGACCAGCTACAACGCGGCGGAATCGTCGGCGTCGCAACGATCGACGGATGCGTCACGCCCAACGATCGCACGTCACCGTGGCACGTCGAAGGCCAATACGGCTTTCATGTCGTGGAGTCGAAGCCGCTGCCTTTCGTTGCCTGCAAGGGAGCACTCAACTTTTTCGAAATCACGCCAGACCTTGCCGCGCAGTTGCGGCAAATGCACGACTTAGGGGCGATCGCGTGAACGCCAGACGCCTGTCAGTGCTGCCCGGCGTTCAGCAGCATCCATGTCTGCCGGCCGGCCGGGCCAGCGAGAATTCGTGCAAATACGCCGCCACATTGCAGGCAGGTGTAGTGCGCCTCTACTCGCGCGTCCTTCACAGCGCCCGCACCGTTGAGCGTCAGCGCTTCGTGTGGCTCGGCGGTGGCCGGCTGCCCATACAGGTCTGCGCAAGCGGTGCAGGGCTGAATCCACGTTTTCACCGACGAACGTCCATGCGGCTACCTCGCGGAAACATTTTGCAACTGAACAACGATTTCGCGCATACCGCGGTGCGTGCAAGGCCGGCCCGGCGCGACTCCGTCGATAAGTGCGTTCATCTGCGACTTCGACAACCCGGCCTGAAGGATCGCGGGGAAAAGCCTTTCCAAATGTCCTTGGTGCAGCGATTTCCTGCTCTTTTCATTGAAGCAAATCTGATTGAGCCCGTCGCGGTTCCGCTCGACGCGAAATCCGCGGTTCCTGGCTGCGTCAAGAACTGCTGTAACAAAGTCAGCTTTTTCCATAGGTCAGTGGCCCCTTTTAGAAAAATCCTAGCATGGCCCGCGCAGCGCAACGACTTTTTCAACCGATCGGCTCACGCCCAAAGCGGCGCGCTCCGAACGGACTGACGAGGGCACAATGGTACGCTTCGTGACCATCGCCAAGTTCTGCGAACTCACCGGGTACACCGCGGCGGCTGTCTACACGCGAAAATGCAAAGGCATCTGGCCAGAGGGCTCGGTCTGGCGGTACGAGCCAGGTACCAAAAAAATCGTTATGGATCTTGAGGCATACGACGAATGGGTAGAAAAGGGACAGGGGTCACAGTCGTTTCAGACTCCAGCTATGAAATCGCCTTCACCTACAAAGGTAAGCGCTGCCGGGAACGCGTCAAAGCGAAGCCCTGTCCTGCCAACACTCGAAAGCTGAGCCAGTTCGCCGCGGCGGTCCGTCACGCGATCGACAAGGGCGAGTTTGACTACGCGAAGACATTTCCGAATTCGAAACACGCCGCCGCCTTCGCCGAGCGACCCGGCGACGTGCTCACCGTCGAAAAATATTTCGACCAGTGGCTGACGCGGAAGCAATCCGAAATCAAGGCCTCGACCTACAAGGGCTATTACGGGATCGTCAATCGGTTTGTCATCCCGAAGTTCGGCAAACTTGCCCTGTCGGATCTGAAGCGGGCAGCCATCCGCGACTGGCTCGCGACCATCGACGAAAAGAAAGACGAGAAGGTCACCAACAAGCGCTTGTCCAACATCCAGAGTTGCATGCGATCTGCGCTCGGCGACGCGGTCGCTGACGAGATCATCGACGCAAGCCCACTGGCCGGATACACCTATTCACGCATTGAGCGCCCTGTCGCCGGCGAGCCAGACGACGAAGTAGATCCGTTCACATCAGACGAGCAGGCGGCGATCTTATCGAAGATGCGCGCCGGCGAGCGTAACCTGACCCAGTTCTTTCTGTGGACGGGTCTGCGAACATCAGAAGCGATCGAGCTCAACTGGTCCGACATCGACTTCATCGGCGGCTATGTGCGCGTGCGACGAGCGCTGACGCGCGAAGCCAAGGGCGTGGCCGAGTTGCCAAAGACCACGGCGGGGCGCCGTGACGTAAAGTTGCTCGGGCCGGCGCGCACCGCCCTGCTCGCGCAGAAAGAACTGACGTTCATGGCCGAGTTGGACGGCCCGGTGTTCGTCAACCCGACGACCCGCAAGCGGTTCACCGGTTCACACCAGTTCTGGCGGGTCTGGCAGACCGCCTTGAAGCACGCCGGCATCCGGTATCGACGGCCGTATCAGACCCGCCACACCTACGCATCGATGATGCTTTCAGCCGGCGAACATCCGATGTGGGTTGCGAAACAGATGGGACACGCTGATTGGACGATGATCGCCCGCGTGTATGGCCGCTGGATGCCGTCTGCCGACGAGTCGGCGGGCAACCGAGCGGTTGAGAAGTTCGCGGTCGGCACTACCGGGTTGTCGGATCGCGCGAAGCGTCAGACTGGATAACCCGCGCGCGGCTTTACTGCTTCACGACTTTGAGGCCACCCCGGGCTGCCGGCTGCGGTTGAGTCGGTGTCGATGATGGCGGCTGAGGGGGCGGCACCGTGATTGGGCCAGCGCTCGAATTCAAGAACTTCGGCAGAGGGGTGCCAACGGTCTGACCGAGCAAAACGTTCGGGACATTCTTTGCCGTCGTCATACTGCCTTGAGCTTCGCGCCGCGTGACGGCCTTCCCCGGCTCATAATCTGCATCGATGCGGGCCGCGTGCAGGTTTTCGAGCATTAAGCCCAACTTGAACGACTGCTTGTTACGGGCATCTGTCTTCGGAACTGTCGGATTTTTCAATCCCGTATACAACCTGTGATGCATTCCAGGCGGAGTATTGGCCGGAATGGTCCCGGGATACGCTGCCTTTGCCAAGGAATCGGCGAATGCCTGCCCGTCGTGATAGACAGCATAATATGCACGCGAACAAGTCGCGCGCCAATCTGCTTCCGTACTGCCGGTATCGAAAATTCGTTGGGCTGTCGCCAGCAAGTCAGTCGACGTGACGCTCATACGCGAGTTTCTTGTGATTTTGAGTCTTTATAAACTGCACCAGCAAACGGAGCCGGTTCGTCCGCGTCATAGACCACAATCAGGCCATTGGGAACTGGCACTTCCTCGTCGTACAGTCTATCGAGGAATTGGTCGTATAACCAAATAGCCTGATCCGGGTCGACCGCCAACCTATAACGCAGGGTAACCTTACCGGAGGTTTCCGAAGCATCGACATCCACGTGACCTAAGTGCAACAGTCCGTGCTCTCGAATGACAGCTCCTGAAACGTCCAAAACTCTGGCGATTTCTTCGTCTTTCGTGCCGTAACTCTCAAGTATAGAACCCGCGAGCAATAACTTATCTGCTGCAATTCCGTCTAAATTGGAGAGGTGCATGGATTTGGCTTGGTTGATAAAACCAGCAATCGTCCCAATTGCTCCAGCTGCTAAGCCACCTGGAACGCTAACCGTGAACTGCCCCGTCGTTGGAGAACCAACAATCTTGAACAGGGTGAGTGCCTCAGTCGCAAACCCCAAGTTCACGAGAACGCAAAATCGGTGGAACCCGGGATTAAGCTCGCTATCTTTAATCTCAGTCAATTTGCGAACCGCTGCGGCCGCGTCGCCGCACTGCATGTGCCAGAGGCCACGCAACAGCAAAGCCTGCTGATCCGAGGCCTCTCGAAGCTTGGCGATACGATCCGACAGGCTCACAGCCGCAGCCGAGTCAGGAGAAAAAAACTTCCCCCGCTCTTGCAACTCGTGCAATTCCTTGAGCAGGTCAGCGAATGTCGTTTGTGCCTTAATGATCATCTGTAACGCGGAACTCCATCGAAACTACCGCTCTTGACCCTGACTGCAATGCAACGACATCTCTGCTTACGGCAGCGTAGCCTATGATCTTGAACAAATATGTGCGGTGGCGCAAGCACATCAACAGATTGTTTATGTCGCCACGTTACACCATCCGATTCCACCCTGCAGCAAAGCCTGTCAAATTTGCTGGCAAATCGGATGGAATCGGAGCAAAAACAGGCTAGATTTTTACCGGCTTGAAAGTGATATTTCTATAGATATCAAGCACTTAATGGTGCGAGGGAGGGGACTCGAACCCCTACACCCTTGCGGGCGTCAGGACCTAAACCTGGTGCGTCTACCAATTTCGCCACCCTCGCAGCCGGGTACGCCGCAATGCGTCGCGCCCGATTGTCCTGTGCACTCCCAAGCGCGCTGAACACGTGCCCGAAAGCGTAAGCGCGAGATTCTAACCGATTGATTCGCGCTTGTCTGCACCCGGCGGTATCTGCGCGCGCGACGCCGATGCTACAATTTTCGGCTCGTCGAGACGGGCGCCGCGACGGACGTCGGCACCCTTCTCGCCAGTCCTTCCCCACACTCCCATCCCGTGAATTTCGACGACTATTGCCAGCAGAAAGCGGCGCCCCCAGGATCGAGCACCTACTATGCGCTTCGCCAGGCGCGCGCCGCCAGTCAGCCGCTGTTGACGGCGCTCTTCGCATTGCGTCGCGAGTTCGAGGAAACGGTCAAGGAGACGAGCGATCCGGCGGTCGGCCGCACGAAGCTCGCGTGGTGGCAGAAAGAAATTGCCGCGCTGGCCGCCGGCTCGCCGTCGCATCCGGTGTCCAAGGCACTCGCGGCCTATCTGCCCGACGCGCAGGCCGAATCTCCGGCTCTGCAGGAACTGCTCGCGGGCTTCGAGATGGATCTCGACCAGGCACGCTATCTCGACTATCCGAACCTGCGGCGCTATGTGCATGGTGTCGGCGGCAATTTTGCGTCGCTGGTGTCGCGCGCGGCTGCAACCGGATCGGCCGACGATGCCGCGCATGCGTCGGCGTGGGCCGCTCCGCTCGGCGAGGCGCTGATGCTCGCGCAGTTCGTCGCCGAAACCGGCAACGATGCCCGGCACGGCCGCATCTACGTTCCGATCGACGAGATGCAACGCTACAACGTCACCGCCGCCGATCTGATCAACCGCAAATACACCGACGCTTTCACCGAGCTGATGCGGTTCGAAACGAATCGCGCGCGCGACGCGGTGCAGACCGCGCTCGCCGCGGTGCCCGCCAGCGCGCGGCGCGCGCAGCGCACGCTGCTCGCGCTCGCGGCGCTCGCGTTGGCGTTGCTCGATGAAATCGAGCGCGACGGTTATCACGTGCTGCATCAACGCATCGCGTTGACGCCGATCCGCAAGCTATGGATCACGTGGCGCGCGAAGTAGCCTGAGCGCCGGGCGCGTCGATTCGCGCCCAGCGCCCAGCGCTCACGCCCGCAGCAACGGCAGCGGCTCGAACCGCTGCTGCAAAGTCGCAGGCGCGTCCAACCCCCACCAGGGCCCGAGCACCGTCGCATAAAGCTGGCGAAAATCCACGCCGACCGGCAGGTTGCCATTCCCCTCGAGCCGCGCAAGCATCGGCGGCACGCCAAACAAACCGCCCTGCACGCGACCGCCCGTCACGAAGTCCGGCGCCACCGTGCCGTGATCGGTGCCGTTGCGCTGGTTCTCGCGCGGACGGCGCCCGAATTCCGCGTACGTCATCACGAGCGTATCGTTCCACCGGCCCAACTCGACGAGCGCGGCCTGCATCGCCACCATCCCTTCCGCGAACTGTTTGAGCAACTCGGCCTGTTGTCCCGGCTGGTTCTGGTGCGTATCGAAACCGTTCAGCGTTAGCCGGATCACGGCCACGCCCTGCCCGCTCAACGGCTGCTCCAGTGGCGCGCGTCCGGCGCCAGCTATCTTCAGCGTGTCCGAAGCGGCCAGCACCTGCATTGCCGTTTCACGCCCTGAGTCAGTCCGTCAAGCTTTTAGAAGGGGGAAGCATGAGGTTTGCAAGAAGGGGCGAGCCTCGCTTCCTCAATGCGTTTAGATAGACGCTTTCGTCGTATCGTGTCCCAGTCTGCCGGCTGCGCCAGAGCGGCATCAGCGGCTCCAACGCGGGATGCAGCGCGGTGCGCTCGTCGAGCTGGATCATCTGTTCGCGTTTGATGCCGATATTTTTGCGCAGCACGAGGTACGCAGGATCGGCGAACGGGATCACGGTGTTCAAACCGTCGTTGCCGCCTTTCAGCGTTGAACTGTTGATCCAGGACGCGCCGCCCGGCCATCCTTTGACGTTCGGCGGGTAGAACAGGATGTCGCCGAGCGCGCGTAGCGTCACCTCGATGTCATAACCGCTCGCGCGAAACTGCAGGGCGATCGGCTCGACGCGTGCCGGGTCCGGCGTGTCGGAGATGTGACGCTGATCCGGCGTCCATGCGTTGCGCTCGGCGCGCGTTGGGATCGGCTCGAATACAGTCGAGAGGTCGCGATATCGCTTCGCGGCGCGCGCTCGTGAGCGCAACGAGATTTTTCACGCGGCAATGCGCGCGCTGGGACTAACGCTTGTACAACTCGCGCACGGCGTCTTCGATGTGCTGACGCAACAGCCGACGCTCCTCGGGCGTCATATGCCCGTCGCGGCGACGTTGATCGAGATCGGGGGGAACCGCGGTGCGCAGCATCGCGTCAGAGGCAGGGCGATCGATGCTCTGGTTGTGGCGGCTGGTTCTGCCATTGCCCGAGCGGGGCGCATGCTCGCTCGCCGCTCTATCCGCGGACGGCTGCGCATGAGCGAGCGTCGGGCCCAGTGTGCCTGCCAGCGTACCGGCAACCGCCAGTGCAATCACGCTCAGGCGCACGTTTGGCCAAACCCCTCCCTTCATGTTGTTCCCTTCGTGGCGCGGCAACCGGCTACCTCAGATGCGTATACAAACCCCGGTAACAGCCGGGTGCGAGAGTTTTGTCGAGTGAAGTATCCACCGAACAGCCGCATTCAGTAAAGCAGTCTAAACGCGCATACTTTACGTCGCGCCACACCGCGGGTAAATTTTGTAACCGACTGTAACCCCAGAAATGGTGTAACCGCGCACCACTTTCTAATCGCGCTAAGATGCCGACCATGGAAACCAAAAACCCTTCGAAAATCCTCGTCGTCGACGACGATCCACGCCTGCGCGATCTTCTGCGCCGCTACCTCGGCGAACAAGGCTTCAACGTCTACGTCGCCGAAAATGCGCCGTCAATGAACAAGCTCTGGGTGCGCGAGCGCTTCGATCTGCTGGTGCTCGATCTGATGCTGCCCGGTGAGGACGGCCTGTCGATCTGCCGGCGACTGCGCGGCAGCAACGACCGCACGCCGATCATCATGCTGACGGCCAAGGGTGAGGATGTCGATCGCATCGTCGGCCTCGAGATGGGTGCCGACGACTATCTGCCCAAGCCGTTCAATCCGCGCGAACTGGTCGCGCGCATTCACGCGGTGCTGCGTCGCCAGTCGCCGTCCGAATTGCCGGGTGCGCCGTCCGAGACCACCGAGGTCTTCGAGTTCGGCGAGTTCGCGCTGAATCTCGCCACCCGCACGCTGACCAAGGCCGGCCAGGAAATTCCGCTCACCACCGGTGAGTTCTCGGTGCTGAAGGTATTCGCGCGTCATCCGCGTCAGCCGCTGTCGCGCGAAAAGCTGATGGAACTCGCACGCGGCCGCGAATACGAGGTCTTCGACCGCAGCCTCGACGTGCAGATCTCGCGTCTGCGCAAGCTGATCGAGCCGGATCCGGGCAGCCCGCGCTTCATTCAGACCGTGTGGGGCCTCGGCTACGTCTTCATCCCCGACGGTGCAGCCTGAGTTTGTGCTCCGTTTTCGTTTCTGTGTCACATAAGAAGGGCCCATGCGGATCGACCGGCGCCTCCTGACGCTCGCGTTCGGCGGCCTTTTCTGGCGGACCTTTCTGCTGATCGCGCTGTTGATCGCAGTCAGTCTCGCCGCGTGGTTCCAGAGCTTTCGCGTGATCGAGCGTGAGCCGCGCGCGCAGCGCGTGGCTCTGCAACTCGTCGCGATCGTCAAGCTCACGCGCACCGCACTCCTCTATTCCGATCCCGACCTGCGGCGCGCGCTGCTGCAGGATCTGGAGAGCAACGAAGGGGTGCGCGTGTACCCGCGCGAAGCCACCGACAAATACAAACTCCAGCCCGACGAATCGTTGAATCGCCTGATCGAGCACGACATCCGCGGCCGTCTCGGCGACGACACCATAATCGCGCAGAGCGTCAACGATATCAACGGCGTATGGATCAGCTTCAAGATCGACGACGACGATTACTGGGTCGCGCTCGACCGCGATCAGCTCGACAACGCCACCGGCCTGCAATGGGCCGGCTGGGGCGTGTTCGCGCTCGCGCTGTCGCTGTTCGGCGCGGCATTCATCACGAGTCTGGTAAACCGGCCGTTCGCGCGTCTGGCGATGGCCGCGCGCCGGGTCGGCTCGGGGCAATCGCCCGAGCCGCTGCCTGAGCGCGGCATGGGTGTGGCCGCCGAAACCAATCGAAGCTTCAACCAGATGGTGCGCGACCTCGAACAGCTCGAGGCGGACCGCGCGCTGATGCTCGCGGGCATCTCGCACGATCTGCGCACGCCGCTCGCACGGCTGCGGCTCGAGACCGAAATGAGCCCGTCCGATCAGGCCACCAAGGACGCGATGGTCGACGACATCGAGCAGATGGACATGATCATCGGCCGCTTCCTCGACTACGCGCGTCCCGTTCAGCGTGTGCCGGAACCGGTGGACCTCTCGGTGATCGCGAGCGAACTCGCCGCACGCATGCAAAGCGAGGACAGCATGCGGCTGATCACGCGGCTCGCTCCGTCGGCGGTGATCGAGGCCGATGAAACCGACATGCGTCGCGTGGTCGGCAATCTGCTCGAGAACGCGCGCAAATATGGCCTCAGCGACGGCGACGGTGTGCCGCACGTCATTCTCGAAACGCGCGTGTCGCACTCGCGCGTCGAACTCTCGGTGGTCGACGAAGGCCCCGGCATTCCCGAAGACCAGCTCGCGCTCGTCACGCGGCCGTTCTATCGTGTGAATTCGGCGCGCACCCAGGCCAACGGCACGGGCCTCGGCATGGCGATCGTGCAGCGGCTCGTCGCCCGTTATCGCGGCGCGCTGCGGCTGCGCAACCGCTCGCCCGGACCCGGGCTTGAAGTGACGATCGAGTTTCCGCTCGCGAGAAGCGCGTGAGCCGACGACGCGCGGCACCGCGCGCCGTCGCCATTCGAAACACGCCGCTTGTTGCGACTTCCGAAGGAGCCTTTGCATGAAAACCGTTGGCGATAAACTCGAAGCGTTCACCGTCATTGCCGCCAAGCCGGGCTTCAACCGTCACGAAGAACACGGCGTCTCGGCGTTCGAATACATCACCGAGCAGTCGTTTCGAGGCAAATGGAAAATCATTTACTTCTACCCGAAGGATTTTTCGTTGGTCTGCCCGACGGAAATCGTCGAATTCAGCAAGCTCGTCAAGGAGTTCGAGGACCGCGAGGCCGTGCTGCTCGGCGGCAGCGTCGACAATGAATACGTGAAGCTCGCATGGCGCCGCGAGTACAAGGAGCTCGACAGGCTCAACCACTACTCGTTCGGCGACGTGAAAGGCGAGCTGATCGACCAGCTCGGCGTGCGCGACAAGGAAGCGGGCGTCGCGCTGCGCGCGACCTTTATCATCGATCCGGACAACACGATCCAGCACGTGTCGGTCAACAATCTGTACGTGGGCCGTAATCCCGAAGAAGTGCTGCGCATCCTCGACGGCCTGCAAACGGACGAGCTGTGTCCGAGCAATCGGACGATTGGCGGCGCGACGCTGTAAGCGGCACCGCCCGTCACCCAAACAAGAATCCCGTTCAGATCCTGACCAACAACACCGCGGCCTGCGCCTCGATGCCCTCGCCGCGGCCGAGATAACCGAGCTTCTCGTTCGTCTTCGCCTTGACGTTCACGCGCTCGATCGGCAGACCGAGGTCCGCCGCGATATTGGCGCGCATCCCTTCGATATGCGGTGCGAGCTTCGGCGCCTGCGCGATCACGCTGCTGTCGACGTTGCCGATCGCAAAGCCGGCCGCCTTCACGCGCGCCACGCATTCGCGCAGCAGCACGCGGCTGTCGGCGCCGGCGAACTTCGCGTCGGTATCGGAGAAGTGGCGGCCGATATCGCCCAACGCGGCCGCGCCGAACAGCGCGTCGGTGATCGCGTGCAGCAGCACATCCGCGTCCGAGTGACCGAGCAGCCCGCGCTCGTACGGAATCGTTACGCCGCCGATGATCAACGCGCGCCCCGGCACCAGCGCATGCACGTCGTAGCCCTGCCCAATTCTGAAATCCATGTGCGTCACGTCCTCAAGTGCTGAAGCTTTTAAAGCTTCTTTAAAGCCTTTCCAAATCTTTCCAATGTGCCCAGGCGCGGTTTCACGAACCGGCGGGGCGGCTCAGAATCGCCTCGGCCAGATCGAAATCTTCCGGATACGTGACCTTGAAGTTACGCAGGCTGCCTTGCACGAGCTTCGGCGCGTGGCCCAACCATTCGATCGCGCTCGCCTCGTCGGTCAGATCGTGGCCGTCGGCCTGCGCGCGCAGGATCGCCTCGCGCAGCATGCCGATGCGGAACATCTGGGGCGTCTGCGCCTGCCACAAGCCGTCACGCGCTTCGGTATGGGCGATGCGGCTATCGGCCGACGCGCGGTCGATACGCTTCAAGGTATCGGCGACCGGCAACGCCATGATGCCGCCGACCGCATCGTCCTTGAGCGAACCGATCAGCGTGCGGATCAGCGCCGGCGTGATGCCCGGCCGGGCCGCGTCGTGCACGAGCACCCAGTCGGCGTCGTGGGCGCCGAACTCGGCGAGCGCGTGCAGACCGTTGAGCACCGACGCCTGGCGCGACGCGCCGCCCACGCGACGCACCGCGAAGCGCAGATTGCCGAAGCGGCGGGCGTCGAAGTGCTGGTCGTCGGGCGCGATGACGACGAGCGTCTGCGTGAATTCGCTGCACGCGTCGAACGCGGCGAGCGAGTAATGCAGCATGTCGCGGCCGGCGACAGTGCGGTATTGCTTGGGCATCGCGGCGCCGGAACGGCTGCCGGTGCCTGCGCACGGGATCAGGGCAAAGAGACGGGAAGTCACGAGTGCGGATGCCGCCAAATCAAAGTAAAGGACGGATTTTATAATAGGTCCTTCGCATCCACGCCCGTACACGCGTAAACTTGGCCGTCGCGTGAGCCCCGAGCCGCCCCTTTTTCTCCTCTATGCCAGACATCGCCGCATCCTCGCAGTCCTCCCCGCCCGTCGCGCTCGTCAAGGCCGGCCAGCGTTTCGCCTTCGACGGCACGCGCGGTTCGTCCGACGCGCTGCTGATCGCCCGCTACCATCTCGCGTATCGCGAGAAGATGCCGCTGCTTGCGGTGGTCTGCGAAAGCGCGGTCGACGCGCAGCGGCTGTCGCAGGAAATCGGCTTCTTCGCGCCGGACGCGCGCGTGCGCCTCCTGCCCGACTGGGAAACGCTGCCTTACGACACGTTTTCGCCGCACCAGGACCTCGTCTCCGAGCGTCTCGCGACGCTGCACGACCTCGGCGAAGGCCGCTGCGACATCCTGCTCGTGCCGGCCACGACGGCCTTGTACCGGATGCCGCCTGCATCGTTTCTGGCCGCCTACACGTTCTCGTTCTCGCAAGGCGAGCGGCTCGACGAAGCGAAGCTGAAGGCGCAGCTGACGCTCGCCGGCTACGAGCACGTGAGCCAGGTGGTGCGTCCCGGCGAATATTGCGTGCGCGGCTCGCTGCTCGATCTGTTCCCAATGGGCTCGCCGCTGCCCTACCGGATCGACCTGTTCGACGACCAGGTCGACTCGATCCGCGCGTTCGACCCCGACACGCAGCGCAGCCTCTATCCGGTCAAGGACGTGCGCCTGCTGCCGGGCCGCGAATTCCCGTTCGACGAGGCCGCGCGCACCGCATTCCGCAGCCGCTGGCGCGAGACTTTCGAGGGCGATCCGAGCCGCGCGTCGATCTATAAAGACATCGGCAACGGCGTGCCGTCGGCGGGTATCGAATACTATCTGCCGCTGTTCTTCGAGGAGACGGCCACCCTCTTCCATTACCTGCCCGACGGTTCGCAACTCGCCTTCGTCGGCGATCTGGACGCGGCGATCCGGCGCTTCACCAACGACACGAAGCAGCGCTTCAATTTCCTGTCGCACGACCGCGACCGGCCGATTCTCGAACCGCAGAAGCTGTTCCTGTCGGACGAGGATTTCTTCACGTTCGCGAAACCGTTCGCACGGCTCGTGCTGCCCACCAACGGCGACGGCGCCTGGTCGATCGCGCTGCCGAACCTCGCGATCGATCGTCACGCCGACGACCCCGTCTCGGCGCTGCGCGCGTATCTGAGCACGACGCCGAACCGGGTGCTGTTCGCCGCCGAATCGGCGGGCCGCCGCGAGACGTTGCTGCAACTGCTCGCCGACAACCAGCTGAAACCCGCCTCGGCCGACAGTTTCGCCGACTGGCTCAAGAGCGACGCGCGTTTCTCGCTCGGCGTCGCGCCGCTCGCGAACGGCTTCGCGCTGCCGGGCGACGGCATCGCGATCATCACCGAAACCGAGCTGTACGGGCCGCTCGCGCGCCGCTCGGGACGCCGCCGCCAGGAACAGGCGAGCAACGTCGATTCGATGGTGCGCGATCTGTCCGAGCTGAAGCTCGGCGACCCGGTCGTGCATTCGCAGCACGGTATCGGCCGCTACATGGGTCTCGTGACGATGGATCTCGGCGAAGGCGAAACCGAGTTCCTGCACCTCGAATACGCGGGCGACAGCAAGCTCTACGTGCCGGTCGCGCAATTGCACGTGATCTCGCGCTATAGCGGCGCCGACCCGGAAAGCGCGCCGCTCCATTCGCTCGGCTCGGGCCAGTGGGAAAAGGCCAAGCGCAAGGCCGCGCAGCAGATCCGCGACACCGCCGCCGAGCTGCTCAACCTGTACGCCCGCCGTGCCGCCCGCGAGGGCCACGCGTTCGCGCTCGAACCGAAGGACTACGTGAAGTTCGCCGAGAGCTTCGGTTTCGAGGAAACGCCGGACCAGGCCGCCGCGATCGCGGCCGTGATCGGCGACATGACGAGCGGCAAGCCGATGGACCGGCTCGTATGCGGCGACGTCGGCTTCGGCAAGACCGAGGTCGCATTGCGCGCGGCGTTCATCGCGGTGATGGGCGGCAAGCAGGTCGCGCTGTTGGCGCCGACCACGCTGCTCGCCGAACAGCACACGCAAACCTTCAGCGACCGCTTCTCCGACTGGCCGGTGCGCATCGCCGAGCTGTCGCGCTTCAAGTCGACCAAGGAAGTGAACGCGGCGATCCGGCAGATCAACGAAGGCGCGGTCGACATCGTGATCGGCACGCACAAGCTGCTGTCGTCCGATGTGCAGTTCAAACGGCTCGGGCTCGTGGTCATCGACGAGGAGCACCGCTTCGGCGTGCGTCAGAAGGAGGCGCTGAAGGCGCTGCGCGCGGAAGTCGACGTGCTGACGCTGACCGCGACGCCGATCCCCCGTACGCTCGGCATGGCGCTCGAAGGCCTGCGCGATTTTTCGGTGATCGCAACGGCGCCGCAAAAGCGCCTCGCGATCAAGACCTTCGTGCGGCGCGAGGAAGACAGCGTGATTCGCGAAGCAATGCTGCGCGAGTTGAAGCGCGGCGGCCAGGTCTACTTCCTGCACAACGAAGTCGAGACGATCCAGAATCGCCGGCAGATGCTCGAAGAGCTGGTGCCCGAAGCGCGCATCGCGGTCGCGCATGGACAGATGCACGAGCGGGAACTGGAGCGGGTGATGCGCGACTTCGTCGCGCAACGCGCGAACGTGCTGCTGTGCACGACGATCATCGAAACCGGCATCGACGTGCCGAGCGCGAACACGATCCTGATCCACCGCTCCGACAAGTTCGGCCTCGCGCAATTGCATCAGCTGCGTGGCCGCGTCGGCCGCTCGCATCACCAGGCGTACTCGTATCTGCTCGTGCACGATCCGCAGGGGCTCACCAAACAGGCGCAACGGCGGCTCGAAGCGATCCAGCAGATGGAGGAACTCGGCTCGGGCTTCTATCTCGCGATGCACGACCTCGAAATTCGCGGCACCGGCGAGGTGCTCGGTGACAAGCAGTCGGGCGAGATTCACGAGATCGGCTTCCAGCTTTATACCGACATGCTCAACGACGCAGTGAGGGCGCTCAGGAACGGCAAGGAGCCAGACCTCACCGCGCCGCTCGCCGCGACCACCGAGATCAACCTGCATTCGCCGGCGATCCTGCCGTCGGACTATTGCGGCGACGTGCAGGAACGTCTGTCGCTGTACAAGCGCCTCGCGAACTGCGAACACAATGATTCGATCGACGGCATCCAGGAAGAGCTGATCGACCGCTTCGGCAAGCTGCCGCCGCAGGCGCATGCGCTGGTGGAGACGCATCGACTGCGGCTCGCCGCGAAGCCGCTCGGCATTTCGAAGATCGATGCCGGTGAAGCGGTGATCGGCCTGCAGTTCATCCCCAATCCGCCCGTCGACGCGATGCGGATCATCGAGATGGTGCAGAAGCACAAGCACATCAAGCTCGCGGGTCAGGACAAGCTGCGTATCGAAACGCGCAGCCCGGATCTCGCGGTGCGCGTCGCGACCGTCAAGGAGACCTTGCGCGCGCTCGGTTCGCCGAGCCGCGGCACGGCGGCGGCGCCGGCTCGCTGAGCGCGGCACGCTGCGCGCACAGGCCAGTGAAAGGCGCAGAAAACGGGGGGATGTCCCCCGTTTTTTGCATCGATGCTGCGCTGCGCCAACGCGAGCCCGGCTTTTTGGACATCCTTACGAAAATGCAATTTGGGATATGATCGATAGACACAAAACGCTGGAGTCATGTCATGTCTCACGTCGCTGAAACAGCGCAATCGTTGCAGTCGTCTGCCTCCTCCACGTCCCCCGCTTCTCCGATATCTCTGCCCTGGGTCACCCGTCTCGTGTCGATGGACACGGTGAGCCGCAATCCAAACCTCGGCCTGATCGAAACCGTGCGCGACGAGCTGCGCGCGGTCGGTATCGACGCGACGCTGACGCACGGCAAGGGCGGCAAATGGGCGAACCTGTTCGCGACCATTCCCGCGCACGACGGCGAAACGAACGGCGGCGTCGTGCTGTCGGGCCACACCGACGTCGTGCCGGTGGACGGCCAGCAATGGGACAGCGATCCGTTCAAGCCGGAGATTCGCGGGGACAAGCTCTATGGCCGCGGCACCTGCGACATGAAGGGCTTCATCGGCGCGGCGCTCGCGCTCGTGCCGGACATGCAGCGCGCGAAGCTCGCGAAGCCGATCCACTTCGCGCTGTCGTTCGACGAGGAAGTGGGCTGCGTGGGCGCGCCGCTTCTGATCGCCGATCTGATGAAGCGCGGCGTGAAGCCGGACGGCTGCATCGTCGGCGAGCCGACCAGCATGCGCCCGATCATCGCGCACAAGGGCATCAACGCGTATCAGTGCTGCGTACGCGGCCAGGCCGCGCATTCGTCGCTGACGCCGAAGGGCTTGAACGCGATCGAGTACGCGGCTCGCCTGATCTGCTACATCCGCGACATGGCCGACCAGTTCCGCGCGCAAGGCCCCTTCGACGAACTGTACGACGTGCCGTTCAGCACCGCACAGACCAGCACGATCACGGGCGGCAACGCAATCAACACGGTGCCGGCCGAATGCCAGTTCCAGTTCGAGTTCCGCAATCTGCCGACGCTCGATCCCGAGCAGATCTTCGCGCGCATCGACAGCTACGCGCGCGAAACGCTGCTGCCGAAAATGCTGCGCGAGCACTCGTCGGCCGCGATCGAGATCACGAAGATCGCCGCGGCGCCCGGACTCGATTCGTCTGAACAGGCCGCGATCACGCAGCTCGTACGCGCGCTGACGGCCGACCAGGACAAGCGCAAGGTCGCATACGGCACCGAGGCCGGCCTGTTTTCGAACGCGGGGATTCCGAGCATCGTCTGCGGCCCCGGCGACATCCAGCAGGCGCATAAGGCGAACGAATTCGTCGAGCTCGAGCAGCTCGTCGCGTGCGAGCGCTTCTTGCGCAAGTTCATCCACAGCATGTCGGTCGAGGCCGCTTAGCCCGTTTCGTTGCAGCGGCGCGCAGCCGCAGTGAACCTGCGCGCCGAGCCACGGGCCTCAGCGACATCGACGACTCCGGAGCGACCGCCATGTCCAGCGCCATGCCGCAGCACACGGATCACACGATCGACGGTGAGCCGATCCCCACGCTCGACGACATCGCCGCGCAGCACTTCGCGTTGACGCCCTGGGTCGCGCGCACGCCGGTGTTCGACCGGCTCGACTTCTCGTCGCTGCGCGGCACCGTCGTCAATTTCAAGTTCGAGCTGCTGCAGGCGGGCGGCAGCTTCAAGGCACGCGGCGCCTTCACGAACCTGCTCGCGCTCGACGACGCGCAGAAGAGCGCGGGTGTCACCTGCGTGTCGGGCGGCAATCACGCGGTGGCGGTCGCCTATGCGGCGATGCGGCTCGGCGTCAGTGCCAAGGTCGTGCTGTTCAGCGCGGCGAATCCGGCCCGCGTCGCGTTGTGCCGCGAGTACGGCGCCGACATCGTCTATGCGGAAGATCTCGCCGAAGCGTTCGAACTGGTGCGCCGCGTCGAGGCCGAGGAAGGCCGCTATTTCGTGCATCCGTTCAACGGCTATCGCACGGTGCTCGGCTCGGCGACGCTCGGCTACGAATGGGCCACGCAAACGCCCGACCTCGAAGCGGTGATCGTGCCGATCGGCGGCGGCGGACTCGCGGCCGGGGTCTCCACCGCGCTGCGGCTCGCGAATCCGAACGTGCACGTGTACGGCGTCGAACCCGAAGGCTCGGACGTGATGAGCAAGAGTTTTGCCGCCAACCATACGGTCAGAATGGGCCACATGCACAGCATTGCCGATTCGCTGATGTCGCCGCATACCGAGCAATACAGCTACGAGCTGTGCCGCCGCCATGTCGATCGGATCGTTACCGTGTCCGACGACCAGTTGCGCGAGGCGATGCTGATCCTGTTCAATCAGCTGAAGCTCGCGGTCGAGCCGGCTTGCGCGGCCGCCACGGCCGGATTGCTCGGACCGCTGCGCGAACAGTTGCAGGGCAAACGCGTGGGCGTGCTGCTGTGCGGCGCCAATATCGACCCGGTCAGTTTTGCCGCGCATCTGGAGCGCGCGCGCCATGGCGAGTCACAGTTTCCTCGTTAGCGACGCGCAGCAAATGCGCTTGTTGCCTTGCGGCTAAAGCACTAGTCTATCCGCTTCAGGTTGGTATGATTCGGCTATTCATATCAGGGAGGTGTACGTATGAGCATGATCCAGGAATTTAAAGAATTTGCCCTCAAAGGCAATGTGATGGATCTGGCGGTCGGTGTGATTATCGGCGGCGCGTTTTCCACCATTGTCAATTCCGTGGTTAAAGACCTGATCATGCCGGTTGTCGGGGTCGCTACCGGCGGCCTCGATTTCTCCAACCTGTTCGTTCGCCTGGGCCATATTCCGGCCACTTACAAAGGCAACCCCGAATCATATAAAGACCTGCAGACGGGTGGCGTGGCGGTGTTCGGTTACGGTTCGTTCATTACCGCGACGATCAACTTCATCATTCTCGCGTTCATCATCTTTCTGATGGTCAAGTTCATCAACAAACTGCGCAAGGAGCCGCAAGCCGCACCGGCGGAGCCGCCGCCGCCGCCGGAAGACGTGCTGCTGCTGCGCGAGATCCGCGATTCGCTGAAGAACCAGCAGCCTTAATCGTCGAATCAAGCTCGGGATGGACGGCCTGAGCCAGTGAAATCAAAAGGCCTGTTGCGATCGGCGTCGCAACAGGCCTTTGTGTTTTCACGCTGCTTTCAGCGCGCTGCGCTTTATCGAGCCTTACCCTTCCTTTTGCGCCTTCAATTGCGCCGCGCTTTCGATCATCGCTTCGAGCTGGCCGAAATTGACAGGCTTCGTCAAATGCGATGTAAAGCCCGCGCTCAGACAGCGGCGCACGTCCTCGTCGGTGCCGAAGCCGGTCAGCGCGACGGCTGGCACGTCGGAATGTTCGCGAAACGCTTTGACGAAATCAAGACCGGTGCCATCGGGCAATCCGACATCGCTGACAACCAGATCGAACCTGTGCAACTGCGTCGCCGCAAGCGCATCGTCGACGCGCCCGACCACCATCACCTGATGACCCAGGCCGCGCATCAATTGGGCCATCACGTCGGCGGTATCGGCATGGTCCTCGATCAGCAGCACGGACAGCGAACTCGCCGGCTGCACGTTGCTCGGCACGATGACCGGCGGCGCGGGGGCCGGCGCGGCGGCGGTCGGCAGCGTGATCGTGAAGGTCGCGCCGCAATGCGGACCGGGACTTTGCGCGGTCACAGTGCCGCCGTGCACGTCCGTCAAAGCCTTCGTGATCGCGAGACCGAGACCCAGGCCGCCGAACTGCCGCGTCATGCTTTGGTCGCCCTGCTCGAACGCATTGAACAGCTTGCCGATCTGCTCCGGCTCGATGCCGATGCCGGTGTCTTCGACCGAGATCTGCACCTGCATGCGTTCGTCGCGTGTGCGCACATAGATATGGCCGCCGTCCGGCGTGAACTTCGCGGCATTGCGAATCAGGTTCCACAGCATCTGTTGCAGCCGCGCGCGATCGGCGAGCACGTAGTGATGCGTCGCGTGCTTCTCGACATGCACGTCCTGCTGCTTGACCTGGATTTCGCTGCGAAAGAGTTCGAGCACGCTGTCGATCACGTCGTGTACGTCGACGGTCTCCAGCGACAGCCGCAGCTTGCCGTTCGCGACGCGCGTCAGATCGAGCAGATCGTCGATCAGCCGCGCCTCCAGTTCGACGTTGCGGCGGATCATGCGCACGCTCGCACGCGCCTGCTCCGGCAGTTCCGGGATCATCTCGAGCACGCTCGCGCCCGCGAGCACCGGCGTGAGCGGTGTGCGCAATTCGTGCGACAGCATCGCGAGAAAACGGTCCTTCGCGCGATTCGCTTCTTCGGCCGCCTGGCGCGCGGCCTGCTCGGACTCGAGCAGTCGCTCGCGCTCCTCGATCGCCTCGCGCTGCGAGTGGATGTCGGTGCAGCTACCGAACCATTTGCTGACGTTGCCATCGGCATCGCGCATCGCGACCACGCGCACGTCGAACCAGCGGTACTCGCCGTCGTGGCGGCGAATCCGCATCTCGTGCCGATAGTCGCCGCTGCGGCTCGCGACGGCCTTCAGCCAGCTTTGCCGGATCTGCTCGCGATCGTCGGGATGCACGGCGTCGAGCCACGCGAGACCATGCGAGCCATGTTCGGGCAAGCCGGTGTAGTCGTACCACTGCTTCGACAGGAAGTCGCAGTCGCCGGCCGCGTCGCAGGTCAGCACGAGATGCGGCAACGTCTCCGACAGCGTGCGGTAATGCAGCTCGCGATCGCGCAGCAGTAGCGCTTCGTCGGACGCGCGTTGCAGCCGCACCTGCGACAACACGCGCTCCACGGCCTCTGGCAGATAGTCGAGATAGTCGCCGGACTTCGGCACCACGTCGGACACGCCCGCGCGCAGCGCTTCGATCACGCGCGACTCGTCGGTGAAGCCGGTCACGAGGATCGCCGGAATGCGCACGCCCTCCGCGCGCAGACGCCGGAAGAAATCGAGCCCGGTCTCCGGTCCGCTCAGCTGATAATCGAGCACGAGCAGATCGGGGGCGCGGCTCGCGAGCCGCTCGCGGGCCGCCTCGACGCCGGCGCAGATCGTCACCCGGCAGCCGGCGCGTTCGAGCGACTTGCGCGCGAGCCGCAAGATGCCCTCGTCGTCATCGACGACGAGCACATAGGCGGCGTGCGGCGTGGACACTTCTTCGATCATGCAGGTGCTCTCCGGCTCGGAACGGTGCTCATCTTGTCATGAACGGCTTTCGGACAGCTTCAGGGCGGCGCGAGCCGCTGCCCCGGCGGCAGTTTGACCACTTGCAGGAAAAAGCCGAGCCGGCGCACGGCCTCGATGAACGCATCGTATTCGACCGGCTTGCAGAGATAGACGTTGCAACCGAGTTCGTAGCAGCGCGCGATTTCGCGCGGATCGTCGGTCGTGGTCAGCACGATCACGGGCACGGCGGCGGTCTCGGGGGCTTCCTTCAGACGCCGCAACACCTCGAAGCCGTCGACGCGCGGCATCTTCAGATCGAGCAGCACGACGAAATTCGCCAGATTCTCGCGCGGCGGATAGGGATGGCCGTCGGCGTCGGTCAACGGCTCAGCGGCCGCGGGGCCGAAGAAGTAATCGAGCGCCTGCTGGCCGTCGCGAAAGCGCACGAAGCCGTTCGAAATGCCGGCGCGGCGCAGATTCCGCTCGACGAGCGTCGCGTGGCCGTCGTCGTCTTCGATCAGAACGATGCTGACCGCTTGCGCGTGATTCATAGGCTCTCCGTGCCAACGATTCGTCATCCATGCCGCCGGGAGAATGGCAGCGGCAGCGCCCGCGCCGGCGTGCGCCGCGCTCAGAGGCGCGCCGGCTGCTCGGGCAGCACCACGAAAAAGGTCGATCCGGCGCCTTCGGCCGATTCGACCCAGACGCGCCCGCCGTGCCGCTCGACCGCGCGCCGCACCACCGCGAGGCCGATCCCCTCGCCGCTTGCGACGTCCCCGTGCAGACGCTGGAACGCGCGAAACACCTTCGACAGATACACGGCCGGAATGCCGAGCCCATTATCGCGGACGTAATAGGTGCGCATACGGACCGCGCGCGGCTCGCTTTCGTCGACGGGTTCGGGCGCGAGCGCGCCGACCTCGATGCGCCCGCGGCGCGCCGGATCGAGGAAAGTCAGCGCATTGCCGATCAGGTTGCCGAAGATCTGCTCGACCGCCGCCGGATCGCCCCATGCGGGCGGCAGCTCGCGCACCGTGACGCTCGCGACGCGGTGGTCGATCGTGCCTTGCAGCCCATCGACGACTCGCGCCACCGCGCGCTCGACGCTGACCCGCTGCCACTGATATTCGAGCCGTCCCGCGCGCGAGATGCGCAACAGCGCCTCGATGATCGCCGCCGCGCGCGCGACCGCGGTGCGCAAATAGTGCAACGACTCGCGCACGTCGCCATCGAGGATCTGCGTCATGCGCCGTGCTTCGTTCTCCGGCAGACGAGCCTGTCCGACGAGCACGTCGAGTTCGTCGCACGACACGTGCAGCTCTTTCGAAAACCCCTGCAGATTGACGAGCGGCGAGCGCAGATCGTGCGACACGCTGTAGATGAACATCTCGTTGTCCTGCGTTTCCTGGCGCAATTCCTCATTGACGGCCGCCAGTTCGCGCGCGCGTGCTTCGAGCTCCGTCTTCAGCGCCTCCTGCCCGGCTTCCGCCTCGCGCAGACGCGCATCGGTCTGATGCAGCACCGTGTCGAGCGCGGCGATTTCGTCGCTGCCCGACAACGGCGCCGCGAGCGGCCGGCCGCTGCCGAGCCGCTCGGCGTTATCGGTCAGCACTTCGAGGCGTTGGCCGATGCCGCGCGCGAACACGAAGGCGGTGACCGCCCAGATCAGCATCGAGCCGAACACCGCGGCGATCAGCGCGCGCTGCTGAAGCTCGCGCCGCTCGCCGAGCGCGCTCGAGCGCTCGACGTCGAGCTCCGACGCCGCCGCGCCGAACTGGGCCAACTCGTCGCGGAACACGGCGATCTGCTCCGGCAACTCGCCGGTTTCGAGCGCGATATAGGGGCGTAG
Source organism: Paraburkholderia sp. UCT2 (assembly GCF_014397665.1). Classification (NCBI taxonomy): domain Bacteria; kingdom Pseudomonadati; phylum Pseudomonadota; class Betaproteobacteria; order Burkholderiales; family Burkholderiaceae; genus Paraburkholderia; species Paraburkholderia sp. UCT2. The sequence goes on from NZ_VZQO01000018.1 coordinate 127,832, forward strand.
ACTGCGCCCCTCGTGCAACGCCTGCAAGATCGCGACACTCTGTTCGCGATACGCGTCGATCGCGCGCCGCATGCTGCGCACGCGCTCGGCCTGGGCCGGCGTTTCGGCGACGAGCGCATCGAGCTTCGCGAGCCGGTCATTCAGATCGACCCACACCGCATGGCGGTCGATCAGCGAGGCGCTGCCCGTCACCATCGCCGTGCGCACGCGCGCGGCCTGACGCAGCAGCGGATCGACGATGGCCGACGACTCGTAGAGGATCTGCTTGCTGTTGTCGACCCATCGCGCGGCCTGCGCGGTCCGCTCCTGGGTATCGAAGACGACCCCGAGCAGCGCGAGTTCGACCACGCTCGGTATCGCGATCAGCAGCAGACCTTTGGTGAATAGTTTCATGGTTCCGTCAGGGCGTTCAGGCTGTGGTTCAGGCTGTCACTCGAACGGCGGGGCTCGCGCGCACCCGTCGCGCCCTGCAAGGCGGGCGCCGCGCGGCTGGACGGGCCATTATCGACGTGAATCAGAGATATATCAACGACGCGCCAGCAAGCGCTTGACCACACAAAGATGACTTTTTTATTGGGATGGGATGTTTTTTCCGCGCCGCCTGCGTCTATGATGGAGACAAGGTGTGCTGGGATGCGAATGCGCGCGGCGAGGCGGTTCGGCATGATTCGTGCGGGAGGCGGTGGGGCGATGCGGTAGCGTCGAATCATCGTGAATCCGGCCTTGTCGTATGCTATAAAACATCGACGTGCGGCGCGCGAAAGCCGGGAGTGGTCGCATGAGGACGCAGCGATTCTTGCAATTCTTTTTCAGGCGAATTTTTATGTCCTTCCCGAAAAAGCGTAGACGCGCGAAGGTGGACGGCGACGAGTCGTTCCTCGCGGTTCTGCGGCATTTCAAGCCGTTCGGTCAACTCGACACCAAGATTGCGCGGGCTCGCGCGCAGGACGAACCGGTGCTCTATGCACACGTGCTGCCCGGACTCGACGTGCTTCTATGCAGTGTGCGCGGCGCACAGCCGCCCTACCCCGCACCAGCCGAATTGCGGCGGCGCTGCCTCGAATCCATTACCAACGCGCTGGAGCAGCCGCTCGATGGTCTCGAGAACGGCGGCTACTGGTACGAGGCCGACGGCTTCGGCTTCCTCGTGTTCGCGAGCCGTGCGCGCGGCAAGATTCTGACGGAGTTCGGCGCGACACGAATCGGTACCCGGCGCGGCGTGCGTCGCCAGGATGCGTCGGGCGATGCAACACCGCGTTCGCTCAGATAGCGCCAATCGGGCACCCTGAAGTTCAGGGCTGCTGACAGGTCGTTCTCTTCGCTTCATCGAAACCCTGGCTCGACGGCAACCGCGCGCGGCTCCTCACGCGGCATCATGCCGTTGATTCGGCGATCGCATCATCGACGCGCTCGCCGCGCCTCAACTGCCCTTGTATTCGGCCGCGCTCGCCGGCGACTGCGTCGCGGGCTTACGATCCACCGCGGCTGGCGACGACGCGCCGCCCGAAGACTTGTTGACCGGCGCGCCCTCGAGCGATATCGGCGCCTTCGGCTGTTGCTTGACGCCCGGCGGCGGCGCCTTCGGCATCTGCCGCACTTGCGCGAGCAATTGCGCGCACGGCAGCGGCTTGTTGTTGCTCGGCGCGAGCAGCGGGATCAGCGCCGCGAACGGATTGATCAGCCCGAGCCCGACCGCCGCGCCGCCGCGCAACGCGAGCGCGGCCGCATTGACGCCGACGTGCGGATCCTTGAAGGTGCCCTTCACGTACAGCGGCGAGCGCAGCGAAAAGACCCGGAAGCCCTTCGTATGGGGATGCACGCCCAGGTCCATCGTCTCGTCGCGCAGATTCACGTGACCGTCGATGTTGATCACCGCGTCGCCGGTGTCGAGCGCGAACACGCGCGCTTCGAGCACGCCGTCGGTCGCGACGAAATCGGCGGCCGCGCAATTGATCTTCACGTTGCTAGTGCCGAACAGCTTTTCATAGACGACGTTCGCGACGTTGAGCCCGGCCGCCTCCATCAGCAGACGGCTCACGGTGCCGTCGGTCACGAGCGCCTTCAACTCGCCGTTCGAAGTCGCCGCGAGCGCCGCCGGCGAATTACCGGTCGCGGACAACGACGCATCGCCGTTGATCTCGCCGAGCGCGTTCTGCATCGTCTTGAAGCTCGGGAATAATTGCTTCAACTTGACGTGCCGCGCCGACATCGCGAAGCGGCCCTTCAGCGGCGCCGCGCTGCCATCCAGATGAATATCCGACGCGAGCGAGCCGCCCGCGACGCCGAACTTCAGCGGCACGAGCGACAGCACGCCGTCGGTCATCACGACGTGCGTGTACAGATCCGTGATCGGCAGGTTCGAGTTCTTGATGATGCGCCGGCCGGTGAACTTGACGTCGGCGTCGATCGCCTTCCAGCGCTCGGTGCGGAACTCCTCGACCGGCAGTGCGCGGTTGCCCGGCTGCGCGGCCGCGTCGCCGCGCCTCGCCTTGCTCGCGTTCGAATCGGCGCCGATCACCGGCGCGAGATCCGAGAACTGCAACAGATGCGACTCGAGTTCGCCCCGCAGCAACGGACGTGGCTCGCGCGCGGTATAGGTCAACGAACCGTTCAAGTCGCTGCCGCCGACCCGGCCTGTGAAGTTTTCATACGTGAACACGTTGCCGCTCGATTTGAACTGACCGATCAGACGACCCTCGGTCGCGTACGGCGGGGTCTCGGGCAAGGTCACGCCGGTCAGCGAATACAGGCGCGCCATGCTGTTGCCCTGCAGCCAGAGACGCAGATCGAGCGCCCCGAGATGCGCCGGATCGGTGAGCGTGCCGACGAAGGCGATATGCAGATCGCCGGCTTTGACATCGGCCTGCACCGGGAACGGCCGATTCGCGTCTTGCAGCGCGAGCACGCCGCCGAGCTTGCCGCTGCCCGACACCGGCGTGCGGTTGTAGGTGCCCTTGACGGTCCAGCCGATCGCATAAAGCGGCGTCGCGCGCCTGTCGCCAGGTGCGCTGCCGCTCGCCCCCGAGACAGCCGCGGCCGGGCTGGCGCTCCCGCTGGTGGTTTCGGCTGGGGCGGCGGCGCCGCTCGTCGCGAGCACGCCGGAAACCGCGGCCACGCCCGACGTTGCGGACGCGCCCGATGCGCCCGACGCCTGCGCCGCCGCTTCATAAGCCGCCGCTGCGGAAGCCGCCTTCGCCTCCGAGGCCGCCTGTGCCTCGGCCTGCGCGGCGAGTTGGCGCGCGCCCGCCCGGCCGACAGCCTGAGCCGACGCGCTGCGCGACGCCGCTTCCTGCTGCTTCAGGGCGTCGCCGATCGGGATCGGCTGCCCGAGCGTATCGACGACCATCTGCACCTCGACCTTCTTCTGCTGATCCGACAGCGCGATGTTGCCCTTCGCGAACGCGATATCGTGCAGATCGAGCTTCCACTCGGTGGGTCCGCTCGACGACGGCAGCTTGAAGGTCCAGTTATTGCGCCCGTCGACAAGACGTTCCAGATCGACCGACGGATTCACGAGGTTGATCGCCGGAATCACGATGTCGTGCGCGAGCAGCGGCAGCACCTCGACCTCGAAGTCGATTTCGTCGAGCGTCGCGAACTGCGGCTGTTTGGTCCAGTCGGGATTGCCGATCGTGATGTTGGCCGCCGAAAAGCGCGGCCAGGGCACCCAGCCGCGCCAGCCGGTTTCGCCGACCGCATGACGCCAGCCCACCTTCAGGTCGCCGTTGATCGCAAACGGCCGGCCGATCGCCTGGCTGACCTTGTCGTCGATGTAAGGCCGCGCGCGGTTCCAGTCGAAGCTCAGGATGAAGATGACGAGCGCGACGATCAGGATCACGAGCGCCGCCAGCAGCCATGCAAAGATTTTTCCGACCCGTCGTCCGGTGCCGCTCGACCCTGCCATTGAAAAGCTCCGCGTATTGTTCTACGTTGTGCACCGTGCAGCAGTTATCGTACCTGGCGCGCGGGCTCGAATCACCGCGTCGGTCGTGCGCTGTTGCGCCTCGTCGTTTTATCATGGCGCACGCTTTGCCGACAGCCCCACCGGCACACCCTCCCCACGACGTTCCAACCATGACCGATGTTCCCTTCGTCCTCGCCGACGGCATCGTGCGGCGCGATGCGCAGCGCGGCCAGACGCTGTTGCAGCCGACCACCTTCGCCCTGCGCGCCGGCGAGCGCGTCGCGATCACCGGACCGTCCGGCTCCGGCAAGAGCGTGTTTCTGCGCGCGCTCGCGCTGCTCGATCCGGTCGATGCGGGGCGCATCCTGTGGCATGGCGCGCCGCTCGAGCGTGCGCGGATTCCGCGCTACCGGCGCGCAATCGCGTATATCCGGCAGCGGCCCGCGCTGATCGACGGCAGCGTCGAAGACAATCTGCGCTATCCGTTCGAGCTGCGGGCATATCGCGACGCGCGCTTCGATCGCACGCGCGCGGCCAGGCTTGCGATGCAGGCCGGCCGCGGCGAGGACTTTCTCGGCAAGCGCGCAAGCGAATTATCGGGTGGCGAAGCGCAGATCGCCGCGCTGATCCGCGTGCTGCAACTCGCGCCCGAAGTACTGTTGCTCGACGAGCCGACCGCCTCGCTCGATCCGGCGTCGTCGCGCGCGATCGAAGCGCTCGTGCAGGCGTGGTTCGATGCCGCGCCGGGCGCTCACGCATCGATGTGGGTGTCGCACGATGTCGAGCAGGCGGCACGCATGAGCGAACGGCATCTGACCATGCGCGCCGGCGTACTGGCCGAACACACTTCCGTGCGGCGCGATGCGGACCCACGCGCTCCCGCGGACCAGCGTCGGGAGCCCCGCCAATGAGCCTGCAGAATCTGAGCTTATGGGACGTCGCGATCGCGACGCTGCTGATCGTCGTGAATGGCGCGGTGTCGGTCGCGCTGAAACTCGATCTTGAGCGCAAGCTCGCATGGGCGGCGGTGCGCACCGTGGTCCAGTTGCTCGCGATCGGCTATGTGCTCGGCTGGGTGTTCAGTTTCGCTCGCTGGTACGTGGTGCTGCCGCTGATGATCGTGATGACGCTGATCGCCGGTTTCGCCGGCGCGCAGCGCGGCAGCCACACCTATGCCGGACAACGCGCCGACAGCGTGCTGTCGATCTGGGTCAGCTCGTGGCTCGTGGCCGCGGTGGGACTGTTCGTCGTGATCCGCATCCATCCGTGGTACGCGCCGCAATATGCGATTCCGATTCTCGGCATGATCCTCGGCAACACGCTGACCGGTGTATCGCTCGGCATCGAGCGGATGACCGAGGAGCTGACCGCGCGGCGCGACCGCGTCGACATGGCGCTCGCGCTCGGCGCGACACGCTGGGAGGCCGCCCAGGCGCCGGCGCGCCAGGCGGTGCGCGCGGGCATGATGCCGACGTTGAACCAGATGGCGGTGGTCGGCGTCGTCAGTTTGCCGGGCATGATGACCGGTCAGGTGCTGGCCGGGCAGTCGCCATTGCAGGCGGTGCGCTATCAGATCGTCATCATGTTTCTGATCGCGGCGGCGGCGGCGCTGGGGACCGTGGGCGCGGTGCTGCTCACGTACCGGCGGCTCTTTTCGGCCGAGCATCAGTTCTTGCCGGCGCGGCTCGGCGAGCGTGAGGCACGCAAAGGATGACGCACAAGGATGACGCGCTAGCGCGTGCTACGGTCGCGCACGCGGCCATCACGCCGCACGCTCGAACCTTCAACGCTTCGCGGTGACGGCGATCTCCGTGCCGTCGGTCAGCGTCAGCGTTTTCGTCGTGCCGTTGACCGGCATCGTGAAACGCACGATCTGACTCACGCGCATATCGTTCGGACACTTGAGCGTCTTGCCGCCGCTCGTCACGGTTTTCACGCCATGCGGCGTCTGCGCCTGGAAGCTCAGCTGGACGGCCGCGGTGCCGTCGCTCGACACCACCGGCGCGAAGCGGATCTGCGTCTGGCGGATCATCGCGCCATTCTCGTCGACCGGCAGCGACGCATAGTCCGGGCATGCGTCCGTCGCGGCCACCGGACCGCCGGGCGGCACGGTCTTCCACGTGAAGTCGTCCGATTCGCCCGAGCGGATCGTGCGGGTCTCCTGGGAATTGCCGAACTGTTTCGACGTGACGCGAACGGTGTAGCGGATCGGACCGTCGAGCGCGGCCTTGTTGGTCACCGTGATCGGCGTGGCTGCGCGAGCAGCCGGCACGAGCGCGCAGGCGAGAGAAGCGACAACGGAAACGGCGGAGAGTTTGAAGCTGAAGCTCATACTGTCACCTCCTTGTTGTGCCGCTGCGCGCTCGCGTCGACGCGACTGCCTGTGCACTGCTCACGCACTGCCGAGGGCCGGCCGGTTCATACCGGCTGGCCTCGCCGCAAGACACGCAACCGTTTTGGCATGCTGCGTCGTCAGTCTAACGCCAAGCGCGCTGCCGCGCGTGTCGTGTCGGCCCGGGTGTTAACCCGCTTGCGGCGACGCGCTTTCTGCGCGTCGATTTCATCTCAGAAGCCGGTCAGCACCAGCTTGCCGATCGCGTGTCCTGCTTCGAGCAACCCATGCGCGCGACGCAGATTCTCCACGTTGATGCGGCCGAGGTCCTGGCCGAGCGTCGTGCGCAACGTGCCGGCATCGACGAGCCGCGCGACCTCGGTCAGCAGCTTGTGCTGCTCGATCATGTCGGTCGTGCCGAACATCGAGCGGGTGAACATGAACTCCCAGTGAAACGCGGCGCTCTTCGCCTTCAGCAATTCGACGGGCACGGCGGCGCTGTTCTCGACGATCGTGCAGACGCCGCCTTGCGGCTTGATCAGTTGCGCGGCGGCCGGGAAATTACGGTCGGTGTCGTTGAAGATCAGCACGTAGTCGACCTGCTCGATGCCGATCTCCTTCATCTGCGCGGGCACATCGCCGAAGTGATCGACGATGTGATCCGCGCCGAGCTCCCGTGCCCATTTCGCCGATTCGGGCCGCGACGCGGTCGCGATCACCTGCAGCTTGCCGAGCTGCTTCGCGAGCTGGATGCCGATCGAGCCGACCCCGCCCGCGCCGCCGAAAATCAGCACCGTACGGCCTGCGTCGGCGCCCTGCGGCGATACGCCGAGGCGATCGAACAATGCTTCCCACGCAGTGATCGCGGTCAGTGGCAGCGCGGCCGCGTGCGTGAAATCGAGCGACGCCGGCTTGTGCCCGACGATCCGTTCGTCCACCAGATGAAACTCGCTGTTGGCCCCCGGCCGCGTAATGCTGCCCGCATAGAACACCGGATCGCCGACCTTGAACAGCGTGACCTCGGGCCCGGCCGCGACGACGGTGCCGGCCGCATCCCAGCCGAGCACGCGCGGCGTCTTCTCGAGCGTGTCTTTCGGCGCGCGCACCTTGGTGTCGACCGGGTTCACGGAAATGGCTTCGACCTTGACCAGCAGATCGCGGCCGGTCGCTTCGGGTTTCGGGATCTCGACGTCGACGAGCGCTTCGGCGTGATCGATGGGCAGATAACGGTAGAGTCCGACGGCTTTCATGGCTGCTCCTTGTGGGTTCGGTTGATGTGACGCATGACTCGTATCGTAGGATGGTTCTTATTCTGATAAAACAGTCATAATCACTGAAACATTTTTTGGTTTTTCAGAATAATGGACGATTCAAGCCCGGCCGGCCGGTCCGTGCCCAGCGAACGCGAACGGCTCGATCTGCTCGACGTCGCGTTGTTCGTGCGTGCCGCGGTGCTCGCCAACGTGTCGGCGGCCGGGCGCGAGTTCGGTTTGTCGGCGGCGGTCGCGAGCGCGCGGATCGCACAACTCGAAAAGATCCTCGGCGCGCGTTTGTTGCATCGGACCACGCGCCGCATCAGCCTCACCCAGGACGGTGAAGTGTTCATGACGCGCGCCGAGGCGCTGCTCGACGCGGCCGCCGCAGCGCGCGCATCGGTCGGCCGCGCGCAGGCCGCACCGCAGGGACGGCTGCGCGTGTCGATGCCGTCGTCGTTCGGGCGTCAGCATGTGTCGCCGGTGATCAGCGAGTTTCTGCGCCGCTATCCGGGGGTCAGCGTCGATCTGCGCCTGACCGATCAGGTGGTCGATCTGGTCGACGCGGGAATCGATGTCGCGCTTCGCGTCGGCGTGCTGAAGGATTCGTCGCTGGTCGCGCGGCGGCTCGCGGTCAACCGCCGCGTGCTGTGCGCGGCCCCCGCCTATCTGGCCGCGCGCGGCACGCCGCATCATCCGTCGGATCTCGCGCGGCACGAGTGCATCATCCTGTCGGAGCAGCGCGACTGGCGCTTCGTGACGCCCGCCGGCCCGCTCGACGTGCGCGTGAGCGGCCGCCTCGTCACCGACAACGGCGAGGTGATTCGCGATGCGCTGCTCGCGGGCTTCGGCATCGCGCTGAAATCGACATGGGACGTGGCGCCCTATCTGCGCAGCGGCAAACTCGTCAGCGTGCTCGACAGCTATCCTCTCGCGGACGACGTCGCGATCTGGGCCGTGTACCCAAGCCGCGCGTTCGTGCCGCCGAAGATGCTCGCCTTCATCGACTTCGTCGCCGCGCACTTTGGCGATCCGCCGTACTGGGATCGCGAGCCGGTTGGCCTGGCGGGCGCGTAGACGCGATGCCCGCTACGCCGCGTCAGCGCTTGCCGACCTTTGCGCCGCCCTGCTTGCGATCCGAGTTCACATCGGCATGCGCGTCGTTCTGCGTGCGTTGCTGATACTCGCCGCCGCCGCGGCGGTCGGTATCCTGCTGCCCATGCTCGATGTCGTCATGCGCCTGCTTGCCGACATGGCGCGGCTCGTCCTCGTGCTGCGACTCGGGATGCTGGTCGGCTTCATGCGGCAGCGGCGCCGCGGCTTCCTGCAACGACTTCGGATCCTTGTTCGCGTGCGGGTCGGCTTGCGGGTCGCCATCGGTCGATTGCGGCAGGGTCTTCATTGCATTGCTCCTTCGCGAAGCGCGTTCGCGCGCCAAGTACGCACGGCGAATTCGCGGGTTGGATTCAGCCACCCGGACGAGCGCTCATCACGCGACGCCCAGACGTTTTTTCATCGCCGCGGTGATGCGCTGACGCGTCTTTGCGTAGTCGGCCCACGGGTCGTTTCTGAGGCCGTCCACACGCTCGTGGACATTGCGGATGCCCCATTGATCGCCGCTCGTCGTGCTCTCCAGTTCGTCCCACGCGAGCGGCACCGACACCCCGAGCCCCGGCCGCGCGCGCGCCGAGAATGCGGCCACCGTGCTCGAGCCACGGTTGTTGCGCAGATAGTCGATGAAAATCTTTTTCTTGCGATTCTGCGCGCCCATCTTGGCGCTGAAGTACTGCGGCAGCGTCGTCGCCATGTGCTGCGCGACCGCCTGCGAGAAATCCTTCACTTCGTCCCAGCCGGCCTGCTTCGCGAGCGGCACGACCACGTGCAAGCCCTTGCCGCCGCTCGTCTTGCAGAACGACTTCAGGCCCAGTTCGTCGAGCAGCGAGCGGGTCAGTTGCGCGGCCTCGACCATGCGTTCCCAGCCGAGCGACGGGTCCGGGTCGAGATCGAACACCATGCGATCGGGCTTTTCGATATTCGACGCGACCGCATTCCACGTATGAAACTCGACGGTGCCCATCTGCGCGGCGCCGACCAGCGCGGCGAGCGTGTCGATCGTGATCAGCGGAGGATGGCCCGGATCGAGTCCCTCGTGCTGCGTGACGTGCGGAATCGACAGCTTCTGGCTGTGCTTCTGGAAGAACAGCTCACCGCCGATATCCTCGGGCGCGCGCACCAGCGCGACGGGCCGCTCGCGCAGATGCGGCAGCATCCATTCGGCGATTGATTCGTAGTACTGCACCAGTTCGAGCTTGCTTGCGCCGCTGCTCTTGTCGATCACGCGATCGGGATGCGAGATGCGCACGCCGGCGATTTCGCTCTGTGCACGCGAGCGTGTTGCCGTGGTTCGGGCGGGCGCGCTTTCCTTGGCGGCGGGCCTGGCGGCACTGGCGGTCTTGCTGGTTGCGCGCTTTTTCGGCGCGCCTGTTTGCGGCGTATCGGCGGTGGCGGTTTCGGTTTGCTGTTGCACGTCGGCTCCTTGTCGGGCGGTTTCCCTGACGATCTGGCGCGCCGGCTTGTCGTCGCGCAGGCTGATGAACGACGCCTGGCGCACGATGCCGTCGCCCGTCCATTCGGCGAAGTTGCATTCGGCAACGAGCACCGGCTCGACCCAATGCACGGGCGTGCGGCTGCGCTCGCGCGGTGTGCTCGCGAACGGCATGCGCTTGCTCGCGTGCGCGTCGAGCGCCTGTTTGACCGAGCGCAGCAGCGCGGCGTCGAAGCCGGTGCCGACGCGGCCTGCGTACTGCAGCCGGCCATCGGCGTCGTAGACGCCGAGCAGCAGCGCGCCGAACGCCGAGCGGCTGCCGCCCGGCTCCGAATAGCCGCCGATCACGAACTCCTGGCGGCGCCGGCACTTCAGCTTGATCCACGACGGCGAGCGGCCCGACGCATAGCTGCTGTCGCGCCGCTTGCCGATGATGCCTTCGAGCGCCATGTCGCACGCGCTCTTGAGCAACTCGTCGGCGCTGAACGCGAAGTCGTTCGAAAAGCGCAGCACGCGATCATCGACGCCTTCGAGCAGCGCCCGCAAAATCGCGCGCCGCTGTTCGAGCGGCACGTCGCGAAGGTCGTAGCCGTTCAGAAACGGCAGATCGAACAGATAGATCACGATGTCCTGCGGGCGATGCGCATCGAACGCGTTTTGCAGCAACTGGAAGTTCGGCACGTCGCGTTCATCGAGCACGACCGCTTCGCCGTCGAGCCACGCGCTTTGCACATCGAGTGCCGCGAGAGCCTCGATCTGCTTGCTGAACTTTGCGGTCCAATCGTTGCCGTTGCGCGTGAAAACGCTGACGGCACCGCCCTTCGCTTTCGAGGCGTGGTCGATGCGCGCGAGCACGCGGTAGCCGTCGAACTTGACTTCGTAGAGCCAGTCATCGCCTGGCGGCGCGCTGTCGACGAGCGTCGCCAGCTCCGGCTTCAGGCTCGCGGGCAAGGCGGCTTTGACCGCGCCTTCGATCGATGGCGATGCGGCGAGTTCGCGTAGCGACTGCACGCTGCGCGTCGCGACGATGTCGGGGCGTTTGGGATCGGCTGCGCGGCGCAAGGATGCGGATTTCGCCGGCTTGCCCGCGCTCGTGGCCTTGCCGTTGCGCGAGGTTTTCGTCTGCGCTTTCGATTGCTTTGTTTTCCTGCCTTTCGAAGCCCCGTCGGCCAGCACGCTGCCCGGCAGCTTCTTCAGCACGTCGTAGTCGCTTTCGTCGCGCGCTTCCTCGTCGCGCTCCTTGATCAGCAGCCATTGCTCCTTGTCGCCGCTGCCGCGCATGTGGCTCCGTACTAGCGTCCAGCCGCCATGCAGCTTCTCGCCGTGCAAATGAAACTTGAGCTTGCCGGCCGCGTACGACCGCGCGGCTTCGGCCGCGCCGCCCGCCGGCTCCCACGTGCCGCGATCCCACACGATCACGGTTCCCGCGCCATAGTTGCCGGGCGGAATCTCGCCCTCGAAGGTACCGTATTCGACCGGATGGTCCTCGACGTGCACCGCGAGCCGCTTGACCGACGGGTCGAGGCTCGGCCCCTTCGGAACCGCCCACGACAGCAGCGTGCCGTTCAGTTCGAGCCGGAAGTCGTAGTGCAGACGCCGCGCGTCGTGCTCCTGGATCACGTAGGAGAGCGTATCGGGCGCAGCACGCATTGCGCGCTTGCCGGTCTTGCTCGCGGCGCGCTTGCGGGTCGTCGCGCCGGCCGGCTCCGGCGTATCCTCGAAGCGGCGCTTGCGATGATAGTGGTCGAGTCGGTCGTTCATGGCGATGACTCCGGTGCGTTTGGTGCCATAGACGGCTCGGCCGCGCGCTCAGGCCGCCGCGCGCCGTTTGCGGGACGTTGCGGTGGTTTTCGACGTCGCGCGCCCGCTGCCGCCGCTGCCGCCGCTACCGCTGCGACTGCGCGCCGTGCTTGCCGCGCGCGGCTTTTTGCGCGCGGGCGCGGCCGCCTCTTCGTCGGACTCGGCCTCGCTATCGCTCTGATCCTCGTCCTCGTCGGCGGCACGCTTGCGGCCCGTGGTGGCCTGCTTGCCCTTGCCGCGGCCAAGACTGCGGCGCAGCAGATCGGACAGGTCGAGAATGTCGGCGGACTTGCGCGACTCGTGCGGCGTTTCGACCTCGACGACCTCCTCGGTCTTGCCCGCCTGGATCTTGCGCTCGACGAGCGCCATGATGTCGTCGCGAAACGTATCGTGATACTGCATCGGGTCCCACGGCTCGCTCATGTCGTCGATCAGCTTTTTCGCCATGTCGAGTTCTTTCGCCGACACGCCGGCCGCCTTCATGCCTTCGGGCGGCACGTTGAATTCGTCGAAATTGCGCACCTCGTCGGCCCACCGCAGTGTGTTCAGCGCGAGCATCGGACCGAGCGGAATCAGCGCCGCCAGATGCTGCTTGTTGTGCAGCACGACACTCGCGACGCCGATCTTGCCCGACGCCGTCATCGCCTCGCGCAATAGCGCATAGACTTTTTCACCCTTGCGGTCGGGCGTCAGGAAATACGGCGTATCGAGATAGAGAAACGAGATGTCGGGGGCGTCGACGAACGCGAGGATGTCGACCGTCTGCGTCGACTCGGGGTTCGCCGAGCGGATTTCGTCGTCCGACAGCACGACGTAGCGATCCTTCTCGTACTCGAAGCCGCGCACGATGTTGTCGCGGGTCACGTCCTTGCCGGTCCGCTTGTTGAACTGCTTGTAGCCGATCGGATCGATCGTGCGCTTGTCGAGCAGATTGAAGCCGACCTTCTCCGACTGCGTCGCCGGATAAAGCTGCACCGGTACGTGGACGAGCCCGAAACTGATTGCGCCCCTCCAGATCATGTGTGCCATCGCGCGCTCCCCTGTCCCATGGCCCTGAGATATCAGGCGAAGCAGCAAGCGTGCCCGCGTTTCGGCGCGCTCGACACTGCTGCCACGCGTAAAGCAGGAGCGGTTCAGCTCGGCGGCGTGCTGTCATGGCGTTGTAAGTCTTGCGACGAGGCGGCAAAACCTACGGTTTTCCTGGTGCGCGCGGTCTACGCGGCGCCCGCAAAGGCTCGAGCAGGACCGGTACCGACGCAAACCCGCGAAACCGCACGCGAGCGCCCCGCGTCGGCTCACCATCGACGCGATACGCCGGGAAGCGCTGCACGAAGCGCCCGATCGCAATCCGCGCCTCCAGCCGCGCCAGCGACAGACCCGCGCACTGATGAATCCCGAACCCGAACGCGAGATGCCGGTTCGGGTCGCGGCGGATATCGAAGCGGTCCGGCTCGGCAAACTGCTCGGGATCGCGATTGGCCGCGCCGATGCACAGCGTGACCGGCGTGCCGCGCTCGAGCGCGACCCCGCCGATCTCGGTATCGACGGTGGCCATGCGATTGCCGAGCTGGTTCGAACTCTCGAAGCGCAAGCACTCCTCGACCGCGGTGCCGATCAACTCCGGCTCGCGCAGCAGCGCGGCACGCTCGTCAGGCCACTCGCTCAGCGTGACGAGCCCGTTGCCGATCAGGTTGGTGGTCGTTTCATGCCCGGCGTTCAGGATGAAAATGCAGTTCTGCAGCAGTTCGGCTTCAGATAGCTGCTCGTCCGGCCCCTCCCCCTGGATCAGCCGCGTCAGCACGTCGTGCTGCGGATCGCCCGGCTCGCGGCGGCGTCGTGCGACGAGGCCGCGCAGATAGTCGACGAATTCGCTGACCGCGCGATTGCCGCGCTCGAACTGCGCGTCGGTCAGCGACGGCTCGAGCGCGCCCAGTATCGCGAGCGACCAGTCGCGCAGCGGCGCGCGTTCATCGTGCGGCACGTCGAGCAGATTGCCGATGACCTCGACCGGAATCGCCGACGCGAATTCGCCGATCAGATCGATACGCCCGCGCTGCGCGGCCGCATCGAGCAGGCCGTCGACGAGCCGGATCAGCGCGGGCTCCATCGCCGCGATCGCGCGCGCGGTCAGCGCGCCGGCGATCAGCTTGCGCACCCGCGTATGGCGCGGCGGATCGTTGAACACGAGACTCGTGGTGTGATGCGCGTAGAGGAGAGAGTCGCCGTATTTCGGGCGGAACTCGACGGTCTTGTCGGAGCTGAAGGTCTTGGGGTCGCGGTAGACCGCCTGCACGTCGCGAAAGCGCGTCAGGAACAGCGAGCCGTCGGGCATGCGCCGGATTGGCTCATAGCTGCGCAGTGCGTGATAGACCGGATAGGGATCGGCGTAGAACGCCGGGCTCAGATGACGCAGATCGAAGTCGCGGGCAAGGGAGGATGCCTCGCTGGCGGTTGCCGGGGTCATGCGTTGTCTCCGTGGGGCGTCTTGTTGCGCCCGTGTGGGGTGGTGGGTTCGTGTGACCGTATTCGTTCGGCCTGCTCCGTTACGGCGATGCGCCGATCGCCGGCTTCAGCCAACGCGACGACAGCATCACATGATTCGATGCGCCAGTATGAACCGCACGCCGCCGGAGCGCACGGCAAGCCCGGCATAGCCGCCTGCGACGGGCCAACGCACAGAACCGATACAATAGCGGGATTTTCCGCGCGCCACGCGCCTCTTTCTTCCCGCGTCACCGGTCGTCCATGAACCTCGTCATTCAAAGCGTCGCCCCCCTTTCCGCCGACCACCACAAAACGCTCGTCGCGCTCGCACGCGGCTCGCACGCCGCCGTCATCGACGAGCACGCGATTCGCATCGCCGACGCGAACCTCGCGCAACGCGCCGACGTCGAAGCGTATTGCTATGCGCATCGACTCGACTACGCGTTTGTCGAAACCGGCCGCCAGTTGAGCGACTTCGGCCTCGTCGCGATGGACATGGATTCGACGCTGATCACGATCGAGTGCATCGACGAAATCGCCGATTTCTGCGGGCTCAAAGCCGAAGTCGCGGCGATCACCGAGGCTGCGATGCGCGGCGAGATCAAGGACTTCAACGAGAGCCTGATTCGTCGGGTCGCGCTGCTGAAAGGGCTCGACGCCAGCGCGCTCGAGCGCGTGTACGAGGAGCGGCTGCGGTTGTCGCCGGGCGCCGAACGCATGCTGGCCGGCGCGAAACAGGCGGGCCTGAAAACGCTGCTCGTGTCGGGCGGCTTCACGTTCTTCACCGCGAAGCTGAAGACGCGCCTTGGGCTCGATTTCACGCGCGCGAACACGCTTGAAATCATCGACGGCAAGCTGACCGGCAATGTGATGGGCGAGATCGTCAATGCCGACGTGAAAGCGCGCACGCTGCGCGAAACCTGCGCGACGCTCGGCATCGAACCGTCGCGCGCAATTGCGATGGGCGACGGCTCGAACGACCTGAAAATGATGGCCGAAGCCGGACTCTCCGTTGCATTCCGGGCGAAGCCGGTGGTGCGGGAAGCAGCCAGCGTGTCGTTCAATTTCGTTGGACTGGACGGTTTGCTGCGGTTGGTTTGAGGCTGGCGCTCGAGGGATCCGTTATCGCTCGCGTCGGCACAACGACCGACGCGCTAGCGAGCCGCGCGAACCGTTGCGTTATCTGTTGAAAATGGCCGGCAGGAACAGCGCGAACATGCCGATGGAAATCAGGATGCTGAAGATCGACACGCCCTTCATGATGCGATCGTGATTTTTGCCTATTTCCAATGACAGGATAAATTGTTTCATAAGCTCCTCCACAAGACAGAACAAGTATAAGAGCTGCACTATCCAATAAAACTAATTGAGGTAAATGTGCAGGGCCGCGGATAGAAGCGCCGCCAGGCAGGTCATGAAAATTGACGTGCCTATCGCCCCACGTGATAGCGCGCCAACCACGGACTCGGTCTGCCGGTGATCGATAACGGCGGCAATCGGCACCGCAAGGTTCAGCAACAGCCAGAAGAAAAGATTCATCCAAGCCCCTCCCCCGAGCGCCGCAACGTTATCCGGCAAGCACACGATCGTAGCGTCGCGAAGCGGCATCGAACATTCGGCCGAACGGTCGGGTCTGCCTGATACTCAGGGCAATCGGCATAGGGGGCAGCCTGAGGCTGCGCCCCTGCCACACCACCCGGCATGCGGGTCCGCACCGGGCGGTTCGGGAAGTTGAGGTTAGGAGAGTCGGGGCACACCCAGCTGATCGAAGTAAGTGA